>CAYUNE010000029.1:0-37956 GCA_964446115.1 uncultured Desulfobulbia bacterium | reverse complement strand
CTCCCCGGGCTACGTCCGCTGTTCGGTCCGCTACTGGAATCATCCGCTCAATCGGAACGACATCATGGGGTTTCGTGTGGTGTTCTCCCTGGCCGCTGATTCCTGATTGCTGTTGTTCTGATTCCTGATCTGCTGGTTTTCTGTTTTCTAACAACTGCCGCGCGCAGCAAACCTGGGGTCAGGTCTTGAAAAGCAACATTTTTAGGGAATAGCGCCTGTCCGGAGCCGGCGTAGCCGGCCGGTTTTGGGTTGCCGGCTGGAAGGGGAGAAAATTCAGAAGAGGCCGGTCATTTTGGCAAGCAGGCCGGCCATGGAGATTGCTGAGAATACCATTGCGAATGAAAACAGACGGATGCTCATTGCCCGGTTTTCCCGAAGGCCTGCATCTATTTTGGTATCCATCCGTTCAATAATGGTGTCGAGCTTGATATTTACCTGGTCGAAACGTTTGTCCAGCTGTTCAAAACGCCTGTCCACCTGCTCGAAGCGTTTATCCACCTGTTCGAAACGTTTGTCCACCTGCTCGAAACGTTTATCCACCTGTTCAAAACGTTTGTCCACCTGCTCGAAACGTTTGCCCATTTCTTCGCGGATTTCTTTCTGGCCTTCTTTGAGATCGTCGACCTGTTTCTGCAGGTAATCGAAACGGATTTCAAAGTATCGCGAAGTCGGGATAATATTGGCCACCATAAGATCAAGTTCTTTCTTATTGATGGCCATGTCTTTTTTTTCTTCGTTTTCGGGCATGAGTCGGCTCCTGGCTGTCTCTTTGTAGCTCAAAGTATAACAATCATGAAAACTTTTTACAAGAGAGCTGGGGGTCAGAACCCGGGGTCAGGTCTTGAAAAGCAACATTTTCGGGGAAGATGTCGCCTTTCAGGAGCCGGCCCTTTTTGTTGTTTTTGACTGAAAACTCCATGAAGATAGGCAAAATGGAGTTAAGTGCTCCCGACTCGTACAATGACCAGCAAAAAAAAAGGGTTTAAGGCCGGATTGCCTTAAACCCTTGAATTTATTTGGTAGCGGGGAAGGGATTTGAACCCCTGACCTTCGGGTTATGAGCCCGACGAGCTACCAGACTGCTCCACCCCGCGTCGCATGAATGTACTATAATCCATTCCCCTTGATTGTCAACCGCAGAAAGGGAGGGGCGGGTTCATTTTTCGTTCTGGGAGCGGATGATCTGTTCCAGCAACCGGACAAATTCAGCCGGAAAGGGACGCAGCCTGCCCTGGGCGCCCACGCAGGCGTGGGTGGTGAATCCCTGCACCAGGAGTCGTTCCCCGGCGTTTTCCGCAGCGCGGAGGATGCGATAGTTGAAGCGGCAGGAGACTTTTTTCACCTCCACCAGGGCGGTTTCGGTGATGAGCAGGTCATCGTAGAGGGCCGGGGCCTTGTAGCGGAGATAGCTTTCCGTCACCGGCAGGATGAGGCCCTTTTCGACCATGTCCCTGTAGGAATAGTTCCAGTGGCGGATCATCTCGGTGCGGGCGGATTCGAAGAATCGCAGGTAAGCGGCATGGTAGACCACGCCCCCGGCATCGGTATCGGCATAAATGACGCGGGTCTTGATGCGGAAGGGGAGCGGCGGCATGGTGATGGCGATTTTCATCTCTCTCTCTTTTCCAGGAAAAAGGAGAAGTAGTCGGCACCGCTGTCGAAACGGCGGTTGTGGTGCCGGCTGTATTCGACGGCGTTGCGTTCGCTGTAGACAAGGCCGCAGGCGGGTCCGGCCCCGCGGGAGTCAAAGAGCAGCATGGGGACCGGCCAATCCACGTGGGTGCGGATGGCCAGGGGAGTGTAGTGGTCCATGGTCACCAGGAGCCGGAAGGGTTGGTACCGCTTTTTGAGCCCGGCAACAACCGGGCCGACGATGCACCGGTCGAAATCCTCCACCGCGCGCAGCTTGTCGGCCAGGCTGCCCTGGTGTCCGGCCTCGTCCGGGGCCTCCACATGCACCAGGACGAAGTCCCGGCGATCCAGGGCGGCCAGTGCCGCCTCCACCTTGCCCCCGTAGTTGGTGTCCAGATAGCCTGTGGCGCCCTCCACCTCGCAGATGTCAAGGCCGCAGCAGACGCCGATGCCCTTGAGGAGATCCACGGCGGAGATGAGGCCGCCTTCCATGCCGTAGCGCTTTGAAAAGGGCGGCATGGAGGGCATGCGTCCTTCCCCCCAGAGCCAGAGAGCGTTTGCCGGGTTTTTCCCGTCCCGCTGCCGGGCGCGGTTGACGGGATGGTTGGCCAGCAGTTTTTCGCTTGCCGTAATCAACTCCCTGAACCCGGGAGCGGACAGGTAGTTGTTGTAATAGCCGGTAACGTCCTGGTCAAGGTGATCGTGGGGCGGCGTGGTCACAGGCCCGGACTCTTTCTTTCCCGACACCAACAGATGGCGGAAGCTTACCCCCGGGTAGAGGCGAAAATTATCATCCGGGCAGCTCCGCCGCAGGTCGCGGATCAGCCGGCGGCTTTCCTCCGTGGTGATGTGGCCGGCGCTGTAATCGCGCATGATCACCTGATCGCCGCGGTGTTCGAGGGTAACCAGGTTGCAGCGATAGGCGATTTCGTCGGCAGCCAGGCGAATGCCCATGCTGGCGGCCTCAAGCGGGGCGCGACCGGTATAGTACTTTTCCGGTTCATAGCCGAGCAGTGAAAGGTTGGCCACATCGCTGCCCGGAGGAAAACCCGCGGGTACCGTGCGGGTGAGCAGCAGTTCCCCCCGACGGCAAAGGGAGTCCATTGCCGGGGTGGCGGCTGCCTCCAGCACTGTTTTACCGTTGAGCTCGTCCATGGGCTCGTCGCCCATGCCGTCGCCCACCAGAATGACGAATTTCATGACAGGTCCGCCTGATCCGGCGTCTGAGACCCCTCGGTGAGGATCCTGATGCGCACCGTGGGAGCGGCAACGATGTCCAGGGCGTCGATTTTGTCCAGTGCCCGGGCCACGGCATCTTCTCCGGCATGGTGGGTGCGGATGACGATGGCCACCGGCCCCTGTTGCTGCCGTCCCTTCTGGATGACCGATTCGATGCTGATGTCATGCTCGCTGAGAATGCCGGAAATCTTCGACAGCACTCCGGGTTTGTCCACGGCTGTGATGCGGAAATAGTAGGGACAACGAAGTTTTTCAAGGGGAGTGATGTCGCGGCCGCTGATATGTTCAGGCAGGTAGGACAGAGCGGGTACCCGGCCGACCGCACCGTGAACGATGTTTCTGGCAATGTCCATGACATCTGCGGCCACGGCGCTGCCGGTGGGCATCATGCCGGCGCCCATCCCGTAGAGCAGCACGTCGCCCACCGTGTCGCCGGTGAAGTGGATGGCGTTGAAGGCGCCGTTGATGGAGGCCAGCAGATGGCTCTCCGGCACCATGGTGGGATGAACCCGCGCCTCGATACTGGAACCGTGATTGCGACTGATGGCCAGCAGTTTGATGCGGTAGCCGAATTCCCGCGCAAATTCGATGTCCACCGGCTCGATGGTGGAGATGCCCTCGGTGGTGATGTCATCAAGACCGATATCCATGCCGTAAGCCATGGTGGCGAGGATCACCAGCTTGTGGGCTGTGTCGATGCCCTCGACGTCGTAGGTGGGATCGGCTTCGGCATAGCCCTCTGCCTGGGCCTCCTTGAGAACCGTGGCAAAGTCGATGCCCTCGTCGGTCATGCGGGTGAGGATATAGTTGGCGGTACCGTTCATGATGCCCATGATCGACTCGATACGGTTGGCGACCAACCCTTCGCGCAGCGCCTTGATCACCGGAATGCCGCCGCCGACACTGGCCTCGAACCCCACCTCGACCCCTTTTTCTCCGGCGGCCCGGAAGATCTCCATGCCGTGCCGGGAGAGCAGGGCCTTGTTGGCGGTCACCACGTGTTTACCGGCGGAGACGGCATCGAGCAGAAAGGTGCGGGCCGGTTCGATGCCGCCGATGAGTTCGACCACGATGTCGATATCCGGATCATTGATGATCGTGGCCGCATCCGTGGTCAACTGCGTGGCGGCGAACCTGCCGGGCAGGCTGTCCACGACGATATCGGCAACCCGGGCCAGTCGCAGGGTGATGCCCGAGCGTTTTTCCAGTCTCTGCTGTTGATTCAGCAGCGTTTCGGCCAGTCCACGGCCAACGGTTCCGAATCCGATGAGGCCAACCTGTATTTCCCGCATGTTCTGTTCCGTATCCTGCATGAGTGGATGGTGTAATTGGTCACAGGTGCTGCAGATTTGTACGCTCTCTCCCGGCCGCTACAGCCCCACGATACAGACCGGGAGAGAGCGTGTAAAGATGCGGTGCCCGTGATCACTTACGTGGATGGATGAGAGTGAAAAACATACCTGCTTTGGTGGTTTCTGTCAAAACTTTGCAGGGAAATTTTCATAGCTAAAATCTTTATTCTGCGGTATATTTGTCTGCTTAATGAAGGGCGATTCAGTAGGTTTTGCCCGAAATTTCATTGGATACAGGGCATTGCGCCGGCTATCCGTTTCACATTTACAACAGGGAGAACAGAGCATGAATATTTTGATTTTCGGCCCCAACGGCAGCGGCAAGGGAACCCAGGGCGCAATTCTTAAGGATAAATACAATGTACCGCATATCGAATCCGGTGCCATTTTCAGAAAGCATATCGGCGGCGGCACCGAACTGGGCAAAAAGGCCAAGGAATACATCGAACGCGGCGACCTTGTTCCCGACGACATCACCATCCCCATGGTCCTGGAGACCCTGCAGGAGGCCGAGGACGGCTGGATTCTGGACGGTTTTCCCCGCAGCAGGGTACAGGCTGAGGAACTGGACAAGGCGCTGAAGGCGGCCGGACTGAAACTTGACTATGTGGTGGAGATCGTTCTTGACCGGCAGGTGGCCAAGGACCGGATCATGGGCCGCAGGCTCTGCGCCAACGACAACAACCACCCCAACCATATCGCCTTCGAGGCCATCAAACCGGTGGAAAAGGACGGCAAGCTGGTCTGCCGCGTCTGCGGCGGCGAGCTTTCCACCCGTGCCGACGATCAGGACGAAGAGGCGGTGGACAAGCGCCACAACATCTACTACGACGAAGAGACCGGCACCATGGCCGCGGTCAACTACTTCAAGAATCTTGGCACCGTTAAGGTGATTTCCGTGGATGGATCGCCCTCCATCAAGGAGGTGACCGCTTCCATCATGAAGGAACTTGACTGATTTTCAGCCCTCCGCCCCGGCGGATGTTTGAAGAAAAAACGTTTCCGTGGTACGACGGAAACGTTTTTTTATTGCCGGGTCGGCATGAAACCAATGAGATACATTATAGCGCCAGGTTACGAGCCTTGCGAGGGGTTGCGACGGTTGGTGCCCGGCAAGTCGCCGACCCGGTGGAACCCCGGTTTTCAATCCTTCATTCACAGTCATGCTGGAGAAAGCAATGTCAACATCCAAAGCCGCCGGTGGCCGGGGGGTGGGCAAGGTCTATCTCGTCGGCGCCGGTCCCGGAGATCCGGGACTTATCACCCTGCGAGGCACCTTTCTGCTGAAGCGGGCCGAGGTGGTGGTCTACGATTATCTGGCCAACCGCAAACTGCTGCAACACGCCCCGGCCGGGGCACTCTTCATCTACGCGGGGAAAAAGGGCGGCGGCCTGCACGCCTTTACCCAGGAGCAGATCAACGCTCTTCTGGTGCGACATGCCCTGGAGGGCAAGCGGGTGGTCCGGCTCAAGGGGGGGGATCCCTTTATTTTCGGCCGCGGCGCCGAGGAGATCGAGGAGCTGGTCCGTCACGGAGTACCCTTTGAGGTGGTGCCGGGGGTTACCTCGGCCACGGCGGCGGCCACCTATGCCGGTATACCCATCACCCACCGCGGCTATACCTCCTCGGTTGCCTTTGTTACCGGTCATGAGGATCCCACCAAGGAAAAATCGGATATCGACTGGGAAAAGCTGGCCACCGGTGTGGGCACCATCGTCGTCTATATGGGTATCAAGAATCTGCCGGTCATCACCCGTAAACTTATGGAACACGGTCGCAGTCCCCGGACCCCGGCGGCGGTGGTGCGCTGGGCTTCGACCCCCCATCAGCATTCGGTGCAGGGGACCCTGGAAAACATCACCGATATTGTCCACCGGGCCGGTATCCGGCCGCCGGCGCTGGTCATTGTCGGCGAGGTGGTCGGTCTGCGCAACACCATTGACTGGTTTGAAAAAAGACCGTTATTCGGACGACGGATCGTCGTCACCCGCACCCGTGAACAGGCAAGCGAGCTGGTGGCGGCCCTCGAGGAGCAGGGAGCCGAGTGTCTTGAACACTCCACCATCAACATTGAACCGGTGGATGATTACCGGGTGCTCGACGAGGCCCTGCAGCACATCGACAGCTACCGCTGGCTGCTGTTCACCAGTCTGAACGCGGTGCGCTACTTTTTCAGTCGGCTGGAAAAACAGGGCATGGACACCCGGGACCTCAAGGGACCGCGCATCGGCGCGGTGGGAAAGACAACGGCGGAATCCCTGCTGCGCCATGGTATCCGCGTCGATCTGCTGCCTGAGAAATTCACCGGTGAGGGCCTGGCCGCAAGCCTGATCGCCACCGATGATCATCCCGGTCCGGTGTTGATTCCCCGGGCGCTGCAGGCGCGCGAGGTGCTGCCGAATCTGCTGGAGGCAGCCGGCTACAAGGTGACGATCGCCCCGGTCTACCGCAATGTCCCGCCGGTTTCGGAGGCCGGGGGCCGGGATGTTCTGCGCCGGGAACTGGCGGCAAAGAAGATCGATATGGTAACCTTTACATCCTCATCCACGGTGACCAATTTTCTCAGGTTGGTTGATGCTGAAAACCAGGATGATCTCCATGCCCTGATGCAGGGGACCCATATCGCCGCCATCGGCCCCATAACCGCAAAAACAGTCAGAAACCATGGTTTGTCCGTCGATGTCCAGCCCAGGAAGTATACCATCGCCGAGATGGTCCGCTCCATTGTCGACTTTTACCGGGAAGGGGGAGACCGAAGCCCCTGAAAGGTTCCCGCCGGCCGCGCCCTGCTGTCGCGAGCGGCAGGCAACGGGTGTCGCCGATTTTACCACACCCGAAAACCAGGAGCATCCCGTTGAAAAGGAGGAGAACAACATCCTCTGCCGTCGCTGCGATCATCCCATCACCCGACAGGCGGACTTGATTGCCGTTGACGGCTCCCGGGAGCATACCTTTTTTAACCCGGCAGGCATTGTTTTTGAAATACGCTGTTTCAGCCGGGCGCCGGGATGTCGGCTGGAAGGGGCGCCCAGCTCCGACTTTACCTGGTTTGCCGGATACCGTTGGCAGCTTGCCCTCTGTCTTTCCTGCCTGACCCACCTGGGATGGTACTTCTCCGGGGCGGATGCGGCGGGATTTTTCGGCCTGATCCGCAATCGGTTGTATGAACCGTGAAGGGGCGGGACGGGAATCGGTCCGCCGCTACAGGGGAAGGGCGCCTGCCCGCCGGATGGCGTTATGGGCCGCCTGGGAGGTGACGAAGGAAACGAACTTGTCGATGTTGCCGTTTCTGTTCTTTTCCTTGAAGATCAGCGCCAGGGTACCCACGTAGTCGTAATCAGCAGCGGTTGGATTCTTGCCGTTGATGGTGAGAATATTGACGTCGTAGTTTCTGGCATTGGCATAGGTGCCGAAGGCGATGGTGTTTTCCTTGCGTTCCGCCAGTTCACAGGTGATGGGATCGGAAAAGGTTGTCTTGGATTTTTCCGTGAGGGAGATGCCGGCAAAGCCCGGAAATGATTTCAACAGAACCTCCAGGGAACTGTCACCATCCTCGCGCCTGATCACCCGGATCTTGGCGTCCCGGCCGCCCACCTGCTTCCAGTTGGTGATCTTGCCGCAGTAGATGTCACAGACCTGCTGGGTGGTCAGTCCCTTTATGCCGACGTTTTTGTTGACAAAAAAGACAATAGGATTCTTGGCATAGGGAAGATAGGTGAGCTGGTAGGCCCGTTCCCTGTCATTGATCTCCCTGGCCACCCGACCCAGGGGATTTTTGTCGTTACCCACCGCCTTGATGCCGCCACCGGAGCCGATGCTCTCCGGGACCGTGATTGTCACCTCCGGGTGGATGGTACTGAATGCCCTGCCCACTGATTTGAGTACTGCCGAGCCGCTGCCGGTTCCGACAATGGTGATCGTATCGGCCAGCAGCATGTTGCCCCAGAAAAAGGCGGCCAGGGTAACCATTGTCATGAGAAATCGTCTCTTCATTTTTCGTCTCCTTTGGTAGGCGATCATGGACGCACCAGATTTGCTTAGATCTCTTTCGGCCGCTATATTGCCGTTTGATTTTCCATTACTTTATCGGTTAGAAACCGTTTTTTCATCAGTTAGAAGTCCTGCTGCAGGCTGTTTGCGCAGCCGGAGCGGAAAAGATACCGGTTCCCGGAAAGGTCCGTTTGGAAGATGAGTTGCTGAGGCGGCTTAAAAGAATTGACAAAGATCGGCGGGTTGTTATAATATCGTAAGTTGGCGATATGTGAATAAGCAAATTAATCGCATGAAATCTTTTATCAGGATCATGAAGGCGCTCTCCGATCCCAACCGGGTGAGGGTGCTCAAGCTGCTGCAGGAAGGGGAACTCTGTGTCTGCGAGATTCAGAAGGTGCTGGGCCTGGCCCAGTCCACGGTCTCCAGGCATATGAAGCTTCTGGAAGACAGCGGCCTGGTTGATCGCCGCCGGCAGGGAAGCTGGATACTCTACAGCCTGGCCGTGGAGAGCGACAACCGCCATGTGCCCACCATGCTGGCCGCCCTGCGGCAATGGCTTGAGGATGATGCCGAACTGGAGCGCATGCGCCGGGCCCTGCCCGGCGCCGCCGTGCTGCGTTCCTGTCGCCGCCGTTCCTGATCCCAATCCGGAAAGGAGAATCCATGGAACCCATTCAACCACTCGGCTGCGGCTGTCAGGGACAGGAGGGAAAAGACTCCCGGCCGCCCATGGGCCGGTTCGCCTTTATCCTCCCGGCTGCTCTGCTGCTCTGGTATCCGCTCTACCGGCAGCTGGGGCCCTTTGCGGATTTCGTTGCCTATTCGCTGCTGGGGCTCGGCAGGGGTACGCACAGCGGCGAGGCGATGCGTTTTTTTGCCTACGATGCCCCCAAGGTGATGCTGCTGCTCACCCTGGTGGTCTTTGTCATCGGCATTATTCGTTCCTTTTTCACCCAGGAACGGACCCGGAAATATCTCGCCGGCCGGCGGGAGACCCTGGGCAATGTGATGGCCGCGCTGCTGGGCATCGTTACCCCCTTCTGCTCATGCTCGGCGGTACCGCTGTTTCTGGGATTTGTCCAGGCAGGCGTCCCCCTGGGGGTGACCTTTTCCTTTCTCATTGCCGCCCCCATGGTCAACGAGGTGGCCCTGGTGCTGCTGTACGGTCTGCTCGGATGGCGTGTCGCCGCCCTCTACCTGGTCACCGGTCTGCTCATCGCCATGGTCGCAGGCTGGATCATCGGCCGCATGCACCTGGAGGGCTGGATCGAGGATTGGGTGCGGGAGCTCAGGAGGTGTGAAGCGCTGGTCATTGAGGAGAAACCGGACTGGCGGGCCCGCCTGATGCGGGGTTGGGAGGCGGTGCGTGATATCGTCGGCAAGGTGTGGATCTACGTCATCGCCGGTATCGGCGTCGGCGCCCTCATCCACGGCTATGTTCCCGAGAGCTTCATGGCCGCCGTCATGGGACGGGATGCCTGGTGGTCGGTTCCCGCCGCCGTGCTGGTGGGCATTCCCATGTACTCCAATGCCGCCGGTATCGTTCCCGTTGTCGAGGCCCTGCTGGGCAAGGGGGCGGCCCTGGGAACGGTGCTGGCCTTTATGATGAGTGTGATCGCCCTGTCCCTGCCGGAGATGGTTATCCTCCGCAAGGTGCTCAAGCCCCGGCTCATCGCCCTTTTCATCACCGTGGTGGGCGCCGGGATACTCTGTACCGGATACCTCTTCAATGCCGTGATCCACCTTTAAGGTGCGGCTGTTTTCCCGGGGCGTTGCGGTTACAACTCCAGGCGTCGGTTCCGCAGGTGGACGATCAGGATGGATTCCAGCTGCGTCTGAGCCCGAAGCAGTCGGCCACTGCTCCGTTCCAGGCCGGTCATGGCAGCTGCCGGGTTGTGCCGGTGGATTTTGCAGCAGTTGTAGTTGAGGCAGAACATCGGCTTGAGCAAAAGAGTGCATCCCCTCTTTCCGAGGAAATAGCATTCGAAACCGTCGTTGCGCCGGAACTCGACCACACATCCCAGCAGCAGATTCATGGTCAGTAACAGGGCGTCGCTGTTATCGGCCATCTCGATGGAACAGCAACCGCCCCGGTCCTCGCCGCCGCAAACGGCGCAGAGGCTATCCATGTTCATGTTCCGCATCCGATTACCCAGTTGCTCCGCCAGCACGATCAGACGCTCCAGCAATTCGGGAACCCCGGGTAGCCGCTGCAGCGTGGCGCCGTAGAGGGCGTTGATACTGCGTGCCAGCCGCAGCTTGTCCTCCACGCTG
Organism: uncultured Desulfobulbia bacterium; assembly: GCA_964446115.1. Taxonomy (GTDB): domain Bacteria; phylum Desulfobacterota; class Desulfobulbia; order Desulfobulbales; family Desulfobulbaceae; genus CAYUNE01. The sequence goes on along the minus strand of CAYUNE010000029.1, from coordinate 27,466 downwards.
CCCTCGTAGAAGCGGAGCGGGTTGTCTTGTCTGATCGATTCCACTTCTCCCCGTATCATGGCGCCTTCTCCTGTGCCCGTTTCATGAACTCCCGCCACACCGGCGCCGCGGCCCGACCACCGGTTTCCCCCTTTCCCAGGGATTTGCCGCGGTCGTGTCCGAACCAGACCCCGGTGGTGAGCCGGTCGTTGTAGCCGATGAACCAGGCATCGACGTTGTTATCGGAAGTACCTGTCTTCCCGGCTGATTTTCCGGCAAGTCCCCGGGCCGCCCTGCCCGTGCCTTTTGAGATGACCTCCCGGAGCAGGAAATCGAGCCGGCGGACAACCGCGGCGGGCAGCACCCGCACGGGTCCGGGAGTGTCGAGGTGCACGGGTTTTCCCCCGGCATCCCGGATGGCGGTGATAAAACGGGGGGCACGGTAGAGGCCGCCCCCGGCAAAGGCGTTGTAGGCGCCGGTCATTTCCAGCAGGGAGATATCCGAGGTTCCCAGGGCCAACCCCAGTTCCCGGGTTAGCGGAGCTGTGATGCCGAGTCGGCGGGCAAGGTTGATGACCGGGGCAAAACCGGTGCGCTTGAGCAGCTTGATGGCGACGATATTGCGGGAATAGATGAGGCCGTCTGCCAGGGTGGTGGGGCCGTAATAGGTGTTGTCGAAGTTTCGCGGTCGCCAGAGACGGCCGTTGGGTCCGGGGAGGATGAGAGGCTCGTCGTCGATGATGGTCTCCGGAGTCAACCCGGCCGCAAAGGCCGCGGCATAGATGATGGGTTTGAACACCGAGCCGGGCCGCCGACGCGCCTGCACGGCCCGGTTGTACTGACTGCTGGTGAAATCGGTACCACCGATGAGGGCCCGTATCTCGCCTGTGGCGATATCCATGGCCGCCAGGGCGCCCTGGGGCGGTTTGCCGGTGCGCTCCCCGGCTGAACGCCGTTCATGGATAGCGGCAACCCCGTTTCTGATCGCCCGGTTCGCCGCCTGTTGCAGGGTGCTGTCCAGACCGGTGCTCACCGTGAGGCCCAGTCTCAGGAGCTGCCGGGAGCCGAATTTTTTTTCCAGGCGATAGCGCACCGGGCGGGTGAAATATCCCATTTCCGGCGGGATCTCAGGGGGGCTGACCAGACGAATGGCGGCGTGATAGGCGCGGCGGGCCGTTTCCGGGGTGATGAACTCCTCGTCCACCATCCGGTTGAGTACATAGCGCTGTCTGCTCCGTGCCCGTTTGAAATGGGTGGTGGGGGAATAACGGCTTGGTGCCTGGGGCAGACCGGCAAGCAGGGAAATCTCGGAGAGAGTGAGCTGGGAGGCGTGTTTACGGAAGTACTCCCGGGCCGCGGCCTCCACACCGTAGGCGCCCCGGCCGAAATAGATCTGGTTGAGGTAGATGTAGAGAATTTCTTCCTTGGTCAGAAGTTTTTCCAGCCGGTATGCCAGGATCGCCTCCTTGAATTTCCGGAAATAGGTCTTTTTTCCGGAGAGCAGCAGGGCCTTGGTCACCTGCTGGGTGATGGTGGAGCCGCCCTGGCTGCGGCTGCGGCTGCGAAGATTGTTGATGAAGGCCCGCAATATGGAGTGGAAGTCCAGGCCGCCATGTTCGAAGAAACGGGCGTCTTCGGCCGCCACAAAGGCCAGGGGCAGCAGTTCCGGCATGGATGCAAGTCCTGTGATGTACCGGTTTTCCTGGAAAATGCGGTCGATCACCTTTCCGTGACGGTCCAGCACCGTGGTGGTCAGCAACGGTTTGAAATCCGCGGCTGAACGGATGTCCGGGATTCCCAGGGAGAGAAACCAGATCAGGCAGCCGGCGATGATCACCGTACTCAGTCCGCCGACCCCCAGCAAGAAGGTGACCATATGTGTATGCGAATAGGTTGTTTTCGACCTGGTCGCCGCGGATTTTTTAGTGGTTTTTCTGGACACCGGCAGCAGGGATTTTACGGGATTGAAAAAAAGGTACACGTGATCAGCCACACCCTTTATAGTATATTCGCCGTTCAAGTAAACTCTGAAGTTTATTTCCGGAAAATCAGACTCCCGCTGGAGTGACCATGTCCGTTATCCGTATTCTTTCCGAACATATCGCCAACCAGATCGCGGCAGGCGAAGTGGTCGAGAGACCGGCATCGGTGCTGAAGGAACTGGTGGAGAACAGCCTCGATGCCGGGGCCACCACCATTTCCGTTGATATCGAGGGCGGTGGTGTCCGTCTTATTCGCGTATGCGATAACGGCTCCGGCATGGATGAGGACGATGTGCTGCTCTGTATCGAACGCCATGCCACCAGCAAGCTGCACCGGGAAGAGGATTTAGGCGCCATCGCCACCCTGGGTTTCCGGGGCGAGGCCCTGCCCTCCATTGGTTCGGTCTCCCATATGACCATTCTTTCCCGGCCGCGCCGCGCCTCTCTCGGCACCCGGGCCGAGGTCAGGTACGGCCGTCTGACCAGGATTCACGCAACCGGATGCGCCTCGGGAACCACTGTCGAGATCCGTCGTCTTTTCGGCAATGTCCCGGCCCGCCGGAAATTTCTCAAGACCCGGCGAACCGAGATCCATCACCTGGAGGAGGCATTTCGTCACCAGGCCCTGGCCAATCCGCAGGTGGAGATGAGACTGGCTATCGACGGTCGCCCTGTTTTTCATTTTTCCGCTGCAGACACATTGGAGGAACGCTTCCGGCAGATCTACCGGATCGGCGAGGCGTTGATAGAGCTTGAGACGACAGCGGCGGAGGGGAACGGGGTGGCTGTCAGGGGTTTTCTCCTGCCTCCGGACTCCGGCGCGGCCGCCGCCGGCCGCCTGCGTTTTCTGGTCAACAAGCGTCCGGTGCGCAATCCAATGATGCTGCACGCGGTCCGGGAGGGGATGCACTCCTTTCTGATGAAGGGAAGGCAGCCGCATGGTGCCCTGCTGGTGACCCTCCCCGGTGACCAGGTGGACGTCAATGTTCACCCGGCAAAGCTGGAGATGAAATTCCGTCAACCCCGCATCGTTCACGGGGCCATTGTTCAGGCGGTCCGCAGGGGTATGAGCGCCCACCAGCAGCGACTGCGCCGGGAGATTTTCACAGAGGCTTTTCCCCGTCTCCGGGAAGAGGAGCGCGGCGATGGCTCCGGAAAAGATATCGCCTCCTGCCGGGTGTGCGAGCCTGTGCCCCGGAGGCTGCCGCAGGATGCCGGGGAAGCCGGGTTGAAGGAAAAGCGGGAGGAATCTTCGACCGTTTCCATCCCTGCCGCCGGAGATGGTGGAAAACCGGCGGCACCGGTTGCGGAGTCGCTCTCCTTTTCCGATCTGAGGCTCATGGGTTCCTGTTTTGATCTCTATCTCTTTTTCGAGGGAGGTGACAGGCTTGTGGTTATTGATCAGCATGCCGCCCACGAACGGATTCTCTACGAACAGCTGCGGTCAGGCTGGCTTGCGGGCGCCATCTCTTCGCAGATTTTGCTCTTTCCGGCAACCGTTGAACTCACGGCCCCGGAAATTGATTTGGTACGACAGCATGGCGAGACTATCGCCGCCCTTGGCTTTACCGTGGAACACTTCGGTGGAGAAACCTACGTGGTCAAGGCGGTTCCGGCCCTGCTGGGCCATCTGGATGGGGCGCAGCTGCTGAGGGAACTGCTGGACGGTCTGAAGACGGGAGACGACCGGAGCCGCGAGGGGTTGACCCGCCTCATTGATGATCGTCTTGCCTCCATGGCCTGCAAGGCCGCTGTCAAGTCCGGTAACCGTCTGCAGCCCGAGGAGATGATCGATCTGCTGGAGCAGATGCGACGGAGCAGCTCGTTTTCCCACTGTCCCCACGGACGTCCCGTATGCAAGGTTTTTTCCCGGGAAGAGTTGAAAAAATGGTTCCACCGGACCTGAAAAACGGGGTGGAACAACGTGATTTAAAAATGATTTGTCCAATCGTGCAGATCTGGTAAAGTAGAGGGCACCGGATAACCGCAGTTATGTTTACAGGGTATCGATCCATGCAAAATTCTCTCGGCAAAGTCATCGTCATCATGCTGCTGTCCCTTGTCTGGGTGGCCGCAACCGCTGTCGGCAGCCAGGCAAAAATGGTGACCGTGGCAAAAAACTGGATCAATCTCCGTTCCGGTCCGGGCATCAAGTACAAGGTCCTCTGGCAACTGGACAAGGGCTATCCCCTCAAGGTTATCGAGACCCGGGGGAAGTGGTACAAGGTCAGGGATTACGAAAATGATGTGGGCTGGGTGCACTCCTCCCTGACCTCGCCCAAACCCCATGTGATCGTCAAAAAATCGCGGGTGAACGTCCGCTCCGGTCCCGGAACCGACAAGGAGAAGATCGCCATGGCGGAAAAGGGCACAGTGTTCAGCACCCTGAAGCGGACCAAAAACTGGGTCAAGGTCCGCCACGAACAGGGGGTGACCGGCTGGATCTCCCGCCGGCTCGTCTGGGGATGGTAACATCCCGGTGAGCATGGCCGCTTTCCAGCCCTGTTTTCCAGCCCATACAGGGACGGGGCGCTGATTCGGCACCCGGTTTCATCGACGTGAACCATGAAAAAATCCGTCCGGCACCGAAAGAATATTTCCGACGACATCGCTCCCGCTCCGGAGTCGACCCCCCACCGGCTGCCGCCGCAGCGTCCCCGGCGCCGCACCATTCCGGACCGCCGTCAATCCTCCATCCGCTCGCTTCCCGCCTTTTTCAACGCCCTGTTCCGCAGGCGCCGTAAGGCTGCACGCCGCCGCAACGACCGTAACCGGGACTTTCTCCTCATCTAGTCATCCGGCTTCGTCTCATTTTTTTCTTTTTCACCGAAAATGTTTTTCTCCCTCTTTCCCCCTGCGGCGCATTACTTGCAGGAAACGATGTAACACCACCCGGCTGGAGCAGCAAGATGTTCCATTTTCGGCATAACTGCAGGTAATTGCCTTCTATCCGGTTGAATGGGCCTGTTATGCGATTCCGGACTCCCCGGATGGATTTCCGGAATTGTGAAAAAGATGCGGCGGGAAAACCGGTGCCCGGCGGAAAACAGGGAAAACGGAATGGAGGCAAGCACCGACGGCAAAGTGGATCATAGCACCACCGGGTTACATATCCTGTGATCGGTTACCCTGCAATTGGTTACGAAAGGAGAACGGATGATGATCGTACAAGATGTTGCCGTTGGAGAAACAGGCTATACACGGTGTCGACGCCGGGGACGGGAACGGCGGCAGACAAATCTTCGCTCCCTGGCCTACTCTCTGTTCATGAGAAGGCGGAAACGGGCCAGAAGAGGGGAGGATTACCGGGGAGCCTTTTATGTGGACTGGCACGAGCCCTTTCTCTTTGCCATTGTCTTCGGGGTTCTGCTCTTTTGCGTGGCCGATGCCTTTTTTACCCTGCATATCATCGACCGGGGCGGCAGGGAGCTCAATCCGTTTATGCGGCTGCTCCTGGAAACGGATACGAGTCTCTTTTTTTTGGTCAAATTTGTGTTGACCGCTTCCTGCATTACCCTCATCGTCGCCCACAAGCGGTTTCGTCTTTTTGGTCGCTTCAGCGGTTACCATCTGCTTTTCGGCGTTTTTTCAGGCTATTTTCTTCTGATCTATTATGAACTGGTCATCTTATGGAACTCGACGCCCATAATTTAAAACGCCGGTGAACAACGAAGCTAAAATCTCAGCCTGATCAAGGCAGGAGTTCGGCTACGAGTCGCTCGAAGAGTTGGGCCGTGGATTCACCGATGATTTTGGTGCTGATGCGGCCGTTATGGTCGATGAGATAGGTGGTGGGCAGGCCGATGACCTGATAGGCGGCTGCGGTTTTCCCCTGGGTGTCCAGCAGGACGTTGTAGCTGATGCCCAGGCGTTTGGCGAACCGTGAGGCTGTGGGCTGATCCTGGTGTACGTTGATCGCCAGGATCACCAGGCCGCGGTCACGATATTTTTGGTAGACCGGTTCCAACTCCCTCATTTCATGGTCACAGTAGGGGCACCAGTCCGCCCAGAAGCGGATGGCCACCACTTTGCCCTGAAAATCCGCCGGAAAGGTAACAAATTCTCCCTTCCCAAGGCCGGGGAGGGAGAATTCCGGGGCCGGATCCCCCTTTTTCAACCCATGGGCGCCGTTATCGCAGGCTGTCGGGCCAAGGGCTGCGGTGAGAAAAACAATGAGGCTGAAGAATAAGAAGGAGACTCTCATGGTGGAGCAGTGTACCCTTAACCGGTTGCGGACGTCAAATCTTCTTTGGCGATTGTCTGCCCCGTGAACAGGTAGCACAGCATCCCGGACAAGATAACCTACTAAGGCGTGTGAAGAGTCCTGCCCATGGTGCGCACCGCATGGGAGATGCCGTCGGCGAAACAGGTGATGGTGCCGTCCCGGGCGGTGACGACAAAATTACGCTGCTGTTGGTGCCAGTGTTTGACATGGGAGGCATGGGGAAAGTGGCTCCGTCCGCGTCCGGCCGAGACCACGATCAGTTCCGGATCCACCTGCGCCACAAATTCAGGGGTGTTTGACGTGCCGCTGCCGTGATGGGATGCCTGGAGAATGGTGGAGCGCAGATCACGGGAAGATTTGACCAGCAGCCGCTCCACCCGGCTGGTGATATCGCCGGTGAGCAGAACACTGAATTCCCCGTGCCGGAATTTAAGCACAAGGCTCATATCGTTATCGGAAAGGCCGCTGCCGTTGCCTTCCCCCATTTTACCATTCCCCGGACGCAGGGGATTGCCCAGACAGTAGAGCCGGCTTTGTCCCGTCTGAACGAGTGTTTCGCCGCGGCCGGGACTCCGGACTTCTATCCCCAGCCGATGCGCCAGGTCCAGCAGGGCGATATAACCCGGATCCTCTGCGTTGCTGCCGTTGGTCCAGAGGCGGGCGGGCCGGAAGCGGCGGAGGATGAAGCCGAGGCCGCTGTAATGGTCGCTGTCCGCATGGGTGACGACAACATGGTCCAGGCGGCCTATTCTTTTTTTCCAGAGATAGGGGGCGATGAGGGCGCTTCCCACGTTGAAACGCGGCGAGGCAGGTCCGCCGCCGTCCACCAGAACGGTTGTGCCGTCCTCCATGCGGATAAAGGTGGCGGCGCCCTGGCCCACGTCGAGGAAGGCGATTTCCGATTTTCCCCTGGTACTCTGGAGATACTGGTTGGCCGCCACAGTGGTGAAGAGCAGCATTGAAAAAAATAGGAGCAGAGGGCGCGATCTTGGCAGGCGGTGGCGGAAACAGAAGAGCAAAAGCAGGCAGTAGTAGAGAATTATCTCCGTCCGGGTGGGGGTGACGCTCCACAGGGTGGCAAATGAGAATCCGGCACCGGCGGCGGTGATACGATCCGCAGCCACAAGGCCGTAACCGCCCAAATGCAACAGAAAATTGGCGATATCCGGTTGGATGAAGATGAGTGGTGCGGCCGTCAATCCCAGGGGCAGGGCCCAGAAGCAGAGCAACGGTTCGATGAGCAGATTGATCAGGGGGCCGATGGGCGAAAATCGGTTGAAGGCTGCCAGCAGCAGGGGCAGGATACCGATGGTGACGGTGAGCGATACGCCGAAACCGATGACTCCGGCGCCTATGAATCGGGAAACGAGACCTTTGTTGCTGCTGCCGGCAACCGGTAAGCCTGCCGTGGTTTTGCCGTTTTTTTGGAAGTGGTAGGAGCGAAGTCGGGGATAGATAACGGCAATGGCTAAAACCGCCACAAAGGAGAGTTGGAAGGATATGGTGAAAAGGCGCAAGGGGTGAAAGAGACAGATGAGCAGGGCCGCGGCCGCCACTAGATGCAGGATGGAACGTTCTCTTCTGATAATTACCGCGACGATGAAAAGCGCCGTCATCACCAGGGCCCGGATTACCGGGGTGTTGAAGCCGGCGATGAGGGCATAGAGAAAGAGAGGCGGCAGGGCGCAGGCCACGGCCAGGGGACGACCGGACAGATGAAGGAGGAGCCGGGGGAAAAGGGAGATCAGCCGGCTGAAACCGGTGATGAGCATGAGTGCCAGCAAACCCATGTGCACTCCGGAAATGGCCAGCAGGTGCATGCAGCCGCAACTTTTGAACTGCTCAAGGGTCCGGGGGGTGATATTGCTGCGGCTGCCAAGGAGAAGGGCCTCGTATAATCCCGCCGCAGGTTGCTCCAGATGACTCTTGATAAAGCCGGCGATGCGGCAGCGCAGGCGTTCGGGGAAGAAGCGGATTTTTCTTGCCGTTGAAACGTGTTCATCGGAGAGGGCGACGATCTGCAGAGCGGAACGGATCCAGCCGCGGACGAGGATACCCCTGTCGGCCATGTGGAGTTTGTAATCGAAGGCCCCGGGGGTGAGGTAGTTGTACACCCGGTTCAAGCGGACCCGCAGCAGCAGACGGTCCCCGGGTAGATAGTCCGGAGACGGGGGACCGTCCAGGGTCAGGCGGACCCGGCCGTGCACCCCTTGGCGATGTCGGTATTTTTCCACCGGATGATCCGGGAAAAGCAGAGTTTCCGCCTCCAGGGTAAAACGTGTTCTGCTGCCGTCGAATTCCGGATAGCTGAGCAGGGTGCCGCTCAGGGAGGCCATGGGGCTGGTGTCACCCACCAGTCGGGCAATATGAGTTGCATCATGGGGGGCGTTGAGCCGGTATTGGGTCAGGGTAAAGCCGGTGAAAAACAGAAAGAAGAGAATGAGGATGACCAGCGGCGGCTGTCGGCGGCGCAGCAGGAAGATGGCGCTGCCGTTGAGGGCGAGAACGGTCAGGAGGAGCGGGTTCGGGAGGTCATGGAGTCCGGCGGCAATGCTCCCCATGAGGCAGGAGAGGGTGGCCGGCGGCAGCAGGTCCCCATAAAGCGCCGCAAGCAGAGAGTGACCCCGGGACATCATGGAAACGGCTCATCGGCTGAGGAGAGTGCTGATCAGACGGACATAGCGTTCCAACACCTCCTGATGGGCGGTCGTCACCCGGGCCGCCGACCTGCCCATGGCCAGCCTCTCGTCTTCTCTGTTGAGCAGCCGCATCATCGAGGCTGCGAGTTGGCCACCGTCTTCCACCCTGCGGGCCGCCCCCTGCTCAAGCAGCTCCCCGGCAATTTCCCGGAAGTCTTCCATGTGGGGGCCAAACAGGACCGGGACGCCGGCCACAGCGGCTTCCAGCGGGTTGTGTCCCCCCCGGTTCACCAGGCTGCCGCCGATAAAGGCCAGGGTGGCCAGAAAGTAGCATGCAGCCAGTTCGCCGTAGGTATCGAGGATGACGACCCGGGCGGCCTCTGTTTGGGCCGCAGAGCGCCGGACAGCCTCAAAACCCAGCCGCCCGGCCCGCCGGCACAGGCCCCCGCTCCGGGAGATGTCCCGGGGGGCGATGAGCAGAGCGCAGTCCTCATGATAACGTGATATTTCCGCAAAGGCCCGGAGAACGATCTCCTCCTCAGGCCCATGAACCGACCCGGCGACAATGATGCGGGGATATTCTGCCAGGCCGAGTTCCGAGGCATCCGGAGCTTTTTTTCCGGTGTCGGCGACAGGTCCCCGGGCGAATTTCAGGTTGCCTGGAGTGTGGATCTTGTCGGCGGAGATGCCCAACCGTTTCAGGTTGTCGGCATCATGTTCCGTCTGCATGCAGAGGAGGGAAAAATAGTCAAAGAGCGGTTGGAAGAAAAAGCTGAAACGCTGGTATCCTGCAAAGGATCTGTCTGAGATCCGTCCGTTGACAAGCAGCAGTTTCGATCCTGATTTTTCAAGAGAAGAAAGCCAGTTGGGCCAGAAATCGGTTTCCACCAGGATGAAGAGGTCGGGCTGCAGGATCCTGAGAAAACGGTTGATGGTAAAGAAAAAATCAAGGGGAGCCCCGGTGATGAGATCAACCCGCTCCCGCAGCCGTTCTCCGGCCAAGCGCTCGCCGCTGTCCGTGGAGACGGTGAGCATGAGGACGGCGTGGGGCAGGGTGCGCCGCAGGGTTCCCACGAGGTGTTCCACGGATTTGACCTCACCCACGGAAAGGGCATGGATCCAGATACGGGGTCCGGGTCCTCCTCTTTTGTTTTGCTTGCTGATTTTTTCCCGCGTCAGTCTTAAACCGAGCCGCCGCAGGATGCGGCTGCGGTATTTTGGCCTGACAATCACAACCACCAGCAGCAGGGGCAGGAATAAGAGAGTCGCGGTGAGCTGGAGGAGGTTGTAGAGAAAGAGCATCTGCTTTAGTCGATTCGTGGAGGGCATCCATGGGCTTGCGGGTGGAACCGAAAAAGATTATCTACCGGAAACCGGGTATTTCTCGCTTTTTTTCCACCTGAATATTGCATATGCCCGCTAAGGTATTATTATGAAAGCAGTCTGGAATATTGCATAGATGGCAGCGGCAATTTTTCCGCATGGTTTGATCCCCAACGAAAATCATCATTTTCCAAACCAATCCGTAGTTGTGACACAATACAGTATCAGCTTGTTTTTCCAATACACTTGTCATCCAGGATTCAACCTTTAATTTTTACAGCAAGGAGCGACAAATGAAAACATTGATGAAAGGTGCGGCGATTTTCTGCGCCGCAGCCGCCCTGGTTGTTTCGGCCCAGTCGGCCCGGGCTTTCGACTTCAAGGTCAAGTACATCATCCCCACCATGAAGACCCAGGAGGATGCCGACAAGATCGTCAAGATGCTCAAGGATGCCGCCAAGGACGGTTTTAATTCCGCGGACGTCTATCTTGACGAGAACAAGATTATCTTTTTTTACGATGATGAAGAGTTTCAGGATGAGAAACTGGATGTGCTCATTCCCCTGAAAAAGGCGGGTTATCGGGTTGAACGTCGCGATATCCTCTACGAGGATCCCAACAAGAGAAATTAAGGGATTAAGCCCGCCCCGCCATGCAGCCGGGAGAGATGATGCCGGCTGCTGCGGCCGTGAGAGGTGAGGGCCCACTAGTTCATTATTCCCTCCCGCGGTTCTTCCAGGAGCATGATTTTTCTCACCTTATAGTTGTTTTTTTCCAGCAGGCCGCGGATTTTTTCTTCATCGGTGTAATCGTCGTCAAAGGAGAAGATGAGCGCCTGCCGGGAAAAATCGATATCCACATCAAGGACACCCTTGACCGAATCGACCAGGGAGAAGATTTTTCCGGCCGTCGGCCGATCCTGCATGGACGGGATAATAAACTTGTATTGAAATTCCAGGGCCCGGCAGCAAGAGGCACCAAGCAGCAGGCCGGCCGTCATTCCCAGAAGAGAATGTCGCAGTTGTTGCATTTTCATGGATTTTTTCATCTGTTGAGAGTAACGTCAGTTCCTGTTCATGTGGTCTTCGGGGGAAAAATGTACCCTGAAAATGGGATGTTGTCATCAATTTCATGGGTGGATTGTCCCGGGCGGGAAAACCGTCTTGAGCTGCAGGGGGAGATATGAAAATAAAAAATCAGGACAAGGTGCCGGTCATCCTGCTGCTCCTCCTCTTCTTCTCTCTTGGTTCGGTGTGGGCCGGAGAAGGGGAGAGCTGGCAGGAGGCAAACGACCGGGCCACCGGGCTGTACAAGGAGCAGAAATTTATCAAGGCCGCCGGCGCGGCCCGGCATGCCGTGGAACTTGCCCGTAAGCTGCCGCAGCCGGAAAGGGAAAAACTGGCGATCTCGCTGGGAAATCTGTCGATGATCGCCACCCACCTGGGCAACTTCGGCGAGGCGGAGGAGGCGGCCAAGGAAGAGCTTGGCCTGCGCGAGCAGCTCCATGGCCGTGAGAGTGTCGATGCCCTGAAGGCCTGGAATCACCTGGCCATTATCTATACCATGGCCCAGAAGCCGGATGATGCGGAATTCTGCCTGGAAAAGATGGTCACCCTCTGTGAAAGTCTCTACGGCGCCGGCGGCTCCGAGGTGCTGGCCGCCCTCTACAAGCTGGAGAAGTTTTACAGGATCAGTAAAAACCGGGAAAAGGAGAAGCAGGTTGCCGCCCGCATCGCATCACTTGAGGCTGCGAAAAAGAAGGCTGACTGAAGAGTTCCCGTTGATCCGGGCCGGTGCCTGATCGCCTGCGTGGTTGTTTCGGGGCCCCCTCTTTTGCCCGATTACGATTTCTGCCGGGCCAGGAATCGGTATAGCGTGGCCCGGCCCACCCCCAGCAGGCGAGCTGCCTGCGCCTTGTTGCCGTGGGTTTTCTCCAGGGCCCGGCGCACCGAGGCCTCGTTGAGTTTGCCGCGTTTTTTTTCCGGTGACTTGCGGGCGGTGATGACGCTGACCGCGTGGGCGATCTTTTTCTGAAAATCCGGGGGAAGGCAGTGGGGCTCGATCTGCTCGCCGGAGCACTTGACCAGCAGGTAGCGGATAATGTTATGCAGTTCCCGTACATTGCCCGGCCAGTCATACTCCATCAGCAGTTTGAGGGTTTCCCGGGTGAGGGTGACCTTGCACTCCTTTTTCTCCTCGGCCAGAGTGCGTTTCAGCAGGTGGTCGGCGAGCAGGGCGATATCGTGTCGTCGTCGGCGCAGCGGCGGAATAGTAATGGGCATGACGCAGAGGCGATAGTAGAGATCGTCCCGGAATCGTCCCGCCCTGATTTCCTCCTGGAGATCTTTGTGGGTGGCTGAGATGATACGCACATCCACCCTGGTCTCCTTTTCACTGCCCAGCCGTTGGAAGACGCCGTCTTGCAGCACCCGCAGGAGTTTGACCTGCATTGCCGGCGAGATATCGCCGATTTCATCCAGGAAGAGGGTGCCGCCGTGGGCCAGTTCAAAACGGCCCTTTTTGTCCCGCACCGCACCGGTGAAAGCTCCCCGGACATGGCCGAAGAGTTCGCTCTCCAGCAGAGTATCGGGGAGGGCGCCGCAGTTGATGGTCACGAAGCGGTGCTGGGCCCTGGCGCTTTCATGGTGGATGGCCGAGGCCACCAGTTCCTTGCCTGTTCCCGATTCTCCCTGGACGAGAACCGGTACATTGCTTTCGGCCACATCCCTGATCGTCCGGTAGATTTCCTGCATTTTCGAATCCCGGCCGACAATGCCGGCAAACTGGTTGATCTCGCCCAGCCGGTCGGCCAGCTCCTGTTCACGGGTGATATCCCGCATGGAGGCAACCACACCGATGGGTTTGTGCTGGTTGTCCTTGAGCGGCATGACGAACATCTCCACCAGTTTGTCCTCACCGTCACTGGTCCTGACATTGAGCGTGTAGGGAGCTGTGGGAAAGAGCGGCACGCTCATCTTCTCGCAGTAATGGCAATGGCTGGAACAGAAGCGTTCGGGGAAAACGGCGTGGCAGTCCCGGCCGAGCACCTCCTCCCGCGAGAGGCCGGTGATTTCTTCGGCAACACGGTTAAAGAAGAAAAAGCGGCGGTTGAGATCATGGGCGATGATACCCTCGCTGAGGTTGTCGAGGATCAGCTCGCTGTTGCGACGCGCCTGCACCAGGGCGTCGAGATAACCCTGATTGAGCAGGTCGTTGACCAGACCTCGTATTCTCTCCAGAATCTTCCACCAAGCCTGCTCGGCCTTTCGGGGATCGGTGTCCTTTCCCGGTTCACCGCCGATTCTCCAGTTGATGAGTACCGGGTTCCCCGGCAGGGCGGGATAGGCATGAGTGCGGTCATCGCAGAAACCGATGATGAGGTCGTAGTGAAAGGGCCGGAAGGTTTCGGCGGAAAGAATGGTCTCGGGCCACTCAAGACCGGCACGGCGCATAATCTCCATCACCCGTTTGTCGGCCGGGTCGGGGAAGAGGGCGGCGGCACGGGCGCTCACCTGATTGCCGGCCATGGATTCGATGCAGGCCGCGGCCATGGCCGGTTTATCGGGTCTGCCCTGATTGATGAAGAGAAGTGAGGTCATCGGCTCCCTGCCGTTTAACCGACATCAGCGGTCATTATCATGGATTATGCTTTTCCCCGGGTGCTCGGCTTTGTCCCGGCCCATGGAATGACCAATTACAGTTTGGAAGCATAAGATACCGCGGGGGTACATACCCTGTGATCGGTTACGTTTTTCAAGGGATCCGGGAAAACGACAAACTAAAAGATAATCTATTCAATTTTCCGGAATGAGACAAGGTTGTTTTTCCATTTCCCATAGAAAGCCGGAGGGATAGGCAAGCCGACACCATTGGGGAGCGGTCTTGATTTCCCGCTGAGACGCTCTATTGTATGGACAAAGGGGTTGTTTGCCGCAGGGGCACGGGCGGCGATGGCCGGAAACAGCATGAAATCCTTATGGCCGGTGGCGGTCACCGGAAGGCTCCATTGCCGGAGGGAGGTGAAAATGAAGCGAACTATTATAACACTGTCTGTCTTACTTGTCCTGGCGATTGAGCTGGGTGTGACAGCGGTCCGGGCCGAGCCGCGAAACGGCCGGGAGATTTTCGAGAGCATGAAATGCACGAAATGCCATCATCCTGAAAAAAAGGTGAACGGCCCGGCATTGACCACAATTGTCAAGGCCTATGAAAATCGGGAGAATTTATTGAAATTTTTTCGGGGCGAGACCGATCCCATTGTGGAGCCGGAACGCTACATCACCATGAAACCCCGGAGAAGGAAGATTGGCAAGTTGCCGGAAGAAGAGAAAAAAGCCCTGGCAGACTACTTTTTCGGTTTTCAGCAATAAAAAACCACGGACGTGGAGGAAAACCGCATCATTCATGGCCGGATCAAAGCTTTGGTATCCCGGCCCGTGAAACGGGGGGTGATGGTTCCTGTCCCACCATCACCCCCCGGTCATCTAAGCTCTAGCGGATGGCTGTCACCATGATGGGGAGGAATGCCGCTACAAAGGCGATGATAGCGATGATCCCGATGATGATGCCGTTACCGTTCGATGTCTTTTTTCCCTGTGTCATGATCTGCTCCTGTTGTTTGCTATGATTGAATAGGAGATATTTCGGTATATGTTGTAAACGATTTGTATACTATTAACCTAATATCTTTGTAAATGAGAATCAAGTATGACGTGTACTGTTTTTCATTTCCAGTCCTCTTCCTACCACACCGCCCGTAATCCTTTATTCTTCCTGAGGCTGTCCACCCTTCGTTCCAGTTCAATGCGCCAGTGGGCATGAATACGCGCCGCCGAGGGGGCGATGAGCTCCGGAAGACCGTAAACCAGCCGGTCGCTGGCCCTGCTGGCCTCGATGACCGCTTCGATTGATCTGGCGCCGTAGTTGTACCGGGCCAGGAGGAGCCGCAGCAGCAGACCCGAGGTTTTGCGGGCCGCGCTTTTCCAGTGGGTCTGCATCTGATGGGCGATGATAAAGGCCCTCTTGAGCAGGATGCGGCGCAATTCTTCAAGGTCATCCTCCGGAATGGCATCCCTCAGCAGATTTTCCGGTATCTCGATGCCGTCGATATCGAGAACGACCCGTAGCCTGCTCATGAAATCGGGAATTTTCAGATTTTTTATCTCCTGCAGTTCCCTGGCGTCGGTTTTATGGAGGAGATCTTCCATCTGTTCCCAACTGGACTTGACCCCACCGGCAAAGACGAAAATGGATCTGCCGATATGGTAGGGGATGCCGTGTACATAGGTAACTCCATCCTGCATGGCCGGTAGAAAGTAGCGCAGATAGCCGAATTCGTTATTCTTGTAACGGCAATCAAACTCATCCCAGAAGGCGATGGGAACCTTGCCCTGGGCCACTGCTGCCCGGATGGGATCAATGGCCGAGTTGATCTCGTCGGGGTCGGAGAACTGGGTGAGGTTGAACTCGAAAAAGTCGAAGGGATTGCCGGAAAACTTTTTGGAGATTTCATTGGCAACCTGGCGCACGGCAAAGGATTTTCCCGACCCGGGGGGGCCGAAAACGCCGATGCAGAGGGGACGGGGAACGCTTTTCTTGGAGACATAGCTGTCCATGATGTTATGCAGGGTGATCACCGGATCGATCTCCGCCGGGTCGGTGGTGCGCAGGTGACCCAGCTGGTAGACCGGCAGTCTCTCGAAACCGGCTCCGCGGTTCACCTCTTCCTTGAGGTTCATGAGCACCGAGACGATGACATCGAGGTAACCGAAGTCCTGGGGAGACGGCGCGGCGACCGAGGCTGGTTTGCGTCGTCTGAAAAAGGAGCGTAAAGCCTTTTTCTTTTCGGCGCTCCAGGTCTGGCCGGCGACCAGTTCCAGGGTGTTGTCGAAATCGGCGGTAAAGGGAGGCAGGTCGATGAAGGCCGGATCCGGTGGTACATCGAGAAAGGAGCAGGGCGAACCGTCCGGATAGGTGGGGGAGAAATCCAGATCGGGAAATTCAAGCCCATCCTTGAAGGAGTAGCCGTGATTGTAGAGTATCTCCCAGTTGAGCAGGACCCGCTTGGTAAAGTCAAAGAGATAGTTACGGCAGAACTGAAAACCGTTGAACCGGATGGTGTCCACGGCCAGCATAGACGGGACCAGGGTGTCGTAACAGGGAACCGATCCCTTGGAACGGGGCGAGCTTTTTTCCGGCAGCCGGCCCTTGTTGTAACGAAAATAGGAGGTATCCGGTCCCACGTAGAGGATACCGTGGGGAAACATCTCAACGATAATGTGGCAGGTGAAGCGCGAGAGTTGTTCGTCCCAGAGACCGACCTCCGGCGTACGCAGCGAGCGCAGACACATGGCGACGATGGTCTCCCAGTTGACCGAGGCATCCATTTCCATGCGGGTGGTTTCCAGGTCGGAAAGCCTGCAGATCAGAGTGAAGCGCTCCTGCAGCCCATCCGCCCATTTTTGCCAGTGAGCAACGCTTATGCCCATGGCAATGCACCAGAGACCGGGATTGAATTCCAGGATATCGTCGCAGATCTGCGGCGGCACTCCGGAGTCGTCGATGAGCAGCATTCCCTGGTTGTTGGAAATCATTTTCAGGTTGTTTTCCGAGATCAGGAAGGGTTTGTCCTGGGCGCCGCGGCCTTCCGAGGGCAGGAGCTGATGGACCATGAACCATCCCTGGTTTTCCCGGAGCCCATCCATGGACTTGCGTTGGCGAAAGACCTGGTAGACCTCTTTTTGTTTGCCGTAGGTAAGGGTTCGCAGCCGGGGAGCGAGGTCGGTGCCGGTGATATAGGAAGAAAGCCAGGTGAGGCATTGTTCCAGCCGGCCTTCCTCGACGGTGACCGGACCGGCCAGCAGTTCAATATCGTCGCCGGGGTTGTAGCCGTAGGCGGGCAGGCTGCCCTCTTCGAGCAGGCTGACTTCCTTGACGGCGAAGTTGCTGATTTTGACGTTGGAACCCAGGAGAAGGATGTTGGGGTTGCTGTTTTCCATGGTGGTGTCGTTGGCTTGAAAAGTTGATGATCTAGGATTTTGTTCGGGTGAACTCGAGAATGACCTGATCCACCTCGACGCGGTCACCGAGTTCGACTTTGATATCGGCGACGGTACCATCCTGGTCGGCCCGCAGGATGTTTTCCATCTTCATGGCCTCGATAACCGCCAGCTCATCGCCGGCCTTCACCTCCTGGCCCCGGCAAACGGAGATCTTGACCAGCAGTCCCGGCATGGGTGCCTGGAGAACCGGGCGTCTGGCCATGGCGGCCCTTGAGGGCATGAGGGAGTAGAGGCGGGCGGCATGGGGCGTCATAACCATGGCATCGAAACGCGTTCCGTCGGCGTGCAGACGGTACCAGAGGCCATGGCGTTCCACCTGGAAGCAGACGGGCCGATTGTTGATCGATCCGCGCAGCAGGGGGTGTCCCAGAGTCCAGTCGGTGATCACCGTGTAGATGCGGCTGTTGTATTCGACCTGGAAACCGCATTCCGTGGACATGGGTCGGACAACAACCATATGACTGCGACCGCGGGTGAATACCGACCAGTCGTCGTTGACGCGGCGTTCATGACCGGCAAGCTGGCCGCTGATGCGGGCGGCCCGGTCCATATAGCTGCGATGGATGACCGCGGCCACCACCACGGCGGTGTCGAAGTCGGATGCGGCATCCCGGCAGGGATGGTATCCCCGGGGAAACTCCCGGGCGATGAAGCCGGTGTCTATCTCTCCTGCCTGGAAGCGGCTGTTGCCCAGCAGGGCGCCGAGAAAATCTACATTGTGGCGGATGCCGCGGATATAATACTCGTTGAGAGCCTCGCGCATGCGGGTCACTGCCTGCCGGCGGTCCGCTCCATGGGTGATGAGTTTGGCGATCATCGGATCGTAGTGGATGGGAACCTCGGCTCCCTCGTAGACTCCGTCGTCGATGCGGACGCTGCGGGTGGCGGCGGGAGGTTGATACTCGCTCAATCTGCCGCCGGAGGGAAGGAAGTCGCGTTGCGGGTCCTCAGCATATATCCGCGTTTCCATGGCCCAGCCGTTGAGGCGTACCTGCTCCTGCGAAAGGGCTAAGGAAGCGCCGGCCGCGATCCTGATCATCAACTCCACCAGGTCCAGGCCGGTGATCATCTCGGTGACCGGATGTTCCACCTGGAGCCGGGTATTCATCTCCAGAAAGTAGAAATTACGATCCCTGTCAACGATAAACTCGACAGTTCCCGCGCTTACGTAGTTTACGGCCCGGGCCAGGGCCACGGCCTGCTCCCCCATTTTTCGGCGCGTTTCATCGTCGAGAAACGGTGAGGGCGCCTCCTCGATGATTTTCTGGTGGCGTCGCTGGATGGAACACTCCCGTTCACCCAGAAAGATTGTCTTGCCGTACGAGTCGGCAACTACCTGGATCTCGATATGGCGCGGATCTTCGATGTACTTTTCGATGAGAATACGGTCATCGCCGAAACCGGCCTGCGCTTCACCCCGGGCCCGCTCGAAACCCTCGCGGCATTGCTGATCGTCAGCGGCGATCCGCATGCCCTTGCCCCCGCCGCCGGCGCAAGCCTTGAGCATGACCGGATAGCCGATCTCCCGGGCGATGCGGACGGCATGATCCTGGTCGGTGATAACACCGGCATGACCCTCGATGGTGCTGACTCCGGCCTTGCGCGCCACCTGCTTGGAGGCGATTTTGTCCCCCATGACCTCCAGCGCATGGGGGTGTGGGCCAATGAAGATGATCTCCTCCCGGGCCAGTTCCCGGCAAAAAGAAATATTTTCCGACAGAAAGCCATAGCCCGGGTGGACCGCCTCGGCCCCGGTACGACGACAGGCGTCGATGATTTTGTCGATGCGGAGATAGCTTGCGGATGCAGGCGGCGGCCCCAACCGTACGGCCTCATCCGCCAGGCGCACGTGCAGGGCGTCACGGTCGGCATCGGAGAAGACAGCCACCGTGGAGATGCCCATTCTGCGGGCTGTCCGAATAATGCGGCAGGCGATTTCTCCCCGGTTGGCTATGAGTATTTTTCCAAACATGGTCTTGATCGAGGCGGTTATACGCAGCTAAGATCAGGTTTCCGGACCCGTCTTTTGAGGGTTGTCGGTCTCAGAGGGGAATATTGCCGTGTTTGCGCCAGGGGTTATCCAGTTTCTTGTCGCGTAACATGACCAGGGAGCGACAAATCCGTTTGCGGGTGTTGCGCGGCAGGATGACGTCGTCGATATAGCCACGGCTGCCGGCCACAAAGGGATTGGCGAATTTTTGTCGATACTCGTCGGTGCGCCGCCTGATTCTGTCGGGATGAGCCATATCCTTTCTAAAGATGATCTCCACCGCTCCTTTGGGCCCCATAACGGCGATTTCCGCCGATGGCCAGGCAAAGTTGACGTCACCGCGAAGATGCTTGGAAGACATGACGTCGTAGGCGCCGCCGTAGGCCTTGCGGGTTATGACCGTTACCTTGGGGACGGTGGCCTCGGCAAAGGCGTAAAGCAGTTTGGCGCCGTGTTTGATGATGGCGCCATACTCCTGCACCGTGCCCGGCAAAAAACCGGGAACATCCACCAGGGTGATGATGGGGATGTTGAAGGCATCGCAGAAACGAACGAACCGGGCTGCCTTGCGGGACGAGGAGATGTCCAGACAGCCGGCAAGCACCATGGGCTGATTGGCGACAATGCCGACGGTGGATCCCTGCATACGGGCAAGCCCGATAATGATATTTGCGGCGTAATCGGGTTGCAGTTCCATGAAGTCGCCCTCATCGACAATCTTGATGATGAGCTCCTTCATGTCGTAGGGTTTGTTGGGATCGTCGGGCACCAGGGTGTCCAGCGATTCGATTACCCGGTCCGCCGGATCGTCGGTGGGCCAGACCGGCGGTTTTTCCCGGTTGCTGGCCGGCAGGAAGTTGACGAAGCGTCGCAGCATGAGCAGGGCTTCCACGTCGTTTTCAAAGGCCAGGTCCGCCACCCCGGACTTGCCGGTGTGGGTCAGTGCGCCGCCCAGCTCCTCGGGAGTGACCTCCTCGTGGGTAACGGTCTTGAGGACATTGGGGCCGGTGACAAACATGTAGGAGGTGTCCTTGACCATGAAGATAAAATCGGTCATTGCCGGCGAGTAGACGGCGCCGCCGGCGCATGGCCCCATGATCAGCGAAATCTGGGGAATAACCCCGGAGGCCAGGACATTGCGCTGAAAGACGTCGGCGTAGCCGGCAAGGGAGTCGACCCCTTCCTGGATACGGGCCCCGCCCGAGTCGTTAAAACCGATGACCGGAGCGCCCACCTTCATGGCATGGTCCATGATCTTGCAGATCTTTTCCGCATGGGCAACGGAGAGAGAGCCGCCGAATACGGTGAAATCCTGGCTGAAAACAAAAACCAGCCGCCCGCAGACCGTTCCATACCCGGTAACCACGCCATCCCCCGGAATTTTGCGCTCCTGGATATTGAACTCGGTGCAGCGGTGCTCCACGAACATGTCCCATTCTTCGAAGCTGTCGGGATCAAGAAAAAGTTCGATGCGTTCGCGGGCGGTGAGCTTGCCCTTGGCGTGCTGTTTTTCTATGCGTTTTCCGCCCCCGCCCTGCCGGGCGGCAGCCCGTTTTGCGTCGAGTCGGTCAAGGATTTCCTGCATGAATTATCCGTTGGGTTTTTGGCAGAATTCGGTCAGCACTCCGAAGCAGGCGGCCGGATGGACAAAGGCGACGCTTTTGCCGCCGCCACCGGTCACCGGTTGTGTATGGATGAGACGGCAACCGTGCTCTCCGGCGATTTTGAGCTGAGCCTCAATATCATCGGTGGCATAGGCGATGTGATGGATTCCCTCGCCCCGTTTTGCCAGAAAACGGGCCACGGGGCTCCGGTCGTTGATGGGCTCAAGCAGTTCGATGCGCACCTCTCCCACAGTGAAAAAGGCGGTCCTTACACCCTGGGAAACGATCTCTTCTCCCTTTTCCGGCTGCAGGCCCAGGACATCGCGGTAAAATTTTTCCGCCTGCTCGATGGAGTGGACGGCAATGCCGATATGGTCGATTTTGTCTATCATCGGAGATGGCATGGATATTCGGTTGCCCATGCATGTGCCGGAGAAGGGCACGATACCGGAGAAGCCAGGTCTTCTATATAATACGATCCGGCCGGCTGATCAATGATATCGGCAATTCCGGTCTCGGAGAAGATGATTTTTCGGGCGCGCAGGGTGGATCCGGAGCCCGTGGGAGTTTATCTTACGGCCTGTGGTCGCGTCTTGTACGCGAATCAGACATCGGTGAAATCCGCCGGCGGCTTTTTCAGATATTGGGCAAATTTGTCCTTTTCGATGCAGTTGACATAGGCCTCTTCCGGGCTGATACGTTTTTTTTCCAGCAGCTCGAGAATGGCATCGTCCAGGGTCTGCATGCCGTATTTTTTTCCGGTCTGCATGGCCGACGGGATCTGATAGGTCTTGCCCTCGCGGATGAGGTTGCGCACCGCCGGTGTGCAGATCAGAATTTCCAGGGCCGCCACCCGCCCCTTGATATCTATTCGTTTAAAGAGGGTTTGGGAAACCACGGCGCGCAGGGCATCGGCCAGGGTGGAACGCACCTGCGCCTGCTGGTCCGCAGGAAAGATCTCAACGACGCGGTCAACGGTTTTCATGGCATTCAAGGTATGGACCGTGCCGAAGACCAGGTGGCCGGTCATGGCCGCTTCCATAGCCAGGGTGAAGGTCTCCAGGTCCCGCATTTCCCCCACCAGGATAATATCGGGATCTTCGCGCAAAGCGCCTCGCAGGGCAGAGGAAAAACTGCGGGTATGGGTGCCCACCTCCCGATGATTGACGATGCAGCGCTGGCTGCGATGGACGAATTCGATGGGATCTTCGATGGTGAGAATGTGGTCCTTGCGTTTTCTGTTGGCCTCATCGACGATTGCCGCCAGAGTGGTGGACTTGCCGCTGCCGGTGGGACCTGTAACCAGCACCAGCCCCTTGGGCAGGAGGGCCAGCTTGCTGATCACCTTTGGCAGACCCAGCTGTTCACAGGTGAGGATATCGCTGGGAATTTCACGAAAGACGGCGCCGATGCCGTTTTTCTGGCGGAAAAAGTTGGCCCGGTATCTGGCCAGGCCGGTAATTTCATAACCGAAATCAACGTCTCCGGTTTCCTCGTATATCTTGATCTTGTCTTCGGGACAGATCTCATAGAGCATTTTTTTCAGCTCTTCGTTTTCAAAGACCTTGTACTTGACCCGTTCCATATCACCCCGGATGCGCAGCACCGGCTGCTGTCCGGAAATCATGTGGAGGTCGGAGGCCCCTTCATCATTCATTAACTTGAAAAATGCATCTATCCGCGCCATGATATCTTCTCCTGCGCTTTGTAAGGTGATGGGCAATCAGACCGAGGCGGCCGAAAGCATGACCACTTGCCTCCGGTTATTCAGGTCTGGAGGTGTATCCATATTATAATATCACAGTCTTGCGGATAAAGTTAATCACATCCTCAACCTCGTCGAAAACATCGAAGAGCAAAAGATCGGATTCATCGATTTTGCCTGTTCCCACCATGCGTTCTTTGACCCAGTCAACCAGCCCTCCCCAGTATTCCGTACCCACCAGAATGATGGGAAAGGGGCGGATCTTGCGCGTCTGAATCAGGGTCAGGGCCTCGAAGAGTTCATCCATTGATCCGAAGCCGCCGGGCATGCAGATAAAGGCCATGGAGTACTTCATGAACATGACCTTGCGGACGAAAAAATAACGGAAATCTAGGGGAAGGTTGGAGTAGGGGTTGGGTTCCTGTTCGTGGGGAAGGGTAATGTTGAGGCCGATGGAAATACCTCCGGCATCGGCGGCGCCGCGATTGGCCGCTTCCATGATGCCTGGTCCGCCGCCGGTAATGATGGCGTAGCCCAGTTCGGCCAGCCGGGCGGCGATTTTTCTGGTGAGCCGATAATCCGGATGATCTTCCGGGGTACGGGCCGATCCGTAAATGGTGACGCCGGGATGCTTGATACTCGATAAGGTGTCGAAACCTTCAACAAATTCGGACATGATCCGAAACATGCGCCAGGAATCTTCAATATGGGAGTTGTCCAGGCAGTATTGATAACGTTCATCAGCCTTTCGTCTGCTTGGTGTGCTCATTGTTCTCTCCTTGTTTTTCTCCGTTCAGGGATCCCGGTGTCTTCCCTTTTCGGCCTGCGGTTGTTTTGTTGCCCCCAAGAGCCTCCAGTCTCTTTCTTGCCGTGTCGAGCAGGTCGTCCGATATGTTTTTGTCTCTGAGCAGTCTTTGATACATGATGCGGGCCCGGTGGCGCAGCCCGTTTTTTTCGTAAATTTCTCCCATCAGCAGGGTGGCCGGCGGGTTGGATTTTTTCAGCAGCAGACTTTTCCGGGCCTGGTGACGCGCCTCATCGAGCTTTCCCAGGTTGAACAGGACCCGGCCCAACCGCTGTCGATAGAGCCAGTTGTTTCCGTCCATGGCCACTGCCTGGGAACAGAGACTGAGGGCGATATCGTCTCCCTGACCGCTGCGCTGATACACAAGGCCGAGCATGCTTAGGCAGTCGCCGTCCCGGGGTGAATGACGGAGCGCCTGCTGCAGGGAACGCATGGCCTTTTTGTCTTCTCCCGTGTGCATCAATGCCTCGCCGAAGATACGATGAATGATGAACTCATCGGCTTGCCGGGCCCCGGCGGATGAGGAAACGAGGGAAAGGGCGTCCCGGTATCGGCCCCGCCGGGTATAGAGCCAGGCCAGCTGGATAAGCAGGTCCCGGTATGGGGCGGCACCCGCGGCATCGGCCGGGTTGTGTTTTTCAACCGCCTGTTCATAGGCGCCGAGGGCCTTGTCCGCCTCTCCCTGCATCCGGTAGCTGTGACCGAGGTTGACAAGGGCCATGAAGTCGTTGGGCTCACCAGTGACCACCTGTTCAAACATGGCTGCAGCTTCCCGGTGGCGGTTCATTTCAGCATAGGCAACGCCCAGGCTGTTCATCAGATTGATGTCCCGGGGGTCAAGGCGCAATCCCTTCCGGTATTCAAGCACCGCCTGCCGCAGGTTCCCCTGGTCAAAGTAATAGTCGCCGCTGATATTCAGGCTGACACTGTC
The DNA here is from genome assembly GCA_964446115.1 of uncultured Desulfobulbia bacterium. Taxonomy (GTDB): domain Bacteria; phylum Desulfobacterota; class Desulfobulbia; order Desulfobulbales; family Desulfobulbaceae; genus CAYUNE01. Next base: position 3,222 of record CAYUNE010000029.1, on the reverse strand, counting down.
GAAGATGGTGATGGATCCCGGGCCGGTAAATTCACCGTGGCGGAGCGCTTTGGCACAGTTTCTCAGAGTTGCTGTTTTTGATTCATCGAGCAGGGGAAAAACGCTTATTCCCATGGAGACACTGGGAATATCTGCTACCTCTTTCAGGGATGCCATCAGGTGTTGAGCTTGTTTACGGGCTGTTTTCGCATCCGCGTCTGTGAGCAGGAGGCATGCCTCCCCGTCGTCCACGGGTAGGAGATAGATATCGTTGTCCACCAGAGGGCGCAGCCGGTCGCCCAGGCAAAAGCCCTTTGCAGGGGTATGATCGCAGCGGATGAGAACAAGGGCGAAGCGACGGACCCCCAGCCATTGCCGTCGCAAGGTCTGGAGCGTGGCAGGCGGTGGAAGAGGGAAGGGCTCGGGGGCGGGCCCTTCGCCGCTGCCGCCGCTGCAGATGCCGTAGGGTCCACGTTCGGCGGCGGCGACCAGGAGTTGCAGGGCCGGGGTGAGATGATCCCGCCCGGCAGGTCGCGGAGGTGATGGTGTATCGTCTTTATTTTCAACGGTTTTCTCCATCACCTGATAGATGCCGAAATGAACCCGGTGGCAGGGTCTGCGTTTGAGGCGGTTAAGCAGCCGACGGCAATCCTTCAGCACGGTTTCCGGAAAATGAGATTCATGAATCAGCGCAAATACACCGTTGCCGAGATGATACAGGGGCGACGGCACCAATCCCTGCAGGTAGCGGGCGTCGTCAAGGGTCTGTCGGAGGCCCATGGCTGCAGTGGAGTGGGGGCGACGCTGCAGACCGATGAGGATTAGGGAAAAGGGTTCGTTCTCCTTGTCGAGACGGTCGCAGTTCTCATGGAGGAGAAAGGCGTTGTACAACCCCGTGGCAGGATCCAGAACGCCTTTCTTGCATGCAAGGGCCCGGAGCCGAAACCGGCGTTGAAATTCAGGGAGCCAGTCGTTTGACATTTTATCAAACAGTTCATTACCGCCGGTGTCCACAAACCCCACGGCGCGGACCCGGTCACTGATTATCAGGGGAAAGGAGAGAAAGGTGCCGTGCCGGGTGAGTTTGTTGTGCTTGGAAATTTCCCGCAGGTTGCCGGCCAGGGATTTTTCCATGGAAGGGGTAAGGGTGCCATGGCTGAGGCCGCTGAGAGTGTCCAGACTCCAGAAGTGCATAGTAACCGGCATGGAGAGCAGATCTCTTGTAATAACGGCTAGTTCCGTCGCCAGGGCTGAGAAGTCGCGGGATTCGAGGCTGATGGGGCGGGTAACCGGTGGAATGGAGGTAAATTGTGACATGCCTCTCAGTTGGTTGTTTCACGGAGGATACGGGCAAGGGAATCGGCAATCAGCGTTATCTCGTCTTCACTCACCGTGCGCATATCAAGGAGAAGGGATTCATCCTCGATGCGGCCGATGATGGGTGTGTCAAGGTCTCTGAGTTTCCTTTCAAGTTGATTGACGGTGCACCCGTACGGCTTGACACCGACGGCATGGCTTGGAAGGTTCTGCTCAGGCATGGCGCCGCCTCCCACCCGGGAAACGGTTTTTTCCACCCGGATACGACAGATATCGGACAGGTCTTTGCGCAGTTGCCGGGCCAGGGACTGCGCCTTGCTGTGGATCCGTTCCGGCGTAAGGGCAATCATCGCCAGGGTGGGAATGGTCCGGACGGCTTCTTCCTCATCCTGGTAAAACCGGAGCACTGATTCAAGCCCCGAGAGAGTGAACTTGTCGATCCGCAAGGCACGGTTGAGGGGGTTTTTTTTGATTTGTTCGACAATCTCCCGGCGGCCGAGAATAATACCGGCCTGGGGCCCGCCCAGCAGCTTGTCACCGCTGAAGGTGACGACATCGACGCCCGCTTTCACCACTTCCTGCACCGTTGGTTCTTTCATGAGTCCGAAGCGGCTTAAGTCAACGAAACAACCGCTTCCCAGATCCTCCACCACAGGCAGCCCGTATCTGTGTCCCAGGGACACCAGCTCTTCCATGGATACTTCTTTGGTAAAGCCGATGATGCGGTAATTGCTGTTATGTACCTTCATCAGCAGGGCGGTTTCTTCGTTGATACCATCTTCATAGTCATGTAGATGGGTTCTGTTGGTTGCGCCAACCTCTCTGAGGCGGGCACCGCTTCGTTCCATGACATCGGGAATGCGAAAGGAACCGCCGATTTCCACAAGCTGGCCGCGGGAAACAATTACCTCGCGGCCTTTGGCCAGGGTTTCAAGAACGATGAGAACGGCAGCGGCATTGTTGTTGACCACCAGGGCGGCTTCGGCTCCGGTGAGACGGCAAAGCAGTTTTTCCACCAGGCTGTAGCGGCTTCCCCGGGTACCGGTCTGGAGATTATATTCCAGATTTGAATAACGGCAGCCGGCGTCTATCAGGGTCTGCATGGTCTGTTCCGGAAGAAGAGAGCGGCCCAGGTTGGTATGAATAATGACTCCGGTACCATTGATCACCCTCCTGAACTGAGGTCGCTGAAGAGTTGCAATTCGTTGACGCATGGTCCGAACCAGAGTGTCCGGAGCCAGATCACCTGATTGTATCCCGTGGCCGCCGGTAAGGATTTTTTTCCTGGTTTCATCGAGAACCTCGCGTATGGCTTGCAGGATCAGTGATCTGGGAATAGTGGACGAAGAGTGGTCATCATCCGTTAACAGATCCAGGCACTCGTCCACCTTGGGAATGGAACGCAACAGCGCTTGCCGGGCGGCTGTTTCATTGTCATTTGTTGAGGATACCATGGAAATAATCCGAAAAAGGAAGCTGAATAATGGATCGACAAGTTGGGTTACGAACAACGCAGTTGTTCCATAAAAATGAAAAAAGATTTAAAAATCAAGGTGTTTTCATAAAAAGAGAGGTGGTTGAATTTTTTTACGAGAAACAGTTTGACATCTCCTGGTGATTCATGTAATCTCCCGCCTCGTTGCCTGATGCCAAGCGCCATGCGCAGCAGGATGCAAGGCGGAAAGAGCCTCGATTATAGGTTGACAAGAAAAGGCGATGCGGGTAACATACAGACTTGTTCCTCCTGGAACAAACCTCCCCGCTACCGTATGGTGGCAAACGACTTTTTACGGTCTTGAGGGAGTTGATTTGATCATTGAAAACTAAACAGCAAACGAGCGGGCCAAAGAAGTAGTAATTAGTAGTAAAAGAGAGAGTCCGATCCCGGTTCAGGCGTAAGTCTTGTCGGTGATTGAGGCTTAAGAT
>CAYUNE010000028.1:0-75808 GCA_964446115.1 uncultured Desulfobulbia bacterium | reverse complement strand
CTCCAGGCAAACTATGATATCCGCACTATTCAGCAACTTCTCGGCCACAGTGATGTACGGACAACCATGATCTACACCCATACGGTGAAAAGCCTTACCCTGAAAGAGGCAAAAAGTCCGCTGGATCTGTCGTTGTAACGTAAGCGACTCATCAACCCCCTGTCACCGATCCTGCAGCGCTGTCCAGCTGTTTCTGGATGATATTCCAGGGCAAGAGGGCTTTGTAGTCTTCCTGGGTTGTGGACAGGGGTAACCTGGTAAAGATATACCGCAGGTACCCATACGGTTCCAGGTTGTTGGCCTTGGCTGTCTCGACCAGGCTGTACAGCAGGGCGCTGGTCCTTGCCCCCTCCTGAGTACCGGAAAAGATCCAGTTCTTGCGGCCAAGGACAAAGGGCCGGCTACTGTTTTCTGCCATGTTGTTGTCTATGGTGAGCAGGCCCTCCTCCACATATTCTGACATATTCTGGGATGCCGTACCTGTGCCCGATTGCAGTTTTGAAGTAAGATGTTGTTGTTTCCTGTCCTTCCTTGACGGGTAACTTGTGAATTCAAATTTTCCCATTACTCTATTGTAGACAAAAAGACAAGTTCTTTCAATATTACAGGATGATAATTTTGCGACGCCTTTAGTTTCCCACAAAATTTTCCGGTGATTCCGCCCTGATTCCGGGGACACCATTCGAAATTCCGGGGACACCATACCTAACTCTTTAATTCTATTGTTTTCATGTGAGAACTCCTAACCGCCCTACACTAATTTAGCAAGGTGGAACTGTCTCGCTTACCTTGACACAGAGGGAGCTGATTCTTTACCAGGCTGATGATGAACAAGCATTGCTTGATGTGCGATTGGAAGATGAGGCGAATAAATAAATTCACATGGCGGAAAAATACCGAAAAGTTTAAACTGGTCTAAAACTGGTTTAACCAGAAGAGATTATGGAAACAATAGGAGCTTATGAGGCGAAAACCCATTTACCGCAGTTGCTGAAACGGGTTTCAAAGGGGGAAATCATTACAATCACCAAACACGGTGTACCCGTTGCAACTCTGCAGGTTCCGGCGGCAAGCGCCAAACGGCCGACTCGTGATGTGATTGCCGATTTGCGAAGGTTCCGGCGTTGGCCCGGGATCGTCAAATATCCACAGATGATGCTTCATATCTTGATCTGGCCATGAGAAAAGGACTGCCCATTGCCACCCGGGATTCAGGCTTGAAAAAAGCAGCGCTGCCTGTGGAGTTCGGACCTTCAGGCTGAAATGACAATCAGAGCTCAAGAGGATGCTCTTCTATTTTCTCAGCACACTGGGGACGGGCCATTTTCTGATTACGAGGTAACTGTAGACGCAATAGCCTCGCCTTGGGCGAAGCCGCCCTGGTGTCGGCAGATGGTGGATATGGGAATCTGCAGCCTCGGCCCGCCTGATTTTGCTCTCGATTCCGTCATATATTGACAAAAAAATCACAGATATTTTAATGGCCGAACTATTTGCTGAATCCGAAAGAAAATTCAGGGTGTGCGCGGTTGTTGTCATATCCGGCCGGGAGTTTCTTTCCAATCCTTTTCCAAATTGTTTCTATGGCTGCCATTCTTGTAGTTGATGACGAACAGAGCATGCGGGAGTTTCTCAAAATCCTGCTTGAGAAAGAGGGCTTTCAGATAAATACGGCCGCCGATGGTCGGACTGCCCTGCAGATGGCCGATGAGCAGGATTTTGACCTGGTAATTTCCGATATCCGCATGCCCGGTATGGACGGTCTGGAACTGCTTGCCGAGCTCAAGAAACAGCAGCCCGAGCTGCCGGTCATCATGATCACCGCCTTTGCCTCGCCCGAGGATGCGGTGACCGCAATGAAAAACGATGCCTTTGACTACATCACCAAACCCTTTAATGTCGATGAGATCAAAGGAGTAATCCGGTCTGCGACCCAACGCCGCAATCAGCAGACGGAGCAGGGATTCAGCGGAGTCTTTTCCGGCATTATCGGTCAGAGCCCGGAGATGGAGAAGATCTTCGACCTCATCAGACGCATTGCTCCGACTCCCGCCAACGTGCTCATCGGTGGAGAATCCGGTACCGGCAAGGAGCTGGTGGCCAAGGCCATCCACGAACACAGCCGGGTGAGCGGCAAGCCCTTTGTACCCATCACCTGCAGCGCCATTCCGGAAAATCTGCTGGAAAGTGAGCTCTTCGGCCATGTCAAGGGCGCCTTTACCGGTGCGGTGGCCGACAAGCCGGGGCTTTTCCAGCTTGCCGACGGCGGCACCGCCTTTCTGGACGAGATCGGTGAACTGACGCCCATTATCCAGACCAAGCTGCTCCGGGTTTTACAGGAAAGGGAGTTCATGCCGGTGGGCGGCACGGAAACCAGGAAGGTGAATGTCCGGATCATAGCCGCAACCAACCGTAACCTTGAGGAGGAAATTATCGCCGGTCTCTTCCGGGAGGATCTCTATTACCGGCTGGCCGTGGTCCCCATCCGGGTGCCGCCCCTGCGCGAACGTAAGGGAGATGTCCCCCTGCTGGTGGATCATTTCCTCAAAAAGTACTCCCGCCTGCTGGATAAGGAGGTGCGTGAAATGTCATCCTATGCCCTCGAGGTGCTCATGGAGTACGATTTTCCCGGTAATGTCAGGGAACTGGAAAATATTATCGAGCGCGGCGTCGCCCTTGAATCTTCCAACATTATTCTTCCGGAGAGCCTGATCCTTTCCGCCCACCGTCGCAAGGGTTCCAGCGGTGGAGACCAGGGGCGGCCCGCCCCGCTGTTTTCCGCTGCCGAGAGCGAGGAGGAGCTCTTCAGCGAGGGGCTGGAGAAGATCCTCACCGACCTGGAGAAAAAGATCATCAAGTACACCCTGAAAAAGACCAACAACTCCAAGATGCGGGCGGCTGATCTTCTCAAGGTCAGCTTTCGTTCGCTCAGATACAAGATTAAAAAGTATGATATCGGCTGATGGCGGCAAGCGCTGAGTGGTGCCGATCATCCCTGTTCCGGCGGATTCCATGGACTTGAAAAAATTTTCCATCGGTCTGAGGCCCCTGGTGGATTCCGAGGCCCAGCTGCGGCGCCACATTCTCTGGTTTATCTTTATCCGGGTGGTGCTCTTCACCCTGCTGCTCGGGATCTCCGTTCTCTTTTCCGCTATTTCCCAAGACATTATCCTGCCGCCCCGCTACCAGATCATTATCTTTATCATATCCATCTATCTTTACTCCATCGCTTCGGCGATTTTTCTGCAGAAAAGAGTGCTGCGCCTGCGCCGTTTCGGGCTCATCCAGTTGCAGTGCGATACCCTGTTCACGGCGATTCTCGTCTACTTCACCGGCTGCAGCCAGTCCATTTTTCCGCCGGTCTTTATCTTTCCCATTGTTGCAGGCGGCCTGATTCTCCATCGGATCGGCGGTCTTACTCCGGCGGCCACCGCAACCCTGCTGTTCGGGGCCATCCTGGGAGCGGAATATTACGGATATGTTCCTGATTTTTTTCGCTTGTCTGGTTTTACGGCCAATGACAATCCCCTTGCCGCCCTCAACATCTTTTCGGTTTACGGGCTCACCTTTTTTCTCACCGCCCTGCTTGCCGGCATGCTGGCCGAACGGCTGCGAAAGACCGAGCGGGCCCTGTCGCGCACCGCCCACGAGCTGGACAAGTTGTCGATTTTATACAAGCAGATTTTTGATGATATCACCACCGGCATCATCACCATCGACGAGGCGGATACCATCACCTCGGTCAACAACGCCGCCGAACGGATCACCGGCTATCGGGCCGGCGAACTGATCGGCAGGCGGCTGGGCAGGTGTTTTCCGGAGATCGTGCTCCGTGAAAAACAGGGGCGTTCCGTGGCCGATCTCACCCGTAAGGATAACAGGGTCATCCGGGCGGGATACTCCTTTTCCCGGCTCAATATCCCCCCGGATCCCGACTGTACCGAAGCGGACTGTGCCGACAGCAAGGTGATAACCCTGCAGGATATCAGCAAGATCGAACGGCTGGAAAAGCAGATGCGCAAGGCTGAAAAAATGGCCACCATCGGCGAGATGAGCGCCTCCATCGCCCATGATTTCAGAAATCCCCTGGCCGCCATATCCGGATCGGCGGAACTGCTGCGGCACGAGAGCGGCCGCAGTTCCGCCGATATGGGGACGGTTGCCAAGCTTTCCACCATTATCTTCCGCGAGGCGCAGCGCATGGCCACGGTGGTCTCGGACTTTCTGCAGTTCTCGCGGCCGGCGACGCCGCGGCTGGAGTGGTTTTCCCTGTACTCACTTGTGCAGGATGTCGCTAGCGGGTTGAGGGATAAGCACGGCGCTCCCCTTGGGTGCAGTATTACCAACAATGTTCCGGAAAATTTGGATATCCATGCCGACCGCCAGCAGTTGCAGACGGCCCTGATCCAACTGCTGCAGAACAGCTGTGAGGCGATGGAGCCGGGAGCCGGCGAGGTGGTGGTGACGGCCCGGGAGGGTAGAGGGGATGATGGCCGGGGCCCGGTGATCATCGCCATCAGCGATCAGGGACAGGGTATTCCCAGCGAGCATAAAAACAAGATCTTCGAGCCGTTTTACACCACCCGAGAGAGTTCCACCGGTTTGGGGCTTGCCATTGTGCGACAGATCATCGAGAGTCACCAGGGCCAGGTGGAGATTTCCTCAGCCGACGGAGAGGGATGCACCGTCACCATCACCCTGCCGCTGCCGCAACTCTCTATCTAACATTCCCGCAGACGCCGCAGCTCCTGCACCTGTCCGGCCGGCAGGCAGCTGTTGATTTTTCCGAAAACGCCCTGCGATATTCGTCATACAGGTAGTGGGGATTTATGCGATGGTCAAGGATATCCCAGGGAAAGATTTCATCGTCGTCCCGGGGCCTGACGGCGTATTGGTGCGCCGTAAGGCCGATTTCGTGCAGGCTTTTTTTCAGAACTCCGCCCCGCAGGGCGCACTTGATCAAGGCGGGCGCCAACCGCCTGTCCCCCCGGGCCAGGATTGCCTGCCTGAGTATCCGCTCCGGCCTGTCCGTTTTCAACCGGATGTTCGGCAGGCGGCCCAGGTGTTTGCGCAGGTAGCCGATCCGTTCCCGCAGACGCTTGATCGCCGGCTGTGAACTAACGGCGGCCCGGGCCTCCCCGGGATCAAGGCCGCCGTAGGAGCAGTACTGGAACGGGGTCCACGGCTTGGGTACGAAACTGTTGACCGAGAGGGTGAGTTCGGTGAGCCGACCCCGATCCCTGCCAATGGGATCGATTTCTCTCTTGAGTCTGCCGATGAATCGCACCAGTTCGGCCAGGTCCTCCTGGGTTTCCGTGGGCAGTCCCACCATGACGTAGAGTTTCAGGTGGACGATTCCAGCCGTGGTCAGGGCAACCGCGGCCTCCAGCAGTTTTTCCTCGCTGAGATTTTTATTGATGACGCGGCGCAACCGTTCGGAACAGCCGTCCGGAGCGATGGCGACACTCCGGATCCGGGAGGCGGCCAGCAGTTCGATGAGCGGCGGCGAGATGCGATCCGCCCGCAGGGAGGAAAAGGATAGTGAGCAGTCCTGGTTCCGCAGGTAGCCGATGATCTCGTCAATGACCCGGTCTTCGGCCATTTCCATGCCCAGGAGGCCGATACGGTCGATGGTCTGCGGACGTCTTTGCAGGGCGTCGATGATAGCCGGACCGCTCCAGAGGCGCGGCGGCCGATAGATGAAGCCGGCGGCGCAGAAGCGGCAGCCGCGGCTGCAGCCGCGGCCCAGTTCGGTCATGAAGAGGTCAAGTTCGGCCTCGGGGGAGAAGAGCCGGGAATAACCGGCCGTGGCCGTCCGGCCCAGCGCGGTTTTGCGGATGCGAGGCGGCATGTCGGCCTCCGCCCGGATGGCGGTGACCTCGCCCCGGGCTCCATAGCTGAAGGAGTAGAATCCCGGCGCATAGCAGCCGGGCAGGGTATGGGCCAGAGTTGCCAGGATGTCGTTGCGCCTCTTGCCGTCCTCAACGAGCCCGGCAACGGTTGCCAGCAGCTGCGGCAGGACCGGTTCCGCCTCGCCGATGACCATGAGATCGGCAAAGGGAGCCAGGGGTTCCGGATTCATCAGCAGGGCGACGCCGCCGAAAATGACCAGGGGCGATCCCGGACCTATCTCCTGGGGCCGCCGGGCAGCGGTAAGGGGAAGGGAACCCGCGGCCAGCAGAGAGATGAGATGGAGATAGTCATCTTCAAAGCTCACCGAGGCCAGGATCAGGGTAAAATCACCCAGGGGCCGGTTCGACTCCAGGGAACGGCAGGGACCGGGGGAGGAGGGCAGAACAAAACGTTCGCAAACAATCTCATCCGCCTGGTTCGCCAGGGCATAGACCAGCTGGAAACCCAGGCTGGAGACGGCCACCGGGTAGGTGTTGGGGTAGAGAAGGGCAACGGGCAGGCGGTCTGTCCACTTTTTGCGGATCGTGCCCAGTTCTGCCCCAAGCGGCGTGGAGGCGCTCCAGGCTTTACCGCCCCGGCCGGACCCGGATGCCTTTGTCGGCTTCAGTTCGCCTTTTTCCGCAGATAGGCGGGTTCGTCCCAATCGCTTGGTTCCTTGTCGTCAAAGATGGTCATGGGCATGGAACGGGTTTTCGGCTTCTTGTTGGGCTGGGCGAAGCGGACGTTCTCCGGGTCCTTGAAGGCGGGTTCGGAAATCTTGCGGCTGCGTTTTTCCTGCTTGCGTTGTTTCACCGCGTTGATTTCGGAGATGGTCTCTGTTTCGTCGATGCCGGAGATTCCGGTGGCAATCACCGTGACCCGCAGCTCATCACCCAGGGACTCGTCAAAGAGGGCGCCGATGATGACGTTGGCCTCGTCGTCCGCCTTTTCCTGGATAAGGGCCGATGCCTCCATGAATTCCGCCATGGTGAGGCTCTCCTGGGTGGCGGAGATGTTGATGAGGATGCCCTTGGCCCCGTCTATGCCCACATCCTCCAGCAGCGGATTGTCGATGGCCCGCTTGGCAGCCTCCACGGCCCGGTGCTCTCCGGCGGCCGATCCCGATCCCATGATTGCCGGTCCCACTTCCTTCATTACCGTTTTGAGATCGGCAAAGTCGACGTTGATGTGACCGGGGAGATTGATCAGGTCGGTGATGCCCTTGATGGCCTGCAAAAGAACATCGTCCACCTGGCGCATCATGTCCACCAGGGTGGAGTTGGTCTGCATCAGCTTGAGCAACCGGTCGTTGGGGATGGTAATGATGGTGTCGGCGTATTGCTTGAGTTCCTCCCAGCCCTGTTCGGCGTTTTTCATCCGTTTTTTGGCCTCGAAGTAGAAGGGCTTGGTGACCACCGCCACGGTGAGGGCGCTTATTTCCCGGCTCAATTTGGCGATCACCGGAGCGGCTCCCGTGCCGGTGCCGCCTCCCATGCCGGCGGTGATGAAAACCATGTCCGCCCCCTTGAGCACCTCGGCGATGTCGTCGTAACTCTCCATGGCCGCTTCCCGGCCGGTCTCCGGATTGGCCCCGGCGCCCATTCCCTTGGTGATCCCGGGACCCAGCTGCAGACGGATATCGGCCTTTGATTTTTCCAGGGCCTGCATATCGGTATTTGCAGCAATAAACTGAACTCCTTCGAGATTATTGTCTACCATGGTGTTGATGGCGTTGCCGCCGCCGCCACCGATGCCGATTACCTTGATAACCGCTACCGATTCTTCTTCCGCCATTCTAAACGGCATGTCTTCCCCCTGCATGTCAGTCTCTGTCCTTTTTGTCTGAGTATACCATTAAGTAGTGATGGGCTAAACAATATTCTTCAGCCAGCTGGCCATCCGTCCCATCATGCCGGTGGGGCCCTGATGTTTCCGGGTTTCGTCCTTGCTGCCGAAGAGCATCAGGCCCACGGCGGCGGAGCAGCGGGGTGAGTCGATTTCCTCGACTTTACCGCTTACCCCCTCGGGATATCCGATGCGCACCGGAGAATCGAAGATCTGTTCGGCGAGTTCGGTGATATTGTCCAGCAGGGCCGTACCTCCGGTGATGACGATGCCGGAGTTGATGCGCTCCTTGTAGCCGGAGTCGATGAGTTCTTGGTTGACCAGCTGGAGAATTTCCTCGATGCGCGCTTCCAGTATTTCCACCAGCACCCGCTGGGAAACCTTGCGGGGCCGGCGTTCGCCCACGGTGGGCACTTCCACCACGTGATTTTCCTTGATCATCTCCGACAGGGCGCCGCCGTAGAGATACTTGAGGCGTTCGGCCTCCTGCAGCGGCGTTACCAGGCCGATGGAGAGATCGTTGGTGAGATTGTTGCCGCCAAGCCCCAGTTCCCAGGTATGCTTGATGGTGCCGTTGGCAAAGACGGCAAGATCCGTGGTGCCGCCGCCGATATCCACCAGGGCTACGCCGATCTCCTTTTCCTCCTTGGTGAGAACGGTCAGCGCCGAGGCCACTGATTCCAGGACGATCTGTTTGACCTGGAGTCCGGCACGGTTGCAACTGGTGTAGAGATTGTGAATGGCGGTGATATCGGCGGTGACGATGTGGACGTTGGTTACCAGCCGCACCCCGGTCATGCCCAGCGGGTTCTGGATGCCGGTGTGGTCATCCACCATGTATTCCTGGGGCAGGACATGGATGATGCGCTGGTTATCGGAGATCTTGACGGTCTGGGCGGCGTGGATGACCTCGTCGATCTGCCGGTTGGTGATTTCCTGGTTGTTGATGGCCAGGATGCCGGGGCTGTTGAATCCCTTGATATGGCTGCCGGCAATACCGACATAGACCGTGTCCACATCGCATTCCGCCATGTCCTCGGCTTCGCGCACAGCGTTGCGGATGGATTCCACGGTGCTTTCGATGTTGACGATTACACCCTTTTTCAGGCCCATTGAAGCCGTGGTTCCCACGCCGATGATCTCTATTTCATCGGGAAAAACCTCGCCGATGACCACGCAGATTTTGGTGGTGCCGATATCCACTCCGGCAACCAGTCTGCCTTCTTCCCGAAATTCCTGTTCTTCTCCCACGATGTCTTCCTTCCCGCTTTCCTGCCGCTGGTGATCAGGGCCCGATTTTGGCGACCAGCACCTTGTCGGCGGTATACTCCATCCGAATCTCGGCGATCCGGTCGAACTCCTGCCGCCGGTAAAGATCCCTGACAATGTTCTGCAGGCGGTCGAATTTCCGCTTGATATTGTTTACGCCCAGATAGATGGGAAAGGGCCGCTCCACCAGATAAACGATGAGCCCCTCCTCTTTGTCCACATGAATCTCCGAAACGGCCTGTACCGGCAACACCACGCTTTTGCGGGCCAGCCGCAGAAAGTGCAGCGCCTCCGCCGCGGCCGATTTTCCGGTGATCTTACCGTCTTTGACAGCCAGCTGTTCCGGCGTGCCGGTGATAACCGGAAAATCGACATCCCTGGAGGTCATGACCGGAGCGAAAAGACGGCCGGAGCGGTCCACGTAGAAGAGGCGCTGCCGGTCGGCTTCGCCGCTGTTGACCAGGGCCAGGGGAACGTGTTCGGTAACCCGGATGGCCAGGGTGGAGGGCCACTGCCGGGTAACGCTCACCCGATCGATCCAGGGGTGGCGGGCAATGTCGGCGGCAAGCCGGGCGGTGTTGATCCGCAGCATCCCGGTGGTGTTTCCCAGGGAGGCGAGTTCGCGGATCTGATGATCGCGGACCATCCGGTTGCCCCGGATGGTTACGGTGGTGACCCGAAAGATATCGGAATACCCCAGCAGGTGAAAACCGGCAACACCCACACCGCAGCAGAGGGTGATGAGCAGAAGCAGAAGGCTGAGGCGCGCCAGGGTCTTTTTGATCAGGCGGTTGCGTTGGCCGCCGGGATCATCGTAGATGCCGGGCCGGAACCTCCCGCGGCGCGGCAGTGCCGAGGAAAGACTCGATAGCAGTTGCCGGGTCCGGTTCAGGAGAGCGTTCGGGACCCCGCCTTTCTTATCCTCCGGGCGCCACTGCCGCCGGAGATTGTGTCGGTGCGGAAAGTTCGGTTTCATATGATATGCACTTCCGGTTCCAGTTGTACGCCGCTGTGGCGCAATACCCGCTCCTGAACCTCTCCGGCCAGGTCGGTGATATCCCGGGCCGAGGCCCCGCCGGTGTTGATGATGAAATTGGCGTGATCCCGGGAAACCATGGCAGCCCCGCGCTGCAGCCCTTTGAGGCCGGCGGCTTCGATGAGACGACCGGCGAAATCTCCGGCAGGATTTCTGAAAAAAGAACCGGCACTGGCCGCTGCCCGGGGCTGGTTTTTCCTGCGGCGGGCCAGATGGGCCTGGCAGGTTTGCCGAATGGTCTTTTTCTCCTCCGGGTACAGGGAGAGGCGGGCTTCAACAATCACGGCCCGATCCGCGATTTCCCGCGGCATCTCCAGCCGGCGGTAGGCAAAACGCAGGTGCTGCCGGCCTATTTCGTGGACTTCGCCCCTTTGGTCGACAACCGTGATGCCGTGGACCACATCTTTCATGCTGCGGCCCCAGGCGCCGGCATTCATGGTGATTGCCCCGCCCATGCTGCCGGGAATACCCGCGATAAACTCCATGCCGCCGACACCGTTGTCCCGGCACCAGCTGAGCAGACCAGCAAGCGAGCAGCCCCCGCCGACCCGAAGGTCGATGGTCCCCGGAGCCGAGTCGAGGGGTTCAAGGGTGCGGAAACCTTTGCCCAGCAGGATAATCACCCCGTCGAATCCGTCATCGCGGACAAGGATGTTGCTGCCGCGGCCGATGAGCCGGTGGCTGATGCGGTTTTCGCCCAGCCAGCGCAACAGTTCCTCCAGCTCGGGGAGAGTCTCCGCGGTAACCAGGGCCGCGGCGGGACCACCGGCGCGGATCGTCGAATAGGATGCCATGGAGACATCCCACTTCACCCTTCCACTCCGGAACTCCTGAAATTTGCGGCGCAGGCTTTCATTCATCCCGTCAACACCTCTTCGCGGTCCGGGTTCGCCGGTTGCCTGCCGGCGGCCGTTTCCCCCTGGTCCGACCGCAGCTCCCGCAGCAGCCTTTCACCGACGCGGACGATATTGCCGGCTCCCAGGGTGAGAACCACGTCACCTTTTCTGAGCAGCGGCTTCAGTTCATGGTGCAGACTCTCCAGCCGGGGGCGGTAATGGCAGTTTTTATGGCCGTGGCGTCTGATGGCTGCAGCCAGACAGGCGCCGTCAACTCCTTTTATGGGTGATTCGGAGGCGGCGTAAATGTCGGTGACAATCAGCAGGTCGGCCCGGTGAAAGGCGGTCTTGAATTCGTCAAACAGGGCCTGTGTCCGGCTGTAGCGATGCGGCTGGAAGACGACAACCAGCCGCCGGTCGGGCCAGCCTTCGCGCATGGCATCCAGGGTGGCCCTGATCTCGGTGGGATGATGGCCGTAATCGTCGACCACGGTGACGGAATTCGTCTCTCCCTTGACCTGGATGCGACGCTGAACCCCGGCAAAGCTCTGCAGGGCCTCTGCGATGGTCTTGAAATCGATCTCAAGTTCCAGCCCCACTCCGATGGCCGCCAGGCTGTTGAGAATGTTGTGGCGTCCCGGCGAAGCAAGGGTAATTTTTCCAAGGGTAAAGCGTCCCCAGCGGACGGTGTAATGGGTCTTCCTCCCCTCCTGCCTGATATCGGCGGCATAGAGATCCGCCTGCTCCGTGAGACCGTAGGTGATAATCCGTTTGCGAATTTTCGGTAGCAGATCCACAATGTTATGGTCGTCAAGACAGAGGATGGCGGCGCCGTAAAAGGGAATTTTGTCGATAAAACGCAGGAAGGTCTCCTTGATGTGATCCAGGTCACGGTAATAGTCAAGATGCTCCAGGTCGATATTGGTCACCACCTCGATCACCGGATCCAGTTTGAGGAAAGAGCCGTCGCTCTCGTCGGCTTCGGCCACCAGAAATTCTCCGGCACCCAGCTTGGCATTGCCGCCCAGGCTGTCCACCTTGCCGCCCACAACCACGGTGGGATCAAGTCCGGCCTTGTAGAGCAGCCAGGAAACCAGGGAAGAGGTGGAGGTCTTGCCGTGGCTGCCGGCGATGCCGATCCCGTATTTTTTCAGCCGCATGAGTTCGGCCAGCATTTCGGCGCGCTGGATGACCGGCACCTGGTTGGCCATGGCGGTGGCCACCTCCGGGTTGTCCGGGGCAATGGCTGAAGAGGTGACCATGACATCCACTCCCACGGACCATTCCGGTCGGTGACCGATGCGGATCACCGCTCCGAGCCGTTCCAGCCTTCTGGTAATCTCGGACTGGTGGAGATCCGAGCCGCTGACCCGGTAACCGAGGTTGAGAAGCAACTCGGCTATACCACTCATACCGATGCCGCCGATGCCGACAAAGTGGATCTGTTTGTTTTTGTTATACATCAGTTTTATTTGTGGCTGGGTCGAGTCTTTTTCTGTCTTTTGACGAAGTTTAAATTTTTATTAATTCCAATAAATTATCAACGAGAACCTTGGTGGCTTCCGGACGGCCTAGCTCTTTCATGCAATCACTCATTGTATGCAATTTGTCCGGATTCTTCAAGCAGGCGATGATATTTGTCGCAAGTATTTTTCCCGTTAAATCCGATTGTTTGAGCAGCATTGCCCCGCCTCCTTCAGTGTAGTACCCGGCGTTTTTTTCCTGGTGGTTGTCGGCGGCGTAGGGGTAAGGAATGAGCAGAGCGGGCAATCCCATTACCGACAGTTCCGCCAGGGTGGTCGCCCCGGCCCGGGAGACCACCAGGTCGGCTTGGCTATAGGCTGCGGCCATGTCATGGAAAAATTCTTCCACCCGGGCCTTAATTCCCATTTCCCGATAACATCGACGCACCTGTTCCAGGTCCTTGCCGCCGGACTGGTGCAGAATGAAGAAGGGTGAGCGCAGGTTGTTCTTGATCATGCCCGCTGCCTTGATCATCAACATGTTGATACTATGGGCGCCCTGGCTGCCGCCAAGGACCAGGAGGGTTTGTTTTTCTCCTTTGTCCGGGCGTGGTTTGGCGGCGGCTGCAATGATTTCCCGGCGGACGGGATTGCCGGTGAGAACGGTTTTTTTCGATGGAAAGATATTTTCCTCCACCGGAATGGAAATGAAAATTCTGTCCACAAAGCGGGAGAGCATTCTGTTGGCCATACCCGGAACGGCATTCTGCTCGTGGATGCAGGTTGGAATGCCCAGCAGTTTCGCCGCCAGCAGAACCGGACCGGTTACATACCCGCCGACTCCGAAAACGAGCACGGAGCGGTGGGAGCGGATATGGCCGACGGCGGACACAACCGCCGGCGGCAACTGGAGCAAAGCGGTGAGGCGCGCCGGCAACCCTTTGCCCTTGAGCCCCCGACAGCTGATGGTGGCGATGGTGTAGGGATAGCGGGACAGGGTGCTCTTGTCCAGGTGACGCCGGGTGCCGATGAACATGATATTGCAGCCGGGCAGTCGTTCCCGTAAGCCCTCTGCCGCGGCAATACCCGGGAAAAGATGTCCGCCGGTTCCGCCGCCGGTGACGATGATATTGATCTTATCGTTTTCGCCCGGCTTCATTGGTTGGTGTCCATATCCGTGATCATCGGCTTTACCGCCTGTGATCGGTTCGTTCCTGACTTTTCAGCAGAGCCACAGCCTGCCTGAAGCTCTCTCCCCTGTGGGCGTATCCGGAAAACATGTCGAAACTGGCGCATCCCGGAGCCAGCAGGACGGTGTCGCCGGAGACAGCCACTTCGTGCGCCATGCGCACCGCCGCTTCCAGGGTGTCGGCCTTTTCGGTGTAGACCGTGGAGGAGAGCTGGGTGTACATTTTTTCCGCCGCCTCGCCGATGAGGATGACGTTTTTGACCCGGCCGTTGACAACCCCGGGCAGGGAGGAGAAGTCGCACTCCTTGTCCAGGCCGCCGGCAATGAGGACGACGGGACCGTTGACAGCCGTGATTGCCGCCTGCATGGCGCCGATGTTTGTGGCCTTTGAGTCGTTGATGAAGCGCACCCCGTTTATCCGGGCCACGGTTTCCATGCGGTTGGGCGGCGGAGTGAAGGCGGTCAGGCCCGCCCGCACCGCAGCCGGCGAACATCCCAGACAACGGGCCGCAAGTACGGCGGCCGCACCGTTGAGCCGGTTGACGGAGCTTGTCAGGGCCGTGCGGTACAGCGGATAGGTCTCGGCCTTCTGATTTTCTCCCATCCCGGGAATGCCGGTGATCCTGATCTCGAGATCCCTGATCGAAGCCTGCATGTGGGAGGCGGTGCCGAAAAGCAACCGATGGCCGGCCGGCACTTCCAGGCGCGAGACCACGGGATCGTCGCCGCCGAGAATTGCAATATCCGCCGCTTTCTGGGCGGCAAAGATTCGTTTTTTTGCGGCAAGATAGCGTTCCATGGAGCCGTGACGGTCCAGGTGGTCGGGTGAAAAGTTGAGGAACAGGGCGATATGCGGCCGGAAGCCGCCGGCGATTTCCAGCTGAAAACTGCTCACTTCCAGTACCAGAACATCGGCCCGTAAGGGTGAGAGCAGGTAGTCGAATACCGGAGTGCCGATGTTGCCGCCCACAAAGACCTCTCTGCCGTCGGCGCGCAGCAGTCCGCCGATGAGACCGGTTACCGTGGTTTTGCCGTTGGTGCCGGTGACCGCGATGATCGGTTCCCGGACAAACGGCGTGATGATGGCCAGTTCTCCCAACACCGGAATGTCCCTGGAGCGGGCCGCCTCAAAAACCGGTGTGTCCAGGGGAACGCCGGGACTCGGTACCAGAAAATCCGCCTTGCAGCAAAATGTCGTGCTGTGTCCCCCGGTTTCCAGGGCAATGTTGCGGGATGTCAGAAAGGCAAGATCGTCGCGTGGGATTTGATCGCGGCTTTTTTCCTCGGAGACGGCGACCCGCACGCCATGGTGCCGGAGAAATCGCACCGCTGCCAGGCCGGAACGACCCAGGCCGAGAACAACCGCCGATGCACCCCGCTCGATTTTCACCTTGCTCACCGCAGCTTTAAGGTTGCCAGGGCAATGAGCCCCAGGATGACGGAGACGATCCAGAAGCGCACCACGACCTTTGGTTCCTCCCAGCCCTTTTTTTCAAAGTGGTGGTGAAAAGGAGCCATGAGAAAGATGCGCTTGCCGCCGCTGATCTTGAAATATCCCACCTGCAGAATCACCGAGAGCGCTTCCATAACGAAGATACCGCCGACGATGGCCAGCAGAAATTCCTGTTTGATAACGATGGAAACGGCCCCCAAGGCCCCGCCCAGGGCCAGAGAGCCCACATCTCCCATGAATACCTGGGCAGGATAGGTGTTGAACCAGAGAAAGCCGAGACAGCTGCCGGCCAGGGCGCTGCAGAAAACCGCAATCTCCCCGCCGCCCGGAATAAAGGGCACCTGCAGGTATTCGGACATGATGGCGTTGCCCGCCACATAGGAGAAGATCCCGTAGACCGAGCCGCTGATCACCATGGGACCCGTGGCCAGACCATCCAGGCCGTCGGTGAGGTTGACGGCGTTGGAGGCGCCGACGATGACGGCAATGGCAAAGGGAATGTACCAGAGGGCCAGATCCGGTCGGAACTGTTTGATAAAGGGCAGGCTCAGCTTGCCGTCGTAAAGCGGGTGGAAGTAGAGAAAGAGGCCGACGATGGCGGCGCAGACGATCTGCAGCACCATTTTTCTGCGGGCGCTCATCCCGCGGCTGTGCTGTTCGCGAATCTTCCTGAGATCGTCCATGGCGCCGATGACACCGAAAAAGAGGGTTACGGAGAGCAGCAGCCAGACAAAGGAATTGGTGAGGTTTGCCCACAACAGGGTGGAGATGGTCAGGGCGGCCAGAATGAAGACGCCGCCCATGGTGGGAACTCCCTTCTTGCTCAGGTGAGTGGCGGGGCCGTCGTCGCGGACCACCTGGCCGATCTGGTATTCCTGCAGCATCCGGATGAGCCGTGGCAGCAGGAAGAGAAGAATAACAAAGCCGGTAACCGCGCTGCCGATACAGCGGAACGTGATATAGCGAAACACGTTGAAGCCGCCGATGAGATCATGCAGGGGATAGAGCAGGTGATAGAGCATGGCAACTGAGATATCCGGCGTTACGGGTTTGTGCTAATTATTTTGTAATTACGAGTTATTATTGTTCTTTTGGCTGTGGGGCAGGGCCCGGACGATCCGGTCCATGTGCATGCCCCGGGAGCCTTTGACCAGCAGCCAGTCACCCCGGGCCAGGGTTTTGTCGCCGATCATTGCGGCAATGAGATCGACAACCTCATCGGGCCCGGCCATGACGTGGATGTGCTCCGGGGGCATGCCTCCGGAGGCGGCGCCGTGGGCGATGACGTTGGCGAAGGTGCCGATGGTGACCAAAAGATCATAACCGTGTTCCGCCACCTGGCGTCCCAGCCGCAGGTGCGCCTCTTCGGAGGCGCCGCCCAACTCCAGCATATCGCCGAGAACAGCGACCTTGCGGCAGTCGTTCTCAAAGGCGGCCACCGCAGAAATGGCAGCCAGCATCGATGCCGGATTGGCATTGTAGGTGTCGTCGATCACCCGGATCCCGCCCACCAGTTCCGTAAAGCGCATGCGCTTTTCCGCGGGTGTAAAGTTCCTGATTCCCCTGATGATCGTTTCCGGCCCGATACCGGCGGCATAGGC
The DNA here is from genome assembly GCA_964446115.1 of uncultured Desulfobulbia bacterium. Taxonomy (GTDB): domain Bacteria; phylum Desulfobacterota; class Desulfobulbia; order Desulfobulbales; family Desulfobulbaceae; genus CAYUNE01. Next base: position 59,224 of record CAYUNE010000028.1, on the reverse strand, counting down.
CAGGGCTGCCGCAGCAGTGCAGTTGAAGACGTTATGCTCCCCCATGACCTTGACGCTGAGCCGTTCCTTCAGCGCGCCCAGGTGCAGGGTGAAACGCATGCCCTCGACTCCCATGTTCCGTATGCGGGTGGCCTTGACATCCGGTTGATGGCGGCGGCCGGCCTCGGTGGCGGCGAAGCTGATACGGCTGTTGGAATACTTCTCCGCCAGTCGCCGCACGCGGCCGTCGTCGAGATTGACCACGAAAACCGTGTCGGCCCGTGACTCCCGGAAGAGTTCACCTTTGGCGTGCGCCACGCCTTCGATACTCCCCAGCCCCTCCAGATGGGCGTCCTGGATATTGGTGATCAGGGCGAGGTCGGGATCGGCAATGGCGGTGAGACGGGCGATTTCTCCGGGCCGGTTCATCCCCATCTCCAGGATTGCCGTATCGTGGGCGGCATTGACCGGCAGCAGCGACAGGGGCAGGCCGATGAGGTTGTTGAAGTTGCCGGCGGTCTTCAGCACTCTTGGCGGTCTTCCCTGCCGGGCAGGTCCGGGATCGGAGTCCGGCCGGCGGGCAGCGAAGATCGAAGCGGTCATCTCCTTGACCGTGGTCTTGCCGCTGCTGCCGGTGATGGCCGCCACTTTGAGACGGGGCGCCAGCAGGCGGCGTCGGTATGCGGCCAGGTCGCCGAGGGCCTTGAGGGGATCGTCAACGACAATCACCGGGACGGGAAAGTCCATGTCCGGCCAGCGGCTGACGATAACGGCTCCGGCGCCGAGACGGGCGGCCTTGCCCACATAGTCATGACCGTCGAAGTTGGCGCCGCTGAGTGCCACAAAGATATCTCCCGGTTTGAGGCTGCGGGTGTCGGTTGAGATATCCGCCGGCATGTGCACGGCCCGGGAGGTGCCCGCCACCCTGCCCCCGGTTGCGCGCAGCAGATGCGGGAGAGTCCAGGCGAGTAAACCGTTTTCCGCTTCGAGCCGGTCGTCGAAAAAGAATTTTTCTTCGCCGACAATCTGATATTTTTCATGGCCCTTGCCGGCGATGAGAACGATATCTTCCTCCCGGCAGAGGCTGCAGACCGTGTGGATGGCCTCACGGCGGTCAACGATGACCCCGTACCCCTTCCGCCTCGGACCGGTGTCGGTGAGCAGATCCACCACCGGCTCCCGGACAAAACTGAAATCACTGATGCCCGCCTCAATGGCCTCGATGATGGCAACGGGATCTTCGCTGCGGGGGTTGTCGGTGGTGATGACCGTAATGTCGGCAAGCCGGGCGGATATCTCCCCCATGAGGGGTCTTTTGCCCGGATCGCGATCCCCGCCGCAACCGAAGATGCAGATCAGCCTGGAGTTGCCGGTGGTGCGCAGGGCCTGCAGGACGTTTTCCAGGGCATCCGGAGTGTGGGCGTAGTCGACGAAGACAGAGCGTGGCGGACAGGGGGGTGATGATTTTTTCCAGGAGGGCAGACTGATTCTTTCCAGGCGTCCGGGGACGTTCTCGGTACGGGACAGCCCGCTGCAGATAAGATCGGGTTCCAGGTCAAGGGCAACACCGGTTGCCGCCGCCGCCAGCAGGTTGAGCACGTTGTACCCTCCGGCCAGCGGCGAGACCACCCGGCAGTTGAGTCTTCTGCTCTCCAGGGTGCAGGTGGTACCGGTGATTCCGGTGTCATGATCCACTACCCGCATGTCGCAGGAGTCGGAAAAGCCGCAGCGCAGTATCCGACAGCTGGGATCGAGATCGGTCCGCAGGGCTGCGGCAAGGTCGGCGCCGCGGTTGGGACGGGCGTCCCGGCCCGGACCTGCAGGCAGCGACTCCACCAGAATCACCGCACAGCCTCCCGCCTTCAGGTGCCTGGTGAAGAGTCGGTGCTTGACCTCGAAGTAGCTGTGCATGTCCTGGTGGTAATCAAGGTGATCGCGGCTGAGATTGGTGAAGATGGCCACGTCGAAAGACAGGGTGTTGAGGCGTCCCTGCTCCAGGGCATGGGACGAGGCCTCCATAACCACATGGGTCACCCCCTGGTCCGCCATCTCCCGCAACAGGGCCTGGAGTTCCACCGGTTCCGGCGTGGTGAAAACAGCCGGTTTTTCGTGACTGACGCCCTCGCGGTCCAGGTAGCGATAGTTCACCGTTCCGATCACCCCCGGTTTTTTTCCGGCGGTGATGAGCATGTTCTCGATGATCCAGCTGGTGGTGGTCTTGCCGTTGGTGCCGGTGATGGCGACCATGGTCATGGAGCGCCCCGGATAATCGTGGAAACAGGCGGCCAGTTGCCCCAGGGCCCGGCGGGAATCCTCAACCCGCACCAGGCAGACCTCAGGGGGCAGCTCCACATTCGGATCGTTTCCAGCCTCCACCACCACTGCGCTGCATCCCCGTTTTACGGCTTCCTCCACAAAGCGGTGGCCGTCGGTGCGCAGTCCCCTGCGGGCAACGAACAGCACACCGGGTTGCACCCGGCGCGAATCCGTGGCAATGCTGCTGATTTCGCAGGCGGCCGCATTACCGTCGACGCTGTGGGGGATATGTTCAAGCAGTTTTGAAAGCAACATGGGGGCCGGGGTTCATCATCTGTTTTTATGTTTGCCGTCGCTCCCGGTTGGGAGGCTCAAGGCTGAGAATACACTCCCGTACATCCTGGAGCCTGGTTCCCGCTTCCGGCTGCTGGCCGACGATGCGGCCGCTGCCGCGCACCCTTATGAAGAGATTGCGGCCGGTGAGCAACTGCAACCCTTTGCGCAGGCTCAATCCCGTGACCTTCGGCATGACATACTCGGCATAGGGAGAAGGTTGCGGCTCCGGCGGCACGCTCATGCTCCTGCCGATGAGGAAACGATTGTAATTGGTGGTATCCGGATGGGCGGGGAATTCGGCCACCTCCGCGGTTGACTCGCCGGTGTATGTCGACAGAGCCGTCAGGACGGTTTTACAGAACCTGTTCCAGGCGATGGAGGAGGGCTTGCGGGTTTTGGCGCGGGGTTCGAGCATCTCATGGCTGCGGCTGATCAACAGAGCGTAGCGGGGCGCTGCGGCGGGGAACAGAGAGATGAGCAGATCCTGCATGATATACCTGCTCAGTCCCCGGTTGCTCACCCGGGAGATGGAATTGGTGTAAAGAAGCGCTCCGGTGCCTTTCGATGTCCGTCGCTGGAAGAGTTCCAGCCGCATGCGGACCCCCAGGGCGGGGGAGAGAGTCCGGTAGAGGCCCTGGTTCACGCCATCGCCCCTCTGTTGCCGGTACGGGAAGAGGCTGTCCGTGGCCCGATCATGGACTGCGGCCAACAGGTGCGGTCTGATCTCCCGGCCGCCGTTTTGTAATGCGGCAATGGCGGTCAGCAGGTTGAGGGCGCTGGTGGGCCCGGTTGCCGCGTCTGCGCCATCGAAGTAGTCGCTCTCCGTGCCGCCGGCCAGGTCGCAGTCAATGGGATTATAGAGGCCGATTTCAGCGGCGAATCCGGCGATATCCTCACCGCTAACGTTGTAGTCCGGGGCTGCTACCGTGGCCGGTGGCAGCCTGTCTCCCAGTTCGCCGGATCCGGCGATGGCCGCGGCCCGGACCAGAATATCCCGATAGACATTCCAGTCGATCTCCTGCCGCGTCACCCGGTTGCTGCGCCGGGTATCGTCGGCCCGCCAGAAGTAGTTGGGGTTGAAGGAGGGCATGCTGACCAGGGCGAGGATGTCGCCGTTTGCGATATCCATCAGCAGGGCCTGAGCCTTGCCGGACTTCCCGGCATTGACGAGTTTGCCGAGCTGTTCGGTCAACATCTTTTCGATGTCGAGGTCAATGGTCAGCACCAGATCGGTTCCCTGGATTCCGGCGCTTTTTCGTCCACCGAAACTGATCTCGGGCAAAATATCGGTCTGGTAGACACCGGGTTGCAGGATCTGGTCAAAGCGGCTTTCAACCCCGGCAAGCCCCAGGTTTTCTTCCGTGAAACCCAGAACATGAGCTCCAATTTCATGGTTTGGATAAAAACGGTGCGCTGTTTTGGTACAGACAACGCCGTTGATCTTCCGCTCCATGAGCGGGGCCACCTGGTCAAAGGCCAATCCTTCGGCAAGGGTAAAGGGCCGGCGGCTTTCGCGGATGCGACTGCGAAGCAGGTCCGGCTCGCCGCCCAGATGTTTGCAGAGCAGTGCCGCTGTTTTGTCTGGATTGCGGATGTCCACCGGCTGGATGCGCACGGAGTAGAGGGGGTAACTCACCGCGAGTTCACGGTAGCGGCGGTCGTAGATAGCTCCTCTCAGGGAGTTGTCAAAGGCATCGATGGTCCCGGGCGTCGTGGCAGGTGTATCGACGATGCCGGGTGGAGGCTGCTGCGGAAGAAGAGGATGAAAAAACGTAAACAGTGCCGCAATGACCGAGATCAGCAGGACAATGCCCGCCGGGAAAAGCAGTTTCCGTTTTCCGGTTTTTTTTCCAATGGGTGATTGCAGCATGGATTGATCAGCGAAGTTGTTTTTTTGTGGGCGGCAGCAGGTGAAACCTGGTGGCGGCCAGTTTGGCGATATGTTCCTCGGACGACAGCTTGTTCCGTTGGGCCAGCAGGGCGATATTCTCCGTTGCCCTTTCCAGCCGGATGTTCTGCATTGCTTCGATGCGTTCTTCGGCAACATTGATGCGCCACTGGATCAACAGGTGGACTGCCAGTGCCAGGGAGAAAACAGCAAGCACGGCCATGGCGATCCATTTCTGTAAAAGCGGCGATATTTCAGGCCGGGCATGACCATATGTCACCCGCTGCCGGATTTTTGGGGTATCGTGATAATGAGAGGAGTTTGTCTGGACGTTGAACAACATGATGATCCTCCTTGAACACTTAGGTTGCCTCTGCGACCCTGAGCTTGGCGCTGCGGGATCGCGGATTGTTTTTTTTCTCTGCCTGAGCCGGGGCAATCGGCCGGCCGGTGATCATCCGATAGCCGGGGTTGCCGGTGAAGGCCCTTTTGACAATGCGATCTTCCAGTGAATGGAAGGTGATCACGCAAAACCGGGCTCTTGTTTTCAGCAGCGCGGGTGCGCTGTTCAGGATCCGCTCCAGGTTGTCCAGCTCACGGTTGACCGCGATGCGCAAGGCCTGGAATACCCTGGTGGCCACATGGATTTTGCGCGGATGATATCTCTGCGGCACCGCCTCGGCCACCAGGTCGGCCAGTTGACCGGTGGTGGCGATATCCCGCTTTTTCCTTTCCCCGACAAGGTGTGCGGCAATCCGCCTTGCCTGCCTCTCCTGGCCGTAATAGAAAAAAATGTCGGCAAGTTCATCCGCGTCCAGTCGTGCCAGGAGTTGGGCCGCAGTTGTTTTTGCCGCCGGGTTCATCCGCATGTCCAGGGGGGCGTCAGAGCGAAAACTGAAACCCCGGCGGCCGTCGTCAAGCTGCAGCGAGGAAACGCCGAGGTCGAGCAGGAGGCCGTCCACAGCGGAGCAGTTTTCCTCTCTGAGCACCCGGGGCAGTTCAGCGTAGCTGCTGCTGACGATGTGAACCCGGGAGCCGAAGGCGGCCAAGCGTTCGGCGGCGATACGGGCGGCGTGGGTATCCCACTCAAGGCCGATTACCCGTCCGTCCGGCGCGGAACTTTCGAGAACGGCCCTGGTGTGACCGCCGAGACCCAGGGTCCCGTCTACATAGATTCCGCCGGGAACCGGGCGGAGATGATGGATGACCTCATGGAGCAGGACCGGCTGGTGGACTACTCCGTTTTCTTGCTGCTTGCCGCCGGTGGTCATGACTCGTCTCATCCCTGATCCGAAACCGGAGCCCGCCGGTCGGCTACCCGGGTGCAGGATTACAGAATGCCGAGGGCGGAAAGTCCCGGTTCAAAGTTTCTGAAGTTTTCCCTGGTCTTGCGTGTCTCGGCCAACCAGGCTGTCTTGTTCCAGACTTCGAAGTGTTCCAGCATGCCGTTGAGGACGACCTCTTTTTCGATATCGAATTCCGCCCGCAGCGACAGGGGCAGGAGAATGCGTCCCTGGCGGTCGAGGGAGCATTGGGTGACGCCGGAGATGACGTAGCGAATGAAACCGCTCATCCCGAGCTGGCTCTTGCCGTCCCCCAGCAGTTTGTCCTCGATTTTTTCCCATACGGACAAGGGATAGGCCCGGATGCTTTTGTCCCAGTTGGTGAGCACCAGTTCGTTGGTATATCTGTTTTTCAATACCTCGCGGAAACGGCTGGGTATGTTGAGCCTGCCCTTGGCATCAAGGGTGTGTTCCGAACGGCTGCGGAACCGGTCAACCGTTGTTTTTTTCTTTGTGCCGCTCACCCGCTGTCCTTTTGCCTGTTTTGTCCTCTACCCCAAAATGCTCCACTTTTCACCACTTCACTTCTTTTTTAAACCACCGCGGCAACAGAGTCAAGGAAAAAGAAGTAAAGCTGTAATTGATTGAAATAAAAAAATGATTCATTGCAATAGCAGTTCCCGTTCAGCATGATGCGGGGCTGAAACAGCGCAGGGTTCACGGCCAGAGCTGCATGACGGCTGGAGCATGAAAAGGGGATAGTTTGACTATTTATTACTTGGATTACATGTAGATAAAAAGTTTACCAGGAAATCGGCAATGCGGGGGTGTAAAGTGGGGAGCTTTTGGGGTGAAAAGTGGTACGAAATGATCTAGCGGTTGGCAAGGGGGAAAAGAGTCCTTTGATCCCGGCGAATGGTGGAGCCGGGGTGTCGGGAGGGAGGTGGGGCGGTACCCGGAAGTGGGTGTCCGCACAAAAGACGGAAAGCGTGGTTAGATATCCAGGGCCCAGTCGGGAATGTGACGCAGGACGTATTCCGCCACCGCATCCTTGGCCTCATGCTTGTTTTTTGGAGCTGCATCCCGCATGACTTCGTCGAAGTCGAACCAGCAGATCTCCTTGTCGTCGTGGTTATAGACGGTGAGAATACGATGGTCGGGTTGTTCGATATCCTCTTCTTCCTGGATGGCCGCCACGATTTTGACGGCTTCTTCGTAGGGCAGAAAACGGATCTTTTTTTCCTCGCTCATATCTGTATCCTGGTTGCGGAATGTCGTAATGTGGCCAAAGAAAAGCCGGCGACGATGATGAAAACCCGGCAGACAAAATGTGGCGGCCGGCGGGGATCAGGGGTGAAAGCCCCGCTTCCCGCGGCCCGGATGAGACACCAAAAAACAACTCCGCCGCGAGAATCAGGCGGGTTTGACGATGGCGCCGGAGCGAATACAGCGCGTGCAGGCCGTGACCCTGACCGTCTGGCCGCTTGCGGTAACGGTGCGGACCTTCTGAATGTTGGGCATCCAGCGGCGGCGGGTTTTGTTGTGGGCGTGGCTGACATTGTTGCCGGTTACCGGACCTTTTCCACAGATTTCACATTTACGGGCCATGATCTTTTTCTCCTTATCGGTAACGGCGGAGCCGATGGGTTGTCTAAAATATACTCCGGTACAAACAAAATCGTAAAAGCAATCCTATATAAATACACGTTGTCCGGAAAAATCGCAAGCAATTTTCACGGCAAACCCATGGAGACCTGCCGGAACAGTGCCGACCCTGTTTTTTTGGTGATGATCAGTGGTCTTCGGTGGTGCGGATCCGGCCCCGCTGCTTTTTCAGTCGGCCGTGACGACTCTTGCGGTCCAGCCGTCTGGCGGTTGCAGCGGCGGAGGGCCTGGTTTGTTTACGGGTTTTGGGTTTGCGGGCCGCCCGGCTGATCAGGGTTACCAGCCGTTCCAGGGCCTCCCGACGGTTTTGAAGCTGGTTTCTGCTTGTGCGCGCATCAATGACCAGGATGCCCCGGGAGGAAATACGCCCGGCAGCCATTTTCATCAGCCGGGAGCGCACATCTTCGGGAAGAGAAGGGGAATTGCGGACATCAAAGCGCAGCTGAACGGCGGATGAGGAGGTGTTGACCTTTTGGCCGCCTGGTCCCGACGCCCGGATGAATCGCCACGATATCTCCCCTTCGTCAAGGGATATGGAGGGGGTGATCCTGATCATCGCTAAAGGGATTTGCGGTAGCAGAGGGATTTAATGATCCGGGGATAAGGCTTTTCCGGCAGTATCTTGGTTTTGCGGCACGCCATTGGTGGAAAAAAAGGTGTATCAATGGTTGAAAATCGACTAGAATATATAAGATGTGAGTTTTTTTGTCACCCGGCGGTTTTCCGCAGGTGATGGAGTCTCTTGAGAAAGATCCATGCAGAAAAATCCGAAATAATGAAAACGAAACCATCCGCAAGAGTACCGTTTTCCGGTGTACCGCGCCCGTGCCTGTGGCTCGTCTTGCTCGTCCTTGTTGTCGTGATGCCCGCTTTTGCCGGCAGTGTCTCCGATGAAACCGTAACCGATACGAAGAAAGAACGGTTTGTCGACAGCGGGGATGCGATAATCGATACCGCCACCGGTCTGATGTGGGCGCTGCATGACAACGGTGACGATATCAGCTGGAAGGAGGCCGACGACTATTGCCGCCAATATACCGGCGGTGGTTTCCATGACTGGCGTCTGCCGACCCAGAAGGAACTTGCCACCCTCTTTGATCTTGAGGCCGGGAGGAAGTCCAGATTTTACATAGCCGGCGGCATCGGTCTGACCGGCTGCTGTGTCTGGGCTTCGGATAAAAGCGGCGCCAAGGTTGCCAGTTTCGACTTTGATTACGGCAACCCGGATTGGGGCCATCCGGCTTCCATCATCGAGTCCAGGGCCTTGCCGGTCCGTCGCGTTTTATCGGCCTCAGGCCGGTAGGACCGCGGCGAAATTGACCACAGGTACCGCATCTTCCGTACTCCAACTTGACATAGCCTTCCGTTCCGATTATAATTCACTATTTTTTATTTTTGCAGGGTAGCGCTCTGAACGGGCGCGATTTTTTGTTTTTCCGTCAAAAGGGGACAAACTCCCGCTCTTTTTTTCCTCTTTGCCGGGAGTGGTCGCTCTTTCGCCCGCTTCCCGCCGCAGTTTAGGGTGCAGACGCCGGATCTGCGGTTGTTCGTGACAGGAAAAATGGAGAGCCGGAGAAAGATCCGGTCAATGTCCGTTGGCTGATGGGGAGCGGGATCTTGCCATCCGGTGTCTTGCCGGGAAGGATCTTTCCGGATGGGCATCGGTACAAATTACGAGCCTAACGAAATGTTTGAAAAACTGTCGGATCGTCTTGAAGGGGTTTTCAAAAAACTCCGTGGCCACGGTACACTGACCGAGGACAACGTCAGGGATGCCATGCGAGAGGTGCGCATGGCCCTGCTTGAGGCCGATGTCAACTTTCAGGTCGTCAAGGATTTCATTGCGGCGGTGACCCGCAAGGCGATCGGACAGGAGGTGCTTTCCAGCCTTTCACCCGGCCAGCAGGTGATCAAAGTCGTCCATGACGAGCTGGTGGAACTGCTGGGCGGGGCGGCCGAACCGCTGCGGCTCGACGGCCGGCAGCCGGTCGTTATTATGCTGGCCGGTCTCCAGGGTTCGGGAAAGACGACCACCGCGGCCAAGCTGGCACGCATGCTTAAGGCCAAGGGACGTAAGCCCATGCTGGTGCCGGCGGATGTGTACCGGCCGGCAGCCATCGATCAGTTACGCATCCTGGGAGAGCAGGTGGATGTGCCGGTGTTTGCATCCAGCGTGGATGACAAGCCGGTGGATATCAGCCGCAGCGCTGTGGCCGAGGCGGAAAGTTCCGGGCTGGACACGGTAATCATCGACACCGCCGGCCGCCTGCATGTTGATGAACTGCTGATGACCGAGCTCAGGGAAATCGGTAATACGGTGCCCCTTTCCGAGGTGCTCTTTGTTGCCGATGCCATGACCGGCCAGGACGCGGTGACGGTTGCCGACAAGTTCAACAGTGATCTGGAAATAACCGGTGTTGTTCTCACCAAGATGGAAGGTGATGCCCGCGGCGGGGCGGCCCTTTCCATCAAGAAGGTAACCGGAAAGCCGATCAAATTTGTCGGGGTCGGCGAAGGGATGGAGGCCCTGGAGATATTCCATCCGGACCGGGCCGCATCGCGGATCCTCGGCATGGGGGATGTGCTGACCCTCATTGAAAAGGCCGAAGCCGTTGTTGATGAAAAAAAGGCGCGCCGGGTCGCCCGCAAGATCCAGAAGAACGCCTTTACCCTGGAGGATTTCCTGGATCAGATACAGCAGATCAAGAAGATGGGAAGCCTTGAGCAGATCATGGACATGCTGCCCGGCATCGGCAAGCTGAAGCAGATGAAAAACGCTCCCAAGCCGGATGAAAAGGAGCTCATCAAAACCGAGGCGATCATCCGCTCCATGACCCTGGCGGAGCGCCGTAATCACCGTATCATCAATGCCGGCCGCCGCAAGCGCATTGCCAGGGGATCGGGAACCACGGTCACCGATGTCAACCGGGTTCTCAAAAGCTATACCACCATGCTGAAGATGATGAAAAAGTTTCGCAGCAAGGCGATCATGCGCGGCAGGCGCCGCAAGCTGCCGAAGGGCCTTATCCGTTGAAAAGCGTCCTTCCGCCGGGATGACCCGGAAAGGATTGAGCCCGCAGGCGGGCCTTTTCTCAAATACATAACATTACAAGGAGCAGTTACATGGGCGTACGGATTCGACTTGCCCGACTGGGACGAAAAAAGAAACCGTTTTACCGGATTATCGTTGCCGATTCCGAAGCGAGCCGGGATGGAAAATTTCTGGACATTGTCGGGACCTATGATCCGATGCAGGATCCGGCGGCAATCACTTTCGATACCGGCAAACTCAACGACTGGATCGGCAGAGGTGCCCTTCCCACCTCAACGGTGCGGAATCTCATAAAGAAATATGGGGCGGCCCAGCCCGCCGCAGCTGAATGAAAGAGCTGGTTGCCTTTATCGCCGGCAGGTTGGTGGATCATCCCGACGCCGTTGAAACCATGCAGCGAGAAGAGGATGACACCATCATCATCGACCTGCGGGTTGCCAAGGATGATCTCGGCAAGGTGATCGGCAAACAGGGCCGTACCGCCAAGGCCATGCGGTCGGTTCTGGCGGCGGCGGCCCAGAAACTGGGCAAGCGCTCGCGGCTGGAAATAATCGAGTAGCAGGGGTCGTAACCGGCTCCCCCGGCTCTTGATCGGCTGTGAGAGATCTTGTTCCTCTTGCCAGAATAACCAGGGCCCACGGCGTACGTGGCGACGTCAAGGTTTTAGCGCTTCCCGGCGGCGGCGACACCTTTGACGGCATAACCGCAATCTGGCTTGGCGACGATAATCGGCGCGGCCATCGCCGCTACCGGATAGAAAAATGGAGGCGGCAGGGAAAATTCATCCTGCTGAAACTCCGCGGGATCGAAGACAGGAGCGCAGCTGCCGCACTGGCCGGGGAATTTGTCTGGGTTCGCCGTCGGGAACTGCCTCCCCGTGCCGCCGGCGCCTGGTCTCCCCTTGACTTTATGGGGTTGCGGGTGAGCACCGAAGAGGGGGAGGAATTGGGGGAGGTGACCGCATTTCTGGAGACCGGCGGCCACGGCGTGCTGACGGTCAGCGGCAATGAGCGGGAATACCTCGTTCCCCTTCATGCCGATTTCGTGGTCAGGCGCACCCGGAACGAGGTGATCATGCGGCTCCCCCCCGGACTGCTGGACATGAATGCGTGATTTTCGACGTTCTCACCATTTTTCCGGAGTTTTTCGACTCTCCACTCAAGGAGGGAATTCTCCGGCGGGCACTGGCCGGCGGTCGGATAGCGGTACATGTCCACAATATCCGTGATTTTGCCCGGGATAAACACCGGACCACCGATGACCGGCCTTTCGGCGGCGGCGAGGGCATGGTCATGAAGCCGGAACCCATAGCCGCTGCACTGGAAAATGCCCGCCGACGGCACGGGCGCTCCCGGGTGATTTTGCTGTCGCCCCGGGGAAAAACCTACGGCCACGCCACTGCCCTGCGCCTGCGGGAATATGACCAGCTTCTGCTCATCTGCGGTCGGTACGAGGGGGTGGACGAACGGATAAGCCGCTCCCTGGTGGATGAAGAGATATCCATCGGCGATTACATCCTCAGCGGCGGCGAGCCGGCGGCCATGGTGCTCATCGATTCCATCACCAGGCTGTTGCCCGGAGTTCTCGGCTGCGGAGATTCGGCGGAGCGTGACACCTTCAGCCGGGGCCTGCTCAAGCATCCCCAGTACACCCGTCCCCGGGTTTTCCGGGGTATGGAGGTTCCGGATGTGTTGCTTTCCGGAGATCACGCCGCTGTTGCCAGGTGGCGCTTCCTTGCCTCGGTGCGGGAAACCCTGAAACGACGCCCCGAGCTCCTCACCGCTGTTTCCTGGACCGCGGCGGAGGAAAAACTGCTGCGGGAAAGCGGGCTGTACGGGGAGGTGTGCCGGGCGGGAAGCGGAAATGAAGCGGGATGATGCACGCCGCCTGCCTGTGGACCTCGCTCTGGTCCACTATCCGGTGCTCAACCGGCGGGGCGAGACCATCGGGGCTGCGGTCACCAACCTCGATCTGCATGATATTGCCAGGGCGGCCCGCACCTACGGAATCGACACCTACTGGCTGGTTACTCCTTTCAGGGAGCAGCGACAGATGGTCGGGGAAATTCTCGATCACTGGCGTCGGGGACATGGAGCCCTTTACAATCCCCTCCGCTCCGAGGCGTTATCCCGCATCGGGCTCTGTGCGGATCTGGAGGAACTCCTGGAAAGGACAACGGAAAAATGGGGAGAGAAACCGCTGGTGCTGGCAACCAGCGCCGGGGCCGCGGATGCTCTTTTTCCCTATGGCCGGGTGCGGGGATTGATCAGCGACCGCAGGCCGCTGCTGCTGCTCTTCGGCACCGGTTGGGGCCTGGCACCCGAGGCCCTGGTATCGGTGGACGGATTTTTACCGCCGCTGCACGGACCGGGAGAGTATAATCACCTCTCGGTTCGTTCGGCGGCGTCAATCATCCTTGATCGGCTGCTGGCCGACCGGGACGAGAACGAAGAGAACAAATAATTTATAGGAACCGGACGGAGCCGAGTACTCCGGATGGGGAGGATGGTACGGAGGCATCCTTTGAGGCAAATCCTCGAAAACGTGTAATTATGGGCATGAATATTTTAGAACGAATTGATCGGGAGCAGATGCGTTTTGATCATCCGGAATTTCGTCCCGGAGACAAGGTCAAGGTACATATCCGGATTATTGAGGGGAACAAGGAGAGGATCCAGATTTTCGAAGGTGTGGTCATCAAGCGGAAAAGGGGCAACATGAATGCCTCTTTCACCGTGCGCAAGATTTCCCACGGCGTCGGAGTCGAAAAGACCTTTGCCCTGCATTCTCCCCGCATCGAGAAGATCGAAGTGGTTACCCTGGGACGGGTGCGGCGGTCCCGGCTCTACTATCTGCGTGACCGTCGGGGCAAGGCCGCCAGAATCAGGGAACGTAATCGTTTCAAATAAGCGGAGATCATGGCGCCGGCCTCACTTTCGGGCAGTCAAGCGTCGGCGGCAGCGGACGGGGATACCCTTTGCGTGGAACGCGCCCTTCACCGGCAGGGATATGGGGCGGTGGCCGGGGTCGACGAGGCGGGACGCGGACCCCTTGCCGGTCCGGTGGTGGCCGGCTGTGTTATTCTTCCGTCCCACTGTGATCACCGGGTGTTCAAGGATTCCAAAAAGCTCTCGCCCAAACGGCGGCGGGAGCTTTTTTCCTATCTCCAGGAGTGCGGCGCTCCGATCGGCGTCGGTATGGTCTCTCCAAGGACAATCGAGAATATCAATATTCTCCAGGCCTCTCTTCTGGCCATGAAACGGGCGGTCCGCCATCATGATTCTCACCATTTCCATCCGGATTACCTCCTTGTCGATGGAAAGTTTCCCATTCCCATTGATATTCCCCAGCAGACGATGGTCAGGGGCGAGTCGCTCAGCGCTTCCATAGCCGCCGCTTCCATAGTCGCCAAGGTGACGCGCGACAATATCATGGCTGAGTACCACCGGTTGTTTCCCCAGTATAACTTTATCAAAAATCAGGGATATCCCACCGCCGATCACCGGCGGGCCATTGCCGAACACGGTCCCTGTGAGATCCACCGCCGCACCTTCAAGGGTGTGCGGGAATTTGTCGGTAATTGAAAGGACAACGCAAAACAGCGCTTGGCAGGAAGGGCGAAGATCTGGCTGCGGCCTTTTTACAGCGGCAGGGGTACGGAATTCTTGCCAGGAATTACCGGCGACGTTATGGTGAGATAGACATTGTTGCCGAAGAGGGGGACACGTTGGTCTTTGTCGAGGTGAAAACCAGGAAAAGCAACCGTTTCGGCAGCGCCTGGGAGGCGGTGACCCGTGCCAAGCAGCGGCAGATTTCCCTGGTCGCCCTTGACTATATCACAAGGCACCGGCTGCAGAAGCGCAATGTTCGCTTCGATGTGGTGGCCGTCTCTCTTGCCGATCCCGGAAAACCGGTGATCGAACTGCTCCGTGACGGATTCGAATACCAGCTCTAGTCCCGCAGCAGGACACGAAAAAATACCGTCAACCTGATGAAGGACACCGGCCTATGAGCACATCCGGACAAAGGGAACCCGTCGGTATTACCATGGGTTGTCCCGTGGGCATCGGTCCCGAGATTATCCTCAAGTTTTTTACCGCTTCACTTCCCCGGGACCGGGTCGAGGCCGTGGTGCTCGGCGATATCCGTGTGCTCGGGCGCATGGCCGGAGAGCTGGGCATCGATATCCCCATTGTCGCCTGGCAACCCGGCGACGAGGTGGTTGCCGGAACCCTGCCGGTCCTGGATCTCTCCGCTCTGGCCGCCGAAAAACTTACCTGGGGACGGCCCGATGCCCGCACCGGCCGGGCAATGGCCGGCTATATCGAGGCTGCGGCGAAACTGGTCCGGGGGGGATATCTCGCGGCCATGGTTACCTGTCCCATCAGCAAATATGCCCTTAATCTGGCAGGTTATGATTATCCGGGACACACGGAGATGCTGGCTGCTCTCACCGATGCCGGAGAGTATGCCATGATGATGGCCGGTGAACGGTTGCGCGTCACTCTGGTCACCATCCATGAACCCCTGGCCCGCGTTCCCGGGCTCATCCATTCCTCGGCCGTCAGCCGCATGATCGGCATCACCGCCCGGGCGTTGCGGCACGACTTTGGGTTGAAAAATCCTCGTATCGCTGTTGCCGCCCTCAATCCCCATGCCGGCGAGTCCGGTATGTTCGGTAACGAAGAGGCGGAGATCATCGCTCCGGCCGTTGAGGAGTGTGCCCGCCGCTGGCAGGTGAGCGGCCCCTGTCCCCCGGATACCGTTTTTTTACAGGCGGCGCAGGGGCGGTATGACTGCGTCGTCGCCATGTATCATGATCAGGGATTGATTCCCTTCAAGCTGCTTCACTTTGAAGACGGCGTCAACGTCACCCTGGGACTGCCCATCATCCGCACCTCCGTGGATCACGGCACGGGTTATGATATTGCCGGCCGCGGTCGGGCAAATCCGGCCAGTCTCATTGCCGCCTGCCGCCTTGCCGCGGAAATTGCCGTCAACAGGAGCGACAATGGGGGATAGGGGAGAAAAGGGCCTGCTCATCGTCTTCGAGGGAATCGACGGCACCGGCAAGTCCACTCAGCTTCGCCTCCTGGCCGACCATCTCCGGCGGCGGCGTCTGCCCCTGCTGGTCACCCGGGAACCTTCGGACGGTCCCATCGGCAGACGAATTCGCCAGCTTTTCTCCCGTCGTCACGAACTCAGCCGGCAGCAGGAACTCAAACTCTTTCTCGATGACCGCCGCGAACATGTGGAACAGGTGATCGCCCCGGCACTGGCCGCCGGCCAAATCGTACTCTGCGACCGTTACTACTATTCCACCGCCGCCTATCAGGGAGCGGCAGGCGGCGATCCGGAAACGATCCTGCGGTTGAACGGCTTTGCCCCCCGGCCCGATCTGGTCCTGCTCCTAGAGTTGTCTCCCCGGGAGGCGGTCCGGCGCATCAGACAGGTGAGGGGAGATACTCCCAATGATTTTGAGCAGCTTGATCATCTGGAGAAGGTCTATCGCATCTTTGCCGCCTTTGACGATGACCGCATCCGGCGAATCAACGGCAACGGCCCGATCGCAGAAGTGCAGGCAACCGTCAGAGAGGAGGTTGATTCTCTGTTGCGGGCCGAAAGAGGAGACAGATGAAAAAGGTGGATAAGAAAATTTTACAGCGGCTCGTTCCGCCGTTTCTGCTGCTGCTGTTTCTCCAGGGTTGTCAACCTCTGCTGCAGGGAGAAAACAGCCCTGTTTCCCCTGTTGAGCGGCAGGATAAAAAAGAGGCTGGGTCCGGTCCCGGGAGCGAGCCGGTGGATACCACCTGCTCCTATTTCTACTTTCTCTGGGGGCGGCACGCGGAGTTGTCCCGGCATCTGGAAGAGGCCCTGGAGGCCTATGAAAAGGCCCTGATTTGCGATCCCGGGGCCGATTACATCATGCGTAAACTGCCCATGCTGCTGATCCGGCTGGGCAGAAACGGGGAGGCTGTTGACTGGTTGAAGAAATCCATTGTCGCCCATCCCAAAGAGGTGGGAACCCGGTTGCTGCTGGCCAAGGTCTATAGCCGCCAGAAAAAGTATGACGAGGCAATTGCCCAGTACCGGGCCGCCCTTGATCTTGATCCGCGGGATGAAACCGCCACCCTGCTGCTTGGTGAACTCCATGCCCGCCGCCGTCACTATGATTTAGCCGAAAAGACCGTTACCCGCCTGTTGGAGGAAAAAGAGGACTGGTATGCCGGACACGTCTTTCTGGCCCGGATCCATGTCAACCAGCAACGCTACGATGAGGCCCTGGAGGAATATGAGACCGCCCTGGGGCTCAACTGGTCCGCTGAACTGATCTACGAGATGGGTGAGCTACTCCGCAACCTGGATCGTCCCAAGGAGGCGGTGGCCCTGTACCGACAGATTCTTGACAGGGATGAATCCGGCGAAAAGGCGCGGATCGCCATTGTTCACACCTATCTGGGAATGCAGCGCGACGACCTGGCCCTGGAGGAGCTGAAGAAACTCCGGGAGATCACCGATCATCCCGCCCGTATTGACCTGATCGTCAGCCGCATTTACGCCCGCCGGAAAAAATATGACCGGGCAACGTCCATCCTGGAGCGGCTCATCAGCGAGGAAGATCTCCCCGAGGCCCGCTATCTCCTGGCCATGATCCATCTGGAACGCGAAGATCCGGCGGCGGCCCTGGAAGAGTTGGGCAAGATCGGTCCCGAGGCGGATGAATATGAGGAGAGCGTCATACTCCGGGTCAAAATCCTGCGGCAGCAGGAAAAAAGTGACGAGGCCGTGGCGCTGCTCAGGGAGGTGCTCAGCCGGGATGAACCACCATCCGCCGATCTCTCCATTATCCTTGCCGGGCTGTACCTTTCCCGCGGCCAGGGGGAAAAGGGAAAGGCGGTGTTGCAAAAGGCGATGCAGCTCTATCCCGAAGACAATGACCTGCTCTATGAATATGGGCTCTTTCTGGATCAGAAGGGAGAGCCGGCCCAGGCCCTGGCTGTTATGGAACGGGTCATCAAGGCGGATCCCGACCATTCGGGGGCGCTCAATTACGTGGGTTACACCTGGGCGGACAGGGGCGAGAATCTCCAGCGGGCCCTGGAGTATATCCAGCGGGCCGTGGCGCTCAAGCCTGAAAACGCCTACATTCGGGACAGTCTGGGATGGGTCTACTTCCGCCTGGGGAAAATCGAAAAGGCCAGGACGGAACTTCTCAAGGCCCTGAATCTTGCCGGCGGAGACCCGCATATCCATGATCACTTGGGCGATGTCTACCGTAATCTGGGCTTGGTGGAAAAGGCCAGGCATGAATATGAACAGGCCCTGGAGCTGTTTGGTGATCACAAGGACGCACCTGCGACCAGGGAAAAGCTCGATGTCCTCCTGAAAAAAAGCAGCGACGAGTAACGGCCGGATGACTCTCCTGCGCCTCTTCGGAGTCCTTCTGCTACCCGCCGTCTTCACCCTCGGCTGCGCCCATTCCCCCCCGCTCACCGGCCCGGCTCTCAAGACGGCGGAGCAGGCGTGGCAGGCCTTTCTTTCCCGCGAATGCAGTCGTTGCATTGACAGCGATCTCAGTCTGCAGTGGCGACTTTTCACCAACCGGGGCGCTCTTCCCGGAATGTTGCAACTGCGTGATCCCGATCATGCCAGACTCACCATTACCGATCCCCTGGGGAGGCCGCAGTGGATTCTTGCGGCTGCGGGCAGGACTTTCCGGGCCGTGCTTGTTTCCGAAGGCCGCGGCTGGCAGGGAGAGGAGACCTGGCCCGGACGGCGGAGATATCTGCCCCCGGAAGTTGACGGCGGCGCTCTTTTTGCCTGGCTCAGCGGCGGGCTGCATGATACCGGAATGCAGCTTGAGCGCATTGCGGCGGATAGCGGCGGCGAGGGAGTCTGGTACGAGTTTGCCGAAAGGGAAGGACTCATCCACCGGGTGCTGCTGGATGGCGGACGCCCGGTCATGCGGCGTCATCTCCTTATGAGTGCCGAGGGCCACCGGATATTCGAGGCGCGTTACCTGCGGTATCGGCAGGTGGGCGATTGCCTTTGGCCCTTTGAGATACGCATGGAGGCCGATACCGGCCCCGGCGAGCTGATCCTGCGTTACCAGCGGGTGATACCGGTTGATCGTTTCCCGGAAGATGCCTTCCGGCTGGAATTTCCGCCGGGCTTTCGGGTGGAGATCCTGCGATAATCCGAACGGGTCGCTTACCGGCTGACGGGGTACAAATACCGATGTTTACCAAGGTCTGGTGCCTGTCCCGCGGGGAGTTGTCACCGGCGGCAGAGGGCTATTTATCCTCTTTGAGGGTGTTGACGATGAGGATGAACAGATCTTCGTCCTTGAAGAAGACCTGTTGCAGGTCATAGTTGTTTTTGGGACGCAGGTCGATGACGGTTCTGATCTTTTCCGGGTTGTGATGGGCTGCGGTGCGGATGGTCTGCACAAACTGGCCATTGGCCTCGATGAGGGGCAGGACTTTCTGCCCCATCTCGGTTGCCATGAAGTCGCAGACAACCCGCGGAGATCCCTCTTCGATACCGAAGACAACCGGGGGATAGAAGTCGTTGAGCTGGAAGAGAATCATCTCGCCGCGTTCGGAGGTGTTGTCAAACTCGACGGAAAAGAGTTTGGGTGTCTTGCCCGCCTTGGGTACGATGGGACCCGGATCATCGGTGAGGGTGGGTGGAGGCGGGGCCGTGGTTGCCGGAGCCGTCGGCTTTGACGCCGTTTCCGCCGCCGGCGGCGGGGATTTCTGTTCCGCGACCGGTGCTGCTGCTGTTGCGGCGGGTGGTTGAGGTGACGGAGTTTTTTCAGCCGGTGCGGCGGGTTGTTTTTCCTTGAGCTCCTTCTGCCACCGGGCCTCCTTATCGGCGATACCCGGTTCCTTCACGGAAGGTTTTGCGGGCGCGGTTTTACGGGTGGCCGCCGATTTGGGGGCGGCCGGGGCGTCGGCCTTTGAAAGCGTGATCACCAGGGTGTTGGTCTTGCCGTCGAACTGTTGATCAAAATTCACCTTGATCCCCGCCTGCAGATCGAGAACCACACGCGTTTTCGGGTTGACATCCTCATGGCGGCCGGTGCGGATGCGTTTGATGAAGGCGCCGTCGGTTTTGATTTCCCGCTTGATGCTTTCCGCCGGTTCCACTCCAAAGAAATCAAAGACCACCTTGGGCTGTTTGCCGTCGTCAAAGGCGAATGTTTTTGGTATGTGGGCACCGTTGAGCTTGAAGCTGATCCGTTCCCGGCCGGGGGACGGGGCATCGAAGGTGATTTTTTCCAGGAGGGGCGCCGCCTGGCAGGTGCTGAGCAGAGTGGTTGATTCCGATACCAGGAAAAAGAGCGGGGCGAACAGGAGGAGGATGAGGAATCTTTTCATGGGGAGATTATTTCTTTTTGTTGGAAAATTTGATATTTTAAATGCGTAGAACTGACTCATCGTTGAATTACTCATCTCCTGTTGAAAAGTCAACTTTTTTTCAGTAAAAGAGCTACAAAAACAACCGTTTCCGTTTTTATTCACAAAACATATCTCCCTGATTGCCTCCCCGGCGAGGGGTAATAAAATCCTTGAAAAGTAATTGCACAGGGGCGGAAAAATCCGGGATTTTTTCATAAAAACATGCTGAATCTAGATGCAATCCTTCCCCTGGTGAGGAAACCGGGGCGTTATATCGGTGGTGAATTACACAGCGCAACAAGGCGATGGGATGAGTGTCGGCTCCGTTTTGTTCTTGCTTTTCCGGACCTTTATGAGATAGGTATGTCCCATCAGGGGTTGCAGATCCTCTACCGGATTATCAACTCCAGGGAGGATCTGCTTGCCGAACGCTGCTTTTCGCCGGATGTGGATATGGAGCGGCAGCTCAGGAAGAGGCGGTTGCCGCTTTTTTCCCTGGAATCACGCACCCCGCTTGACCGTTTCGACGTCATCGGCATCACCCTGCCCTATGAACTCTGTTACACCAATATCCTCACCCTGCTGGACCTGGCTTCCATTCCCCTCTATTCCCATGGCCGCGGCGATGACCATCCTCTGGTTTTGGGCGGCGGCTCCTGCAGTCTGAATCCCGAGCCGGTGGCGGATTTTTTCGATGCCGTTGTTTTGGGCGACGGCGAGGAGGTTATCCTGGAGATTGCCGATACCGTTATCGGGGTCCGGGAAGCGGGCGGCGGTCGCAGCGAATTGCTGGCCGCTCTGGCCGAAATCGAGGGCGTCTATGTCCCCTCCTTTTTTATTCCCCGGTACCGGGGCGGGAAAATATCGGCCCTTCGGAGCCTGAGGCCCGGATATACACGGATCCGCCGCCGGGTAATAACCCGGCTCGCAGACCCTGATCTCTTCCGTGAGCCACTCGTTCCCATGGTCAAGACCGTCCATGACCGGCTGGGAATCGAGGTTGCCCGGGGCTGCACCCGGGGCTGCCGTTTCTGTCAGGCCGGCATTCTCTATCGCCCGGTGCGGGAAAGAAGCGTGGATGAGGTCATGGAACTTGCCGAAAGTGGGATTGCCGCCGGCGGGTTCGACGAATTGGCGCTGCTGTCGCTGTCCACCGGGGACTACTCCTGCCTCAACGATCTGCTCGGCCGCCTGATGGACCGGTTTGTGCGGCGCCACGTATCCGTGTCGCTGCCCTCCATGCGGGTGGGCAGTCTCACCACCGGTATGATGGAGCAGATCAGGCGGGTGCGCAAGACTGGTTTCACCGTGGCGCCCGAGGCAGGCAGTCGGCGACTGCGCCGGGTTATCAACAAGGGAATTTCCGAAGATGATCTCCTGGCCACCTGTCGGGATGCCTTTGCCCTGGGCTGGAATCTGATCAAGTTCTACTTCATGATCGGCCTGCCCACCGAGACCCGCGAGGATGTGGAGGCCGTCATCGAACTCGCTGTCAAGGCCAGGCAGGCTGGCCTGGAAGAGACGAGGGGCAAAAGGGCCCCCCGGATCAATGTCAGCGTCGCCACCTTTGTTCCCAAGCCCCACACGCCTTTCCAGTGGGAAAAGCAGCTCGGTCCGGATGAGTCCCTGGCAAGGCTCCAGCTCCTCAAGGACAGGATGCCCAGGCGCGGCCTGAAGCTTAAGTGGCATGATCCCAGGCAGAGTTTCATGGAGGGCGTTTTTTCAAGGGGTGATCGGCGTCTGGCCCGGCTGATCGAGATTGCCTGGGCGGACGGGGCCCGTTTTGACGGCTGGTCCGATCATTTTCAGCTGAAGCGCTGGCAACGGGCCGCCGCCGACTGCGGTATCGACCTGGAGCAATACCTTGAAGCCCGGCGCACCGATGAGATGCTGCCCTGGGATCACCTTGACCCCGGTGTCGAGCGTCGTTTTCTGCTCGACGAGCGGCAAAAGGGTTTTGATCAGGTCTATACGGCCGACTGCCGCAACCATGGCTGCCACGGGTGCGGACTCTGCGATTTCAGGACCCTGAAGCCCCTGGTCCACCGCAAGGCCGGCAAAACCGTCGCCTCCGGAACCGGAAAAGCCGAAAAGACCACGGAAAACCAGCCCCTCCACTGCTACCGTGTTCACTACGCGCGCCTGGGTGATATCCGTTTCCTCAGCCATCTGGAGATGCTGCAGCTCATCTTCCGGGCCATCCAGCGGGCCGGTTTGCCGGTGGCCTTTTCCCGGGGATTCAATCCCAGCCCGCGGGTATCCTTCGGCAGCGCCCTGGGCGTGGGCATGGAAAGCGAGGACGAATATTTCGACATGAAGCTGACAGCGCCCCTGGGCTCGATCTCCCGGGCCACCAGCCGGCTGAACCGGGAACTGCCCTCCGGCCTCACAATCCTCAATATCGAGATATGCCGTTCAGGGAAGGAAGGCGGGCCAACGGTCTACGAGATCGAGTGTCCCACCCCGCTGACCGCTACCCGGCGGCAACGCATCCGCGATTTTCTGGCCGTGGATTCCTTTGCCATCAGCCGCAGAAGAAAAAAGAAAGTCCAGCGGTTGGATATCAGGCCGCTGGTCAGGGAAATCAGCCTGCGCGGAGACAGGGGGCTGCACCTGGAGTTGCTCAATGATCCGATGCGGGCCGGAGTGCGACCGGTGGACATCCTCTCCTTTGTCCTGGAACTGCCGGAGGAGGAGGTCCTGACGGCGCGGATCAGGAAACGGGCCCCCGGAGCCGGTCGCCGGGACGCTACCGCAACTTCAGCATCAGGGTTGCCAGGGGAGGCAGGGTGAGATTGACGGACCAGGGTCTGCCGTGCCAGGGAATATCGGCTGCGGCAAGCGGCTCCGGGTTCGTCACCTCGCTTCCCCAGTACTTTTCGAGATCACTGTTGAAGATCTCCCGGTACTCTCCCGGCACCGGTACGCCGATCTGAAAACCGTGGCGCACCACCGGAGTGAAGTTGCTGATGATGACAATGAAGTCGCCGTTTTCGGCGTAGCGGAGAAAGGAGAAAACCGAGTTGTCGTTGTCGTTGGCGTTGATCCAGGAAAATCCCTCGGGCGTGAAGTCGTTTTCATACAGGGCGGGCTGCCTTCGGTAGAGGTGGTTGAGGTCGCGAACCAGCCGGAGCATACCCTGATGATTGGCGGCGGAAAGCGCCTGCCATTCCAACCCCTTTTCATGGTTCCACTCCTGCCACTGGGCGAACTCGCAGCCCATGAAGAGGAGTTTCTTCCCTGAATAGGCCCACATGAAGGTCAGATAAGCCCGCAGGGTGGCGAATTTCTGCCATTCGTCACCAGCCATTTTCTCAAGCAGCGATCCCTTGCCGTGCACCACCTCATCGTGGGACAGGGGCAGGATAAAGTTTTCATGAAAGGCATAGAGCATGCCGAATGTCATGTCGTTATGATGGAAACGGCGGTAGATGGGATCCTTGCTCATGTAGCGCAGGGTGTCGTGCATCCACCCCATGTTCCACTTCAGGGAAAATCCCAGGCCGCCCAGGTAGGTGGGACGGGAGACCATGGGCCATGAGGTTGACTCCTCGGCAATGGTGAGAATTCCAGGAAAAACACCGTGGACCACCTCGTTGGTCTTGCGCAGGAAGTCGATGGCTCCCAGGTTTTCCCGACCGCCGTAACGGTTGGGAATCCACTCCCCATCCCGGCGCGAGTAGTCAAGGTAGAGCATGGAGGCGACGGCATCGACCCGTAAGCCGTCGATATGATACTTGTCCAGCCAGAAAAGGGCGTTTGAGATCAGGAAGGAGCGGACCTCGTTGCGGTCGTAGTTGAAGATCATGGTCCCCCAGTCCTGATGCTCGCCCTGGCGGGGATCGGCATGGGCATAGAGGTGGGTGCCGTCAAAGTAGTTGAGGCCGGCCTCGTCCTTGGGAAAGTGGGCCGGGACCCAGTCGAGGATCACGCCGATGTTGTTGCGGTGGCAGCAGTCGATGAAGTACATGAAGTCTTCCGGGGTGCCGAAGCGACTGGTGGGAGCGAAAAATCCCAGCACCTGATAGCCCCAGGAGCCGTCGAAGGGATACTCGGCAATGGGCAGCAGCTCCATGTGGGTGTAGCCCAGGTCCACTACGTAGGGCAGCAGGGTGTCGGCCAGTTCCCGGTAGGTGAGATACCTGAGGCCCCATTTTTCATCCGGTTCCCGGCGCCAGGAGGCCAGGTGCACCTCGTAGATGGAAATCGGCCGGTTCAGCGCCTGGCGCTGTTGACGTTGCTCCATCCACTCCTCGTCATGCCACTGATAGCGGTTGAGATCCACCACCACCGAGCCGGTGCGCGGTCTCTCTTCCATGGCAAATCCGCAGGGATCGCATTTGTCCAGTAAATGGCCCCGGCGGGTTTCGATGCGATACTTGTAAACACTGTGTTCGGTGAGGCCGGGGACAAACAGGGTCCAGATTCCGGAATCGCTGGAGTGCATGGGATGGCCGCCATGCTGCCAGCCGTTGAAATCACCGATGAGAAAAACCTGTCTGGCATTGGGCGCCCAGACCGCGAATCCCACCCCGTGTTCACCGTCGGCCTCCATGAGATGGGCGCCCAGTTTCTCGTAGATCCTTTCGTTGGTGCCCTCGTTGAAGAGGTGTTTGTCGAAATCGGTGAGCCAGGAGGAGGGCAGGGGTCTGCCGGCATGGGGAGAGGTGTTTTCCATGGGTTATTGTCCTTGTGAGAGATAAAGAATTGTTTCGATGGTTTTGTTGTCATATTCCCGCAACCGCCAGATCCCGGCAAGCCGCAGGGCATTGGCGGCGATGGCCGGAATGGCGCTGGAGGGGATGTCGAGTTCGGCGAGGGTGGTGGGGCAGTCGATTTTGCCGAACCAGTTGGTGAGTTTCCGGATCACCAGGTCGGCCTGGTCGCCCGGGTCGCCCCTCCCGGTATCAAAGATTCTTCGTCCCAGCGCTGAGATACGCTGCGGATCGACTTGCCGTCGCCAGCGGAGCCAGGCGGGAATAATCACGGCCAGGCCGGCGCCGTGCGGTACGTCGTAAAGCGCGCTCAGGGAGTGTTCGATCATGTGCATGGGAAAGCCGACACGGCCCAGGCCGGCAGCGGTGAGTCCATTCAGGGCCAGGGTTGCCGTCCACATCAGATCAGCCCGGGCATCATAATCCTGCGGTGCGGCCAGACAGCGTTCACACCCATCCATGGCATTGATGATCAGTCCCTCCATGAGCCGGTCCTGCACCGGAGTGTGGGGATCGCGGGTGGTCATGTAGAATTCCAGCACATGGGCGATGGCATCAACTGCGCCGTAGGCGGTATGGTTTTTTGGGACGCTGCAGGTGGTCTGAGGGTCGAGAATGGAGGTGCGGGGATAGAGCAGGCGGTTGCCGGTACCGAATTTTTCGGCGGTCTCCTCGTTGGTGATGACCATACCGGAGTTCATTTCCGAACCGGCCGCGGCCAGGGTGGGCACCGTGATCAGCGGCAGGGTCTTCCGGATGCTTTTTTTTCCGGTGAAAAATTTCCAGACATCGTGGGCTGCAACCGCTCCGGCGGAGATGGCCTTGCCCGTGTCGATGACGCTGCCGCCGCCCACGGCAATGATCAGCTCCACCCCTTCTTTCCGGGCCATGTCAATGCCGGTGCGCACATGGGAAAGCCTGGGATTGGGCTGGACGCCGGGATGTTCCACGATGGTGATACCGGCCTTTCGAAGCGATGCGGTCACCTGGTCGTAGACACCGTTTTTTTTGACGCTGCCCATGCCGTATACCAACAGGGCGGTTGATCCCAGCTCGGCGCTTTCCGGGCCGATGGCGGCGATGGTGTCACGGCCGAAGATGATCTTGACGGGATTATGGAAGACAAAGTTCTGCATGGCTGTCTGGTTACATGTTGCGAATTGACCGGGTCAGGAGAACGAAATCCTCAAGGGACAGCTTCTCGGCCCGGGTTGCCGGTGAAATGCCCGCACGGTCGATCGCCGCCGCCAGCTCCTCCTTGCCGCCGCCGATGCGCGCCCCGTGCAGGGCGTTGAGCAGTGTCTTGCGACGTTGGCCGAAGGCACCGTTGACAACGCGGCGGAAGAGGCGCAGGTCGGCGTCGGGCAGATCAATGCCGCGTTGAGCGGGCGGGGAAAAGGAAAGGCGTATCACCATGGAGTCCACCTTGGGACGGGGATGGAACTCTTGCGGTTTTATGGTCAGCAGCGGCCTTACCGTGGCGCAGCAGCGGAGCAGGACCGTGGGGGCGCCATACTCCCTGGTTCCGGGTTCCGCCATCAACCTCGCCGCCACCTCCCGCTGCAGCATGACCACTGCCCAGTCCACCCGGGAACTGTTGTCCAGGAGGCGGAAGAGAAAGGGAGAAGAAATCGAATAGGGCAGGTTGGCGATGATCTTCAGCCGGCCCGCCTCGGCGGCAAGTTCTCCCAGATCGGCCCGGAGAATATCGTCGTGACGCAGACAGACGTTGCCGGCAAGGTCTTTTTTCCTCTCATGCCAGGCGACGATGCCCGCATCGATTTCAAAGCCGATGACCCGCCGCACCCGTTGGGCGAGGATCATGGTCAGGGCTCCGAAGCCGACGCCCACTTCCACTATTGTATCCTCCGGTGCCGGATTTGCCAGATCTATGATTTTTTCGGCGGTATGGCGGTGCACCAGAAAATTCTGGCCGAGTTTCTTGTGGGGCGCAAGTTTTCCCCGGCGCAGGATTGATCGGGTTGACTGGTAGACCATGCGGTTTATTTGAGGAGGTGTTTCTCGCGTCTTTTCTGTTTAATCTTCAGGAAAAAACGGTAGGAAAGACAGTAACTGAGTATGGCCAGGGGCAGGGCCAGAAGGATGCCGCCGCTGAGCATGACGAGAATGGCGTTGAATCCAAGCCCGGTGATGGTCCGGATGCCCTCGGCAAATCCTCCCTCGGTGAGCACGCCCAGCACCGACTGGATAGTAGTCCAGGTGAGGCGACCGGGAAAGAGAAAATTACCGATGACCCAGGCAAAGTAATAGTGAAAGAAGATGGTGAGGGGATTGCTCACCAAAAAGCCGCTGATCAATGCCGCCAGCGTACTGGCATTGCAGAGGATGGTCAATGGTATGATACTCACCGTGTGAAAGGGTAAGGTGGGCGTCAGGCCGATGAATACGCCGATGGCGGTTCCCAAAGCCAGGGAGCGGGGATTTCCCCGCAGCCGTTGGAAACGCAGGTAAAAGTAGCGAATTATGCGAAACGGCGAGAATATGATGCGTTTACGAGACATCCGTTATTTGTGCAATACCGCTCTGGGGTGTGGGTAGGGTTCTTCCGGTGGCGGCGTCATCCGCCATGTGATTCATCAGGCCAGGGGAGATCGGGAAAAGACATCGCTGTCCGCGTCGATGGTCTTGCCGTCCCTGAGGAGGTAATACCCTGCCAGTCCGATCATGGCACCGTTATCGGTACAGTGTTCGGGCAATGGAATGAACAGCTCGATCTCTTCCTCCCCGCAGCGCCGGGTCATATGTTGCCGCAACCGGTTGTTGGCGGCCACCCCGCCGCCCATGACCACCCTGTTGATCTTTTGAGCGGCACAGGCGCGCAGGGTTTTTTCAACCAGCACATCCACCACCGCCTCCTGGAAAGAGGCGCAGATGTCGGCCCGTTCAAGGGAGACTCGTCCCCGGCGTTGCCGCACATGGTTGACAACCGCGGTCTTCAGACCACTGAAACTGAAGTCCAGGCTCCGGTGGTCCAACCAGGCCCTGGGAAAGTCAACAGCGTCTGCATTCCCGTTTTCCGCGCATTTGGAGATGGCCGGTCCGCCGGGATAGCCGAGTTCAAGAAGTTTGGCCACCTTGTCGAAGGCCTCGCCGGCGGCATCATCCCTGGTACGGCCCAGGCATGTGAACCGGGTGTGGCTGTCCACCCGGAAGAGGCTGGTGTTGCCTCCCGAAACCACCAGGGCGATGTAGGGAAAATCCGGTTTTTTGTCGCCGAGAAAAACGGAAAGCAGGTGCCCGGCCATGTGATCGACGCCCACACAGGGAAGACCGCGCACCAGAGCGATGGCCTTGCCGAAGGTAAAGGCGATGAGCAGGGAGCCCACAAGGCCCGGCCCCCGGGTAACGGCCACGGCATCGATCCGGCTCAGGCCGACACCGGCCCGGGACAGGGCCTCGTCCACCACCGGGCGGATCGCCTCGATATGGCTGCGGGCCGCCAGTTCCGGGACAATGCCGCCGTAGCGGGCATGGACATCGAACTGGCTGCTGACGATACTTGAGCGGATCACGGTGTCCTCCAGCACCGCCGCCGCAGTATCGTCACAGGAACTCTCCAGGCCGAGAATGAGCATTTTTTTATTTTTATCTCTGGTTGATTACAGTATATGAGGGAAACGTCACAAGGTGATATATATCATAGAGCAAATCCGGCCAAGTGCCAATACTGAAATGGCGGACCCCCCATGAGTGATACGATTCCAGAGTCCAATACCGGCAAAGGCGAACTGACCGATCTCTTTTCGCGTACCATTTCCTATCTGCGTCTGTCCCTGACCGATCGCTGCAACCTTCGTTGTCTTTACTGCGTCACCGAGGAGGAACGCAACGGCCTGCTCGCCAAGCTGGCGCCGGGGGAGCTGCTCTCCTACGAGGAGCTGTTGCGCATCGTTGCGGTGGCGGTGGATATGGGTATCAGCAAGGTACGGCTCACCGGCGGCGAACCCCTTGTCCGCAAGGGAGTGATGGAGTTTATCACCCGGCTGGCGGCCATCGACGGTTTGAACGATATCCGGCTGACCACCAATGCGGTACTCCTCGCCGGCTATGCCGAGGACCTGAAACGCGCCGGTGTCACCAAGGTCAATATCAGCCTCGACACCCTCAGGCCCGAGCGCTTCAGGAAGATAACCGGATGCGATCGTTTCCGGGAGGTCTGGGAGTCCATTGAACGGGTGGTGGAGCTCGGGTTTTCACCGGTAAAGGTCAACATGGTGGTGATGCGGGGAATCAACGATGATGAACTGGTGGATTTCGCCCGGCTCTCCCTTGAGCTGCCCCTGCAGATCAGGTTTATCGAGTTCATGCCCATCGGCACATCCAGCAGCCGGCAGCGGGACACCTATATGTCCGCCGACGAGATGAAACTGAAAATCGGCGAGATCGGATCGTTGACCCCGGTGGCCAAGGCCAGGGCGGACGGGCCGGCGCGGATCTTTCACTTCAGCGACGGCAAGGCGGAAGGCAAGCTCGGTTTTATCAGTCCCATCAGTCACCATTTTTGTGACCGCTGCAACCGGTTGCGTCTCACCTCGGAAGGCAGGTTGCGTTCCTGTCTGCTTTCCGACGAGGAAACCGATCTGAAAGGTGTTCTCCGCTCGGGAGGCAGTGACGGGGATATCCGCAAGACCCTGCTGGCGGCAATTCACAGGAAACCAAAGGGGCATCGGATGGCTGCCGGACCCGGGAAGCGGGGTGGCGACTGCCACGGCCGCATGTCGCGTATCGGTGGCTGAGGGCGGAAAACAGCACCATGGCCCCGGCCTTGCGTGCCGGATGGAGAGCTGTTTTTCGTTTTTTTACTCCGGGGTGTCGGCCTGGGGATAGGAACCCAGCCAGTCGAAATAGGAACAGATCTGTTCGAGGATTCTGCACCCTTCACGGATGACCGGGTCCTCGATGTGACCGATCATGTCGATGAAGAAGAGGTATTTCCATTGCTTTCCCTTGATGGGCCGCGATTCGATCTTGGACAGGTCGATATTTTTCGCCGAAAGAACGGTGAGGACCTCGTTGAGGGCACCGGGGCGGTTCATGAGACCGATGAGGATCGAGGTCTTGTCCCGGCCGCTGAGGCAGGGTGAGTTTTTGCCGATGACAAGAAATCTGGTGGTATTACCCCGGTAATCTTCGATTTTCTTGACAACGATCTGCAGTTCATAGGTCTTGATGGCCAGCTCGCTGGCAATGGCGCCGATGTTGGGGTTGTTTGCCGCCATCTGTGCCGCCGCCCCGGTGGAAAAGACCGGCAGGGTGGGAATATCGGGAATGTTTTTCTGCAGCCATTCCCGGCATTGTGCCAGGGGCTGGGCATGGGAGGCCACGGTCTGGATATCGCGGATGTTGCCGGACTGGCACACCAGGTTGTGGCTGATGGGCAGCTGAATCTCGCCGCATATCTTCACATTGTACTTCATGAAAGAATCCAGGGTGGAGTAGACTGCGCCCTCGATGGAGTTTTCCACCGGGACGATGCCGTACTCGGTGCGCCCCTTTTCCACCTCCCTGAAGATTTCGTCAATGGATTTCATCGGCTTATACGAGGCTGTGGGTCCGAAGTACTTGACCCCGGCCAGGTGGGTGAAGGTCGCCTCGGGTCCGAGATAGGCCACCGCGGTCTTGAGTTGCGAGAGCCGGCAGGTGGTGATGATCTCGTGAAAAATGGAACGAAGGGCCGATTCCGGAAAGACGTTGTCGTTTTTCTCCAGCAGGCGTGCATAGATCTCCCGTTCGCGCTGCGGATCCCATTTGGCCCGGTTGACATCGTCTTTGAGCTTGCCGATATCCCGTGCCAGCTGAATCCGCTGTTTGAGGAGATCAAGGATCTGGTTGTCGATGGTGTCGATTTTGTCCCGGACGTTCAATATGCTGTTTGGAGCGGCCATGTTGTCTGTATCATGAGATAAATGAGAGAGATTTTTTTGTAACAGCCCGCCGGGAGGTTGGCGGGCAACATCCCGGATCGATCCGACCCGAGGATCGGTTAATCCCGAAAGAGTAAAGCATATTCGCCACGTTGCAAAGAAAAAAACCGAAAATGGTTGCGTAGCGGCTTTTTTTCACTAATATGCGGAGGATGGAGAATCGTCTTTCCGTCTCCCGGGCGGGGATCAGGGCCATCCCGGAGCATCCCCGCCACCGGACACCAATCTTTGAGTGGTTAGCATGAGCGAGTATAAGGTCAACAAGACATACGCGGAAATCAACGCCCGCATCAAGGCCGGGGAAGCCGTTGTTGTCACCGCCGAGGAAATGATCGATATCGTGGAAAAGAAAGGCCCGGTGGAGGCGGCCAAGACCGTGGACGTCGTGACCACGGGCACCTTTTCGACCATGTGCTCTTCCGGGGCCTTTTTCAATGTGGGCCACACGACACCCACCATCAAAATCTCCAGGGCCTGGATGAACAAGGTTCCCGCCTATGGGGGAATCGCCGCGGTGGATATCTACATCGGCGCCACCGAACCCGCCGAGGATGATCCGCTCAACAAGATTTATCCCGGTGAATTCCGTTACGGCGGCGGCCACGTTATCGAGGATCTGGTAGCAGGGAAAAAAATCTTTTTCGAGGCCAAGGCCTATGGCACGGATTGCTATATCAAGCGCAAGGTGAAGATGGAGTTGACCCTGGCGGATTTGCCCCACGCCCTGCTGTGCAATCCCCGCAACTGTTATCAGAACTACAACTGCGCCGTCAATCTCTCGGATAAGACCGTTTACACCTACATGGGCATGCTCAAGCCCAGATGCCGCAACGCCTCCTACTGCAGCGCCGGTGAACTGAGCCCGTTGATGAACGATCCCTATTTTCTCACCATCGGGGTCGGCACCCGTATCTTTTTAGGCGGCGGGGTGGGCTATGTTACCTGGCACGGTACCCAGCATAATCCCAATGTGCTGCGCAGTGCGGCCGGCACCCCCAATCGTCCGGCCGGCACCCTGATGGTGCAGGGTGATCTCAAGCAGATGAGCGCCCGCTGGCTCCGTGGTGTGAGTATCCAGGGCTATGGCTGTTCCCTGGCAGTGGGCATCGGCGTGCCCATCCCCGTCCTCAACGAGGTCGTTGCCCGCTTTACCGGGGTCTCGGACCGGGAGATCTACACCCAGGTCGTGGATTACGGTCACGATTACACCCATAATATAAAACGTAATTATGGTGAAGTGAGTTATGCGGAGCTGAAATCCGGCACCATCAGGGTTGCCGGGAAAAAGGTTACCACCGCACCGCTTTCCAGCCTGGTCGGAGCACGTGAAATTGCTGAAACTCTGCAAAGATGGATCCAGGCAGGCACCTTTTATATCAGTGAACCCGCCCAGCTCCTGCCTTCGGTTCCCCTGCCGACTTCACATGGAGACCGCTGACGGCGGTCGGGCAAGTCGCCTTTTCAATGTACTGATCATTAGATGTCCCTTGCGGAGAAAAAGGAGAGGCTCCGGCGCATAATGCGGTCGTTATCGCCGGTGGCCATCGCCTTTTCCGGCGGTGTGGACAGCTCGCTGCTCCTGGAGACCGCCCTTGATTGTCTGGATGGCGGCAGGCTTCTGGTCCTGCACGCCTCTTCAATCATGCAGGCCCCCGATGAGGAGCGGCGGGTCGTAAATCGTCTCCGGCAGCTTGAGGGCCGCAGCGGCGTTACAGTGGTAAATCTGGCCACGGATCCCCTGAACTGGCGGGAAGTGGCAAAAAATAACGCCGATCGCTGTTACCTTTGCAAGAGCAGGCTGTATAAACTCTTTTTAGAAGTAATGAGAAAACATGGCTTCCCGACACTGGTTGACGGTACCAATGTCGATGATCTGCGGCAGGAGAGGCCCGGTTTGAGGGCCCTCAGAGAGTTGCAGGTCAGAACCCCGCTGGTTGAAGCCGGTCTGAATAAAAATGATATCCGGAGCCTGAGCCGGATGCTTGGGCTGCCCACTTGGAATGTACCGTCATCATCTTGCCTAGCCACCAGAATTCCCCATGGATTGGAGATTACGGCTGACAGGTTGGAAAGGATTTCACTCTGGGAAACCCGATTGCAGCGCATGGGGTTTGCCGGTTGCCGTGTTCGTATGGATAGATATTCTGAATCAACGGTATATATAGAGATCCCGGTTGACGATATGGAAAAATTTCTTCGTCAAACAAAGAGAGTGTCAGTTTCCCGTTATTTTCAATCAATCGGTATTGATTTCGTATATCTCAATATAAGCGGGCGATCATAACAGCTTCGCCTTTCTCGCCGTTCATCCTCCCCTTGCGGGATGGTGTCCGTTTTCGGTTTGGTCCGGAGCGCCGCAGGTCCCTGCAGGGGGATCCATTTGTGGAAAGATCCCTGTTTCGGTGATATACCGCAAGGGCCGGCGATATTTCCCGCTTGCATGCTTTTTTTACATGTATTAAGGAATAAAGGTTAAACAAAAAAGGAAAGATTTGTCATTTGCAGGTATGGAATCCTGGGAATGAGGCTGTTTTTCGACATTGCCGCATGGCCGGATGGAATCGGTCGGAAGCGGATGATGCCGCACTGAATGCAGCATGCAGCAGATGCACGGAAAGCGATTTTTCAGGATGTCCTTGTGATAATCATGTCGAACACCGACATAACTTTAATCCTAGGGAGGGGTTTATGAACAAAAAAGACCTTGTAGCAAGTATGGCTGACGCCGCAGGAATCAGTAAGGCGGCTGCGGAAAAATCACTAAACGGAATGCTGGGTGCGGTTTCGGGTGCTCTGGCGGCCGGTGACAAGGTGACGCTTGTGGGATTCGGAACGTTTTCCGTGGTACAGCGGGCAGCGCGGAAGGCGAAAAATCCCCGCACCGGAGCAATGATCGATATTCCTGCAAAGAAAGTTGCAAAGTTCAAACCCGGCAGCAAACTTGCAGATGCGGTAAAGTAAGGGCTGCCGGAATCGCATGGAAGCCGGTATTATATACCGGCTTTTTTTATTGGGGAGAGTTGAGAAAAATATCGTTGTTGCTCTATCTCCTTGATCTGGTAAGAGATTCTCCAAAAGTCTCCGAGGCGGACGCCGATGGGCGGTAGGCCGGAGAGCGGAGGGACTCTTACTTTTTTTATTGCCTTTTTCAGCGTTTTGTAGTTCCATTTTCGCGGGTCGGGACGTGGCTCAGTCTGGTAGAGCACAGCGTTCGGGACGCTGGGGTCGGAGGTTCGAATCCTCTCGTCCCGACCAGTAATTTCGAGGCTCTCGCCCTTGTGGCCGGGTCGGCCTGGCTGTTGTCATGACCCGCTCCGAGACCCCGGAGGATCCCCTTGTACATTCGTCTGAACGGGTCGGGTTGTCCATCGATTCGTCTCAATCACCGCTAATCGGTTCTGCGTGTCACCAAGTCCTGAAAGTACTCGATATACCGAGGCGCATCCGATCCTTTTTCGCCAATAATTTTTCCATAAAGAGATGTGGGTACATCTTTTTCGCAGGCAGAAGTCTTTCACCGGGCGAATCCTTTACGGGGCGGCAGCCGTTTTTATGTGTCTGCTGTTTGCAATACCCTGTCCGGCTCTCCAGCCTGATGCCGATATCTTAATGAGGAAGGCTGCGCGATATTATTACGGCAGGGGATGTCCTGTTTCCTATTCCCAGGCATTGCAGCTCTATCTCCAGGCAGCGCGGCTGGGGGACGCCCAGGCGCAGTTCATTGTCGGCAGCATGTATCACAAGGGGTTGGGAGCGGAAAAAAACGACAAAGAGGCTTTCAGATGGCTGTTGCGGGCGGCTGAACAGGGCAAGAGCACCGCTGAATCGGAAAATATCATCGGCTACTCCTATCTGCGGGGAATCGGGGTGCCGCAAAACTTTTCGGAGGCCAGGCGCTGGTATGAAAAGGCAGCCCGTCACAATCATGTCCGGGCCCAGAGTAATCTCGCCTATATATATTATAACGGGCTTGGACTCAAACGTGATTTCGCCAAGGCTCTCTACTGGTACTCCTCTGCAGCCATGCTGGGAGACAGCGAGGCCCAGTACAATCTCGGCGTAATGTACGGTACCGGAACAGGCACCGAGCTTGACCGGGTCAAGGCCTATGCCTGGTACTCCCTGGCCGCAAGCGGCGACAACGAGGCAGCGGTCAGTGCCCGTAACGCCCTCATGGCCGAGATGAGCTGGGAAGAACTCACCGCGGCCCAGGCCCTGTCCGTTACCCTCTTCCGGCAGATCGGCGAGAGAAAGGAGGCAACGGCGCAAGGTGAAAAAAAGAAAGAGTGAATTTGTGTAAGGAGCACGTGATTCCGTGAAATTTTCCATATTTGAGATGATGGCCAACGCCGGCCTCATCGTGCAGTTCGTCATGATCTGCCTGCTGCTGTTTTCCGTGGTTTCGTGGGGTATCATTATTTCGAAACTGATTATGTTCCGCAGGGCCAGACGGGATACGGAGGATTTTCTCGATCACTTCTGGGAAAGCCGCAACCTTAACGAGGCCTATGAGGCGGCTGATGAATTCGCCGGCAGTCCCGAGGCCGGGGTTTTTACCGCGGGTCTGCAGGAGCTGCGGAAAATCGGCCGCGCCCGGGGGAAAAAGTTCCCCGGTGAGGCCACCCTTGAGACGCAGCTGGCCGGTCTCGACAATCTGAAGAGAACGCTGCGCAAGTCCCAATCACAGGAGCTGGCCCATCTGGGCAAGTGGCTGCCCTTTCTCGCCACAACCGGCAGCGCCACGCCTTTTATCGGTCTGTTCGGGACGGTCTGGGGTATCATGACCTCCTTTCACGACATCGGCATGCGGGGTTCGGCTTCGCTGGCGGTTGTCGCCCCGGGAATTTCCGAGGCCCTGGTCGCCACCGCGGCTGGGTTGGCCGTTGCTATTCCCGCCGTGATTTTTTATAATTTCTATTCCAACAAACTGGCCGGCGTCGAGGATGAGATTGAGCATTTTTCCGCGGATTTTCTCAATCTCATCGAACGCGACATCCTCACCAAGGGTTGAAAAGAGATGGCATTTTCCCAAAAAAACGGCAGGCGTGGCCTGGTTTCTGAAATTAATGTCACGCCCCTGGTTGATGTTATGCTGGTGCTGCTTATTATCTTTATGGTGACGGCGCCGATGATGACCCAGGGACTGGAAGTGGAGCTGCCCGAGACCACAGCCAAGGCATTGCGCCAGCGCGAGGAGCCCTTGACCGTTTCCGTGAAAAAGGAGGGCGATATTTTCCTCGGCAAGATCAGGGTGGATCCCTCGCTGCTCCGGCAGCAGCTGGGCAAGATGAGCGATGAGCAAAAAAAAGAGCCCATCTACCTGCGCGCCGACAAAGATGTCGCCTACGGTATCGTTGCCGCGGTCATGGCCGACATCAAGCAGGCCGGCTTTGTCAAACTCGGCATGATTACCAGGCCGGAAGAAAAGGGCCGATAGCGGGAAAGAGACCGGTGGTGAAGACGGACACCTCCAGCTGCATGAGTCGAAACGGCAAACCTCCGGAGCGCATCCTGGGCCCTCTGGTCCTGGCCGTTATCCTGCACGTCGCCTTTTTGACCGGTTCATTGACATTACCTGATTTTTTTCGCAACCGAAAACCGCTTGAAGAGGTCTATACCATAGACCTTGTTGCCCTGCCGGAAATCAAGGTCGCCCCATCACCTCCTAAGCCGGAGGCGACCCCTGCCCCGAAAAAGGTCGCGCCTCCCAGGGAGGCTCCGGCGGAAAAGGTCGGCGTCGATATTGCCGAAAATCCCCCACCGGCCGAGGCGGAGCCGGCGGTGCCGGCCAAGCCGGTTTCCCTGAAGCCGATAAAAAAGAAAAAGCGCAAGGCCAAGGATCTGCGGCTGGCAGAGGAGCGGGAACGGGAGCGACGACTGCGCGAGAAGAAACTGGCCGAACGTAAAAAGGCCCGCGAGCGGCGCAGGAAGGAGTTGGCCAGGATCCGCAGACAGGAAATGCAGGCCCGGCGGGCGGCGCTTGAAGCCACCCGGAATCTGATCCGGGAGTCGGAGACGACTACAGCGGCTGCCGCGCCGCGGACAGGTGGGCGCTCTGAGGGTAAAAAACTTAATAATATTATACTGCAACAATACCTGAGCGGCCTGTTTGAACGGGTCCACAGGCACTGGATTCTGCCGGAAATGAGGAAATGGGACGCCTCCCTGGAGACCGTGGTGGTGTTGACCATCCGGCGGGACGGCACGGTGGTGGATCTGTTGTTTGAGAAAAAGTCGGAAGATCCGTTTTTCGATCAGTTTGTCAAAAAGACCATAGAGGAGGCGGCGCCCATGCCGCGTTTCTCCAAACTGATGAAACAGGAGCAAATTGAGGTGGGACTGCGATTTCGTCCTGGTGAACTGTCATTGTGATCATGGCTGTAACGGATTTGTCAGCAGCGGAAATATATTATGGAAGATAACGGGAAGGTGGTAGGCGGAAGGAGAGTTTGGTTTTTCAGCTGGGTGTTCTTGTTCCTCTTCGGGGTGACAAGTGCTGGTGCAGAGAGAATTTATCTGGATATCACGGCGGCAGATGTCCGCAAGGTTGCGGTTGCGGTTCCGCCGTTTGTGGATAACGCCACCGGTATGGCCGGCGAGAACGGCGGGAAGATGGCGGAGTTGCTCGGAAAGGGGCTCGAATTTCACGGATTTATCCGGCTGGTCGATCCACAGCAGTATGGGGGGGCGCAGAGCGCGGACTGGCGAAGCCTGGGGGTTGACTATGTGGCCCTCGGCAGTTTTGAGAAAAAGGGCACCAACCTGCAGCTGGAGATGCGGATTCTTGACGTGGCCGAAGACAAGATGCTCTTTGGTCGCCGCTACCGGGGAGCGACTTCCAGAAAAAACGATATGGTCCTCAGGTTCTGCGATGCGGTCATAGAGGAGTTCACCGGCGAGCCGGGAATCAGCCGCAGCCGCGTGGCATTTATCTCCGATGCCAGCGGTCGCAAGGAGGTGTACATCGGCGATGTCCTCGGCCTGCATATCAGACAGATCACCCGCCACAAGCACCTCACCGTGTCACCGCGTTTTTCGCCCGATGGGAAGTTCCTGGCCTATTCTTCCTATCACAGCGGCAATCAGAACCTCTACATCACCGATCTGCGCCAGTCAAAGATCACCAGGGCCATTTCCAGGCGGCGGGGCATGAACCTGGCTCCGGCCTGGTCCCCGGACGGCAAGACCATGGCCGTTACCCTCAGCAAGGACGGCAGTCCGGACCTCTATCTCATCGATCGCCAGGGACGGATACTGGAACGGCTCACCAAAAAGACGGGTATCAATGTTTCCCCCTCCTGGTCTCCGGACGGCGGCAGGCTCGCCTTTGTCTCGGATCGCAGCGGCAAGCCGCAGATCTATATCATGGACATGTTGTCCCGCCGGGTCCAGCGACTGACCTTTGAGGGCTCGGAAAACAGTGAACCCAACTGGTCGCCCAAGGGAGACCTCATTGCCTATACCGGCCTGCACAACGGCACCTACCATATTTTTACCATTGATCCGGCGGGAAAAACCGCGCCCAGGCAGATCACCAGCGGTGCGGGAGAATTTGAATCACCCAGTTGGTCCCCGGACGGTAAACAGATCGTGCTGTCCCGGCGCCGGGGAGGCAAGCAGGAAATTTGCGCCGTTTTTAAAAACGGCAAGGGATTGCGGACTCTGTTTCACCTCAAGGGCAACCAGTCATATCCCCAATGGGCCGCACCGGAGGAGGAATAGAGAGAGGTAACCGGTTACAGGATGAAAGTTTGCAATCTGGCCGGGTATCGACCCCAGTGATCGGTTACGAATAGCGGGGCGCCCATGGACCGGTTGCCGGAGAATCCGTTGTCCCCGGCTGTTATCCCCACCAAGATCCAAAGAGAATCAGAAAGAGGACTTCGATGAAACGACTACGTAACGCAGCCCTGATCTGCTGTTTACCGCTTATCCTTGGTCATTGCGCCACCCAGGACGAGGTACGGGATCTCAGCTATCAGTTGAGAGCCGTCAACCGCAAGGTGGAAGATGTGAAATCCAACACCGTGCAGCAGGTGCAGCGGCAGCAGGCCAGTTCCCTGAGCAAGGTTGACGAACTGCAGGAGCGGATCATGCAGCTTGAGGCCCGCTTCGAGGAGACGGCCCACCTCAACAGCCAGCTCAAGGAGCGCACCAAGGAGACCGAAGCCGGCCTTGCCGCCAAGATTGATGAGATAAATGCCGCCAACGAGGAAAGATTCAAGGCCCTGGAGGAACGGCTTGATTCGCTTGAGACCGGTCTGGAAAAGATCAAGCAGGCCCGTCTCCGTGCCAGTGAGAAAAAGGCGCGGGAAGCGGCCAGGCGGGCTGAAGAGGCCAGAAGACGGGCTGCCGCTCTCAAGTCAAGGGGCTCGTCCCGCAGCATGGTCAGCGTCGCCCCCAACCGGACCAAGAAATCGGTCAGGAGTGCGGCGAAAAAGAGCACCACAGCCGCCGGCGGCAAAGCGTCGTCGGATAATAAAGTTGCCGCTGCTTCGCCTGCCAAGGAAAACACAAAGGGCGCAAACGACGGCGATACCTTTGCCCAGGCCATGACCAAGTTCAAGGCCGGAAAATTCAAGGAGGCCTATTCCATGCTCGAGCGGGTGCTTTCGGGAAATCCCAAGGGTGACCGGGCCGCGGAAACACTTTTTTTCATGGGTGAATGCCTCTACAATCAGAAGGAGTATGATCTGGCCATTCTCGATTACCAGAAGGTGATCTCCAACCACCCGAAAAACAAAAGAGCGCCCGAGGCCCTGCTCAAACAGGGCATGTCCTTTGAAAAGCTCACTGACCACGAAACGGCCAAGATCATATACAAAAAACTCTCCAGGGAATACCCCCAGAGTCCCCAGGCCGCCACGGCCAAGGAAAGGCTGGGCAATCTCTAGAGGGCCGCATCCGCTAACTTGCCGATCCACGCCTCGCTTGTCCGGGAAAGAACGCCTTGACCGCTTGCTGCAGCGGCGCGGCCTTGCCGCAACCTGCCGGGAGGCCGCCGCTCTCATCGGTGCCGGCAGGGTACTGGTCGATGATCAGCCCGCCTCCAAAGCCGGCAGCCGTTATCCGGAGACCTGCAGTATACGCCTTCGGCCGCGGCCGAGATTCGTCAGCCGGGCCGGAGACAAGTTGCAGGGAGCCCTTGATGTTTTCGGCCTAGATGTTACCGGCCGGATCTGTCTTGATGTGGGATGTTCCACCGGCGGTTTTACCGACTGCCTGCTGCAGCGGGGCGCCGCCGGAGTGTACAGCGTTGATGTGGGATATGGAGTGCTTGACTGGAAGCTGCGCCGGGATGAACGGGTCGTGGTGCTTGAGCGTACCAACGCCCGCTACCTGACAACCGCTCAGATTCCCGAACCCGTCGAATTGGTGGTCATCGACGTTGCCTTTATCTCATTGCGCACCGTTCTCAAGCCGCTTCCTCCCCTGCTTGCCGATCCGTTTACGATTGTCGCCCTGGTTAAACCGCAGTTTGAACTGCCGCGGCACAAGATACCCAGGGGCGGGGTGGTGCGTGAGGAGAAGCTGCATCGCCTGGCCCTGGATCTCGTCAGGGACGGCTGCACGGCCATGGGAATGCGCGTCAGGGGCGAAACACCTTCACCTGTGCTCGGGACCAAGGGGAATCAGGAGTTTTTTTTGCTTCTTGAGAGCGCTTGAGCGGCGAAGTATAATTGTAGAAAAACCGGTGAATTTTCAATCAGGAGATACATCATGGGACAACGATTCATATCCGCGATCAGGGCGGCGCTCCATGCCGGGGCTGCTGTATTCTTGAGCGCAGCGCTTTGTTCGGCCGCCGATTATGTCAATGTCAGCCGCGACGGCGTCAACCTGCGTTCGGGCCCGGGCACCAACCACGAAGTCCTCTTCGAGCTGCCCGCTGATTATCCCCTCAAGGTTCTGGAGACCAAGGGCGAATGGCTGAAGGTGGTCGATTATGAAAACGACCGCGGTTACATCCACAAGGGATTGACCACCACCTCGGGAGCCGTGATCGTCAAGGTCAACGAGGCGAATGTCCGTCGCGGACCCTCCACCAAGGATGAAAAGATCGGCACCGTGGCCAAGGATGTGATTTTGAAAAAGGTGGAGAAAAAGGGTGACTGGATCAAGGTGAGTCATCCGCAGTTGACCGGCTGGATTCACCGGAAACTGGTGTGGCCGTAATCCGGGCGATGCTCTCCCGGAAATCCACCGGCAACCGCACTACCTGTCCGGCCTTGTTTTCAAAGAGCAGGTAGCCTTTGCTGAATCCGTGGAGAAAGAGGTTGCGGGTGATCTCCACGTCCCGGCGACAATAGTCGGCCAGCAGGTCGAAACGACCCTGGCGATACCACCTGAGCGCCTGCAGGCCGTCACCGCTCTTTTCAACGCCCAGGGTATGAAAGGCCAGGCGGTTGAGACTGAGACGGTAGCCCAGGCGGCCTTTGATCTCCCGGAGGATGTCCAGATTCGGCAGCAGGTCAAGGTCTGCCGAGGTGTAGCCGCTGAGGACCCGGTTGTCAAAGCGTCTGTTGTTGAATCCCACCACAAGTTCGAAGCGGTGGAGATGGTCGATGAGCCTCTCCACCTCATCTTCTCCGTAGGTGAGGTAGCGATCCTCACCACTGTCATAGACCACTCCCACGCTGATTCCCATGCGGTGGGCCCGGTGCCAGCCGCCCACGTCCGCCGCTGATCTCTTGGTTTCCAGATCGAAAACTCCATAGAGCGGCGGCCCGTTGTCCCTTTGTTTTTGCCGGGATTGCCGGTTGTCCGTCGGAGATTTTGCGCCTTTGTGCCGGAGCGTTTGCGGGGAAACCGTGCTGGTTCTTTTCTGGTTGGAG
Source organism: uncultured Desulfobulbia bacterium (assembly GCA_964446115.1). GTDB lineage: Bacteria > Desulfobacterota > Desulfobulbia > Desulfobulbales > Desulfobulbaceae > CAYUNE01. The sequence goes on along the minus strand of CAYUNE010000028.1, from coordinate 17,866 downwards.
TCCGCTTCGGCGGCGCGCGACTTTTCCACGATTTCTGCCAGCAGCTGGGAACAGGCTGCCTTGTCGATGGGGCGGTTGCCGGATCCGCATTTGGGCGAGTGAACACAGGATGGGCAGCCGAGCTCGCAGGGGCAGGACTCCACCGCCTGCCGGGTTTTCTCAAGCAGCAGCGCCATGCGATCAAAGGCGGCGCGGCTTAAACCGATGCCGCCGCTGTAACCGTCGTAGACAAAGACGGTGGGACGTCCCGACTGCGGATAGGCGGGAAAGGAGATTCCGCCGATATCATTGCGGTCGCAGAGGACCAGAAGGGGCAGCATGGCGATCAGGGCGTGCTCCAGGGCATGGATGCCGCCCATGAAGTGGAGGCGGCGCTCCTGGAGCCGGATTTTGAGAACCTCGGGAATTTCCAGCCAGAAACCCTGGGTCTCGAATGTCTGGGGAGGCAGATCCAGCGGCAGTCGCCCGATGATCCTGTTGCTGCCCACCTGTTTTTTGATGTATCCGGTCACGGTTTCGGTGACGCGCAGTTGCCCGTAAAATACCCGGCAACCGTTCAGGTCAAGGCGTAGCTCCGTCTGCAGGATCTCGGTTGTCTTGGTGACGACGGGCCTGGTGTAGTATCCGGGTCGGGCCGGACTCACCAGCACCTCGTGCCCCTCCAGGTCCAGATGATCAACATGCAGGGCCACGGCCATGTGCAGGTAGACGGCTCCGGGATGACACTCCTTGAGGGCGCGGAGACCGTCGATCTCTCCCATGCTCTTTTCCTCGTATTCGCCCCTGGATTTCAACCGGCGGATATGGTAGCGGCTGCCGCTGCCCCGCATGTCCACATGGCGCTGGGGGATTGTGCGGGCCGCAAACCAGGCGTTGCCGTCGGCCGCCTCCATGAGCGCCCCTTCCCGGACCAGTTTCCGCAGCAGTAGCCGGTAGGAGGTTTGGGGCGGAATAATCGCCTCCTGATCAAGGGGTGCTTCGGCCGCGGCGCAGACAAGATGCTGTCCGGCGATAGTGTGGTTGGCGGGATTGAGGGCAACCGGTTCCACCTTTCGGTTGAAGAAGTCATCCGGATTGCGCATAAAGTGCTGATCCAGGGCATCTTCTCCGCCGATCATGACGACCAGGGATTCGTTGCCGGCGCGTCCTACCCGGCCGGCCCGTTGGCGGGAGGCCATGATCGAACCCGGATAGCCCGCCAGGATACAGATGTCGAGGTTGCCGATATCGATACCCAGTTCCAGGGCCGAGGTGGAGATCACTCCCAGCAGCTCGCCGTCCGCCAGGGACGATTCAATGGCACGCCGGTCTTCGGGCAGGAAACCGGCCCGGTAGGAGCTGATTTTTTCGGCCTGCCTGCCCAGCCGGCGGCGGGCCTGGATGGTGATCAGTTCCGTCATCTTGCGGGAACCGGTATAGACGATGGTCCTGAGACCGCGGAGCAGGGCTGATTCCAGCAAACGCACCGTTGTATAGGTGAGGGAATCCAGGGGGTTGAGGAGCAGGGTGTGGCGGGGTGGACGCGGGGCGCCCGAGGCGGTGACTACCCGGACGGGTCTGTTGAGCAGCGCCTGACCGAGTTCACCGGGATTGCCGATGGTGGCCGAGGAGAGGATAAAGCGCGGAGAGGACCCATACAGACGGCAGACGCGTTGCAGCCTTGCGATAACCCAGGCCATGTGCGACCCGAAGACGCCCCGGTAGGTGTGGACTTCGTCGATGATCACATGGGAGAGATGGGAGAAAAAACGGCTCCAGCGGTCATGATAGGCCAGCAGGGAGAGGTGCAGCATATCCGGATTGGTTATCACCACCGCCGGCGGCCGCTCCCGGATCTTTTTCCGAAAATATCCACTGGTATCGCCGTCGTAAATGGCGGCCAGACCTCCCGGCAGTCGGTCTTCCCCGAAGAGTTTGCCGGGAAGCTGTCCGCCCAGGTGGTTGAGACGGCGCAACTGATCCTGGGCCAGCGCCTTGAGGGGAAAGAGGTACAGGGCCTTTGCCCGGTTATCGTTTGCAGTTTCGGACAGGACCGGCAGGTTGTAGATGAGGCTTTTGCCGCTGGCCGTGGCCGTGGCCACCAGAATGTCGTGACCGCCATGGAGGAGGTCGAGGGCCTCTGCCTGGTGACTGTAGAGGCGCTCCATGGAGTTTGCAGCCAGGAGGCTGCAGAGAAAAGGGGGCAGGGGAGAGGAGGTTTGGCGATATTCGGCCGGACGCGGCTTTTCAAAACGATGGGCCGCCACCTGGCTGCCGAAACGGGAGCGCTTGAGCGCCCTGATATAGCCTGCCACCGTGCGATCCGGGTCACAGCCGGATTTTTCCGCTGTCACGGTGCAATATCCTTACGAAAAAGCCTTTTTTCTTTTATTCATATCCTTTATCATGAGCAGCTGTTCATGATAACCGTTCCTCGGCAAAGAAGATGGAGAGCGGCTCAAACAACCCGTCACCGGGATCGCCCTCCTCTTGTCGAAAAAAAGTAGACCATGCGTTCAGAATCATGCTAACCGTAGCGACCCTCGGCCCGGAAAAATCCTATGCCTGGCAGGCGGCGCGCCGTTATGCCCCGGCAGCCGACATCAGGACCTATCTGCACACCTCCGCGATTATCGAAAGTTTCCTGGATGGGAAGGCGGAACTCGCCGTCATCCCGATATATAACACCCGGGAGGGGGAGAATAAAGAGTATTTTGCCCTGCTGGATACCCTGCGCACCGGATACTGGATCGACAATGTCGTCCTGCCGGTTCATCTCTCCCTGGGGGTGTTCGAGCCTGCGGATGATTTTGACGATCTCTCCATGCTGGTGGGCAAGGGATCGGTCTTCAGACAGTGCGAGGAGTATATCAACAACCGCTTTCCCGACATCTCGCTCATGGCGGTGCGCGACCTGGACAGCGCCGTTGCCCGCATCAAGGAGCAGGGATTGCCCGGCCGGGGAATCATCGAGTCCGAGGAGATCCTGAAGAGGTATGGTCTGCGCATCCTGGAGCGGGAGGTGGCGCCTCACAACCGGACGCGATACGCGGTTCTCGGGCCGCAGCTCTCGGTGCCCACCGGCTACGATGCCACCGCCATCATCACCATGCCCCTCGATGACCGGGTGGGAATGCTGGTGGATATCCTCGGCGAGTTTTCCCGGCGGGGCATCAATATCCTCGATATGCGCTCCGAAAACGACACCCGCACCCAGAAGCTGCAGATCTACATCGAGGCCGAGGGCCATATCGAGGATGAGAGGGTGGCCGGCGCCGTCCACCATATCGAGAATCTCATTATCAAGAAAAGCGGATCCATCCGGGTGCTGGGGAGTTTCCCCCGGGTGGATATGCGGAAAAAGTATATCGGATCCTTTGGATTTATCGGTACCGGTGCCATGAGCCGCTGGTTTGCCGAACGTCTCCGGCACGAGGGATACCGGGTCCTGCTCACCGGCCGTTCCACCAGAAAGAGCCCCGAGGAGATGATCGCTGAGGTCGATGTGGTTATCATCTGCGTTCCCATCAGCGCCACGGCGGCAACGATCAGGCGATACGGACCGCTCATTGCCGACGGCAAGGGCCTTATCCTGCTGGCCGGCGAGTCGGAAACCACCTTGCAGGCGGCCATCGACTCGACGGGTGAGGGCGTGGAGGTGATGCTGGTGCATAACCTCTGGGGCCCGCAGGCAGCCACCATGAAGGACAAGAACGTCGCCGTGGTGCGCACGCCCCGCAGCGGCAGACTCTGCACGGAGTTCGAGCAGTTTCTCTACAAGCATGGAGCCGTTATCCACAAGGATGACGCGGAAAAGCATGACCTGCTCATGGGCGTGGGGCAGAAACTGCCCACCATCATCTCCGTGGCCCTGGCCATGACCCTGGGCAAGCACGGCATAACCGGCGACGACATCAGCAGTCATTCCACCCTCACCTCGCTGTACGGAATTTTGGCCATGGCCCGCGTCCATTCCCAAAATCCGCGCACCTATGCCGAGATCATGGCCACCCACGGCGCCGGACGCAGAATCGTGCGCGATTTTGCCGAAAATCTGGCAACGGTCATCGCCAAGGCCGATGCCGGAGAGATCGACCGGCTCTGTGAACTGATCGCCGACAACGCCGGGCATTTCACCCGTGAATTTCTGCAGGCCAGAATGGTGGAGGCCCGGGAGGTCGACCAGGTGCTCACCAGGTAGGCAGAACGGCATATTCATCAATGTGGTTGACCGACTCCCTGCAAGTGATTAGCATGTTTCTGTCCCAAAAGGTCTTCTCGTCCGCCGGCGGGGCCATGCCGAAATGAGCGCAGCAACCGTCGTCACAGGGCCTGCGCTCTTTTTTACTTGCCGGCCCCGGGCGAAAGTCTTCACTGTACGGACCGACATCGCTTACTGAATCCATGAACAAGAAAAAGAACGTAAAGGGGTTTTTGTTGACCCTGCTGGCCGCCTGGTTGCTGTTTTCATTTTTGCGCATCATGACCGGCGGCGGCTATTCCTGACGCTCTCTGCCCTCTCCCCTGGCAGGTGGAGAACAGTGCGCGTCGCCCTTTGCCCCCAAGGGTGAAGGTTCAAAATAAGAGAAAGGACAGCGTTATGGATCTATCCAACCACTGTTTCCAATATCTGGACCTCAAGTACACCTGTCCCCACTGTGAGCAGGAACTCACCATGTGCCACGCACCGCCCATCCACGTGGGCGACGGGCTCGGCTGGGGTTCGGAGATTCTCTTCATCTGTCTCAACGATGACTGCTCGCTCTTCAAGAACGGCTGGGAATTTATCGAACAGCAGTATGGCCACAACGGCTCCTACCGCTATATGCGATTGCCCAACAGCAACGAGAGCAACAACATGATGGTGGGCAGCAAGGACGCCTTCAAGGGCAGCGTGGTGGACATTGAGGAGCTCAAACGTCAGAACAGCAGGTTCCGCCGGGAAAAGGAGGCGATATCACGGCTTGATACCTGTGTGGAGGAAAAGAACCTGGAACCGGTGCTTTTCCTTCTTCTGGACAAGTACGCCGATATCGACGCCAGGAAACGGGCCGCCGGCCTGCTGGTGGAGATCAACGATATCAACTGCATCGAACCGCTGCGCAACTTTTCCTTCCGCGATACCCACCTGGAGCAGGAAATCAATATGGCGATTTCGAAGATCCTTAAGGCGCATTATCTCAAGGAGTGTGTCCACTGCGCGGAACTCATCAAGCTGCGGGCAAAATTCTGCAAACACTGCCGGCAGGAGGTGCTCTGAAAAACCCATGCGCCGGCAGCGGTGTCTTTCTTCTTGAAAAAGAAGGGCCGGGATAGTATAAAATGCACTCTTGGATGGTGGGCGTAGCTCAGCTGGTGGTAGCACCTGGTTGTGGCCCAGGAGGTCGTGGGTTCAAGTCCCATCGCTCACCCCAATCCAAATAGATCCGGTGCCTTCCGGCACCGTCGATGGAGCCCGCTTCCCGATGAAGGTTAGCGGGCTTTTTTTGTCCGTCCCGGTCTGTCCGGGATTCCCGGCAGCCATATATCCGGAAAAGGGAGGAAGAGATGAAGAGTTATCGTCGGGAGTTGTGGTTCCATATTCCCTCGCGCCGCGGTTTTGTCAATATTACCGGTGAGGTTGAAAGATGCCTGGCTGAAAGCGGCATCCGCGAGGGTCTCTGCCTGGTCAATGCCATGCACATTACCGCCTCGGTCTTCATTAACGATGACGAGGCCGGTCTCCACCACGACTATGAGGTATGGCTGGAGAAACTGGCGCCCCATGCGCCGGTGGATCAATACCGCCACAACGGCTATGAGGACAATGCCGACGCTCATCTGAAGCGACAGGTCATGGGACGGGAGGTGGTCGTGGCCGTCACCGAGGGCAGGCTCGATTTCGGCACCTGGGAACGGATCTTCTACGGCGAGTTTGACGGTCGGCGTAAAAAAAGGGTGCTGGTGAAGATTATCGGCGAGTAGGCGCCTGAGCGGATCCCCGGCCGCCGTGACCGGCGGGATGAGCCGCGGCATGGGACTCTAGGCAACAGGGGCGATTGCCTCAGGGCTGGAACAGGCGGAGGAATTCACCGTAACCTTCAGCTTCAAGATCGGCCTTGGGTATAAAGCGCAGGGCCGCGGAGTTGATGCAGTAACGTCGGCCCGTGGGGGCCGGTCCGTCGTCGAAGACGTGGCCCAGGTGGGAATCCGCCCTGCTGCTCCTGACCTCGGTGCGCACGGTGAAGAGGGTGCGGTCTGATTTTTCGGTGACCGCGCCGTCGCTGATGGGCCTGGTAAAGCTGGGCCAGCCGGTGCCGGAGTCAAACTTGTCCGTTGAACTGAACAGGGGTTCTCCGGAGATGATATCCACGTAGATTCCCTCCGCCTTGCTGTCCCAGTACTCGTTGTCGAAGGGCGGTTCGGTACCGTTTTTCCGGGTAACCTTGTATTGCAGGGGCGTCAGGTCAGCGCGCAGTTTTTCTTCGGACGGCAGATGGAATTTTCCACCACCGCCCTCCGTTGTCGCCCGGTCTTGACCCCATACCTTGCGGAGAAACCGGTCCCGGCCCGAGCCAAGTCGGTACATTCTGTAACGCACCGGATTGAGGGCACAGTAATTCTGGTGATACTCTTCGGCCCTGAAAAATTTTTTGAATCTGACGATCTCGGTGACGATGGGCCGTGAGAAGCGGCCGGACTCTTCCAGGCGCTGCCGGGAGGCGAGGGCTGTTTTTCTCTGCTCTTCATCCACATAAAAGACGGCAGAGCGATACTGACTGCCCCGATCCACAAAGGAGCCGCCGGCATCGGTGGGATCGATGAGGCGCCAGAACACCCCCAGCAGTTCCCCATAGGAGACCTGCTCCGGATCAAAGCTCACCTCCACGGTCTCGGCATGGCCGGTGGTGCCGGTGGAGACCTCTTCATAGCCGGGATTGTCCACATGGCCGCCGCTGTATCCCGAGACCACTCCGGTGACCCCGGCAATCTTTTCAAAGGCCTCTTCCACGCACCAGAAGCAGCCGCCGGCAAAATAGGCCTTTTTCTCTCTGCTTTCTCTTTCCATTTTTTCCTCTGTCTTCCCACCGGCCCCGGGATGCGGAGATGCCGCCGTCGCAAGAACAGCGGAAAGATGCAGGAGTATCACCATCGTGAGCAGGAAAACTCCTCGGGACAGGGAACAGTGGTTCATGGATTCAGGACTATGATCATGGAGAGATCTCACGAATCTGTTGGGCAACCTTCATTCTTTTTAACACGGTTCCGGCTCAGGAGGCAAGGGTCGTCTCGGCCTCCCGCCGCACCTGTTCCATCAGTCCCTGATCGGCAAAGCTGAACAGCCGTCTCTTTTTACCGATTATGAAATGGTCCAGCAGGGTGATATGCATGAGTGAACAGGCCAGGTAAAGGGTGCGGGTGAGGCGATGGTCCTGGGGAGAGGGCTTCAGACTGCCGGAGGGATGGTTATGGGCGATGATCAGGGCGGCGGCGTTGTGCCTGAGCGCCGCCTTGATCACCTCGCGGGGATAGATGGTGTTCACCGAGATGGTCCCCTCGGCCAGCACCTCGCTGTCGATGATGGCGTGGGAGGAGTCGAGAAAAATGACGGTGAAGACCTCCCGCTCCAGATCCCGCATGGAGTGCAGCAGATAATCGGCCACCTCCCGCGATGAGGAGATGTACCTGCGGCCAATGAGTTTTTGCCGCAGGTAACGGCGGGCAACGGCCTGGATGAAGTGGAGGCCGAAGACATTTTTGGGGCCGATGCCGCGGATTTTTTGCAGTTCCCGGGCCGGGGCCTCAAGCACCGCCGGCAGGGAGCCGAACTTTTTCATGGCCAGCCGCGCCGCCTGCTTGCAGTCGGTGCGCGGGGTGCCAAGTGTCAGCAGCAGTTCAACGACCTCATCGTCGTTGAAACCGTCGATGCCCCGCTGCAGAAATTTATCGCGGAGACGCTGCCGGTGTCCGGCTCCCCGTTTTTGCCACTCCTGCTTATCCACCCGTGCCGACCGGCGTGGTTCAGGATGCGGCTGCCTGCTCAATGGCCACGGACACGGAGACCGAGGCGCCGACCATGGGATTGTTGCCCATGCCGATGAGGCCCATCATGTCCACGTGGGCAGGTACCGATGATGAGCCGGCGAACTGGGCGTCGCAGTGCATGCGCCCCATGGTGTCGGTCATACCGTAGGAGGCGGGGCCGGCGGCCATGTTGTCGGGATGCAGGGTCCGTCCGGTACCGCCGCCCGAGGCCACGGAAAAGTATTTTTTGCCCATGGCCGTACACTCTTTCTTGTAGGTCCCGGCCACCGGATGCTGGAAGCGGGTGGGGTTGGTCGAGTTTCCGGTAATGGAGACGTCCACTCCTTCAAGGTGATTGATGGCCACGCCCTCACGCACGTCATCGGCGCCGTAGCAGCGAACCTTGGCGCGCTCCCCCGAAGAGAAGGCCGTCTCTCCCACCACGGTCAGCTTGCTGGTCTTGTAGTCGTACCTGGTGGCCACGTGGGTGAAACCGTTGAGGCGCGAGATGATATAGGCGGCGTCCTTTCCCAGGCCGTTGAGGATGACCCGCAGTGGTTCGCTGCGCACCTTGTTGGCGGAGTTGGCTATGCCGATTGCCCCTTCGGCGGCGGCAAAGGATTCATGGCCGGCAAGAAAGGCGAAGCAACGGGTCTCTTCGCGCAGCAGCATGCCCGCCAGGTTGCCGTGTCCGATGCCCACCTGCCGCTGATCCGCCACCGAACCGGGAATGCAAAAGGCCTGCAAGCCCTCGCCCAGGGTGGAGGCGATGTCGGCCGCCTTGTCCTGTCCCTTTTTGATGGCGATGGCGGCGCCGAGAATATAGGCCCAGCAGGCGTTTTCAAAACAGATGGGCTGCACACCCTTGACCAGGGCATACACATCGACCCCATACTCTTCGCAGGTGCGCCGGGCCTCCTCCAGGTCCGCCAGGCCATATTTTTCCAGAACCGGAGTTATCTGACCTATTCTCTTGTCATATCCTTCAAACAGCGCCATGATATCCTCCTATTCTTTTCTGGGATCGATTGTTTTCACCGCCTGGGAAAAGCGGCCGTAGGTGCCGCAAGCCTGGGTAAAGGCCTCGCCCGGATCCTTGCCCTCGCGGATGGCATCCAGCATCAGGCCGAGATTGACGAACTTGTAACCGATAATCTCGTCATTGTCGTCAAGGCCCAGTTCGAGGATGTAGCCCTCGGTGGTTTCAAGGTAACGGGGGCCGCGGGCCACGGTGCCGTAGGTGGTGCCGATGACGCTGCGGTTGCCCTTGCCGAGATCTTCGAAACCGGCACCGATTTCAAGGCCGCCGTCGGAAAAGGCCGATTGGCTGCGGCCGTAGACAATCTGCAGAAACAGCTCGCGCATGGCCGTGTTGATGGCGTCGCAGACCAGGTCGGTGTTTAAGGCCTCCATGATGGTTTTCCCCGGCAGGATCTCCGAGGCCATGGCCGCCGAATGGGTCATGCCGGTGCAGCCGATGGTTTCGATGAGGGCCTCTTCGATGATACCCTCCTTGATGTTGAGTGTGAGTTTGCAGGCGCCCTGCTGGGGGGCGCACCAGCCCACACCGTGGGTCAGACCGTTGATATGGGTCACATCCTTTGCCTGCACCCATTTCCCCTCTTCCGGGATCGGGGCCGGACCGTTGTTGGTCCCCTGTCGTACGACGCACATGGCGTCGATGTGGGAAGAATACCGCATTTTACTCTCTCCTGAGTTGATGGATGGTCGGGATGATGCCAGAATGAAAAGAAAGGTCTCTGTCGAGAAACTCTTCTATTATTCTGCCAAACCGCTACCTGATTGTAAATTGAAAAGAGGGCGGGGAGATGATCGGCCCGCCGCGGGACGATGATGAACTGCTTGCATTTCCTCCGATGAAAGTGGTATGGGAAAGGCAACCGCTATTCTTTCAGCATGGAGAAAGGGAACAATGTCGAAAAACAGGGAAACGGCCGGTGCTTTGACGGCAAGCCGGTCACCCCGCAACCGGGGAGCGATTCTCGGCTCCGTCCTGCTCACCGCCGTTATGTTGACCATCGTCCGCACCGTGGTGGAGCGGCCCATGCTCATGCTGGACCGTTTCTTTCCGGGAAGCGGTTGGCTGGAGATCGTCTTTCTGGCCCTGTATGCCGGATTTCTGACCCCGAAGATTCTTGATCCCGCCACCTCCATTCGCTGGCGGACCATTCTCTGGATCACCTTTTCCGTGGTCTTTTTTTCCCAGTTGACCCTGGGGCTTCTCGGCTTTGAGCGCTTTCTGATGACCGGCAAACTGCATCTTCCCATTCCGGCGCTCATCATCGGCGGTCCCATCTACCGGGGCGAGGGTTTTTTCATGACCATCCTCTTCGCCGCCACCCTGGTCTTTATCGGACCTGCCTGGTGCAGTTATTTTTGCTATATCGGCGGCTGGGATTTTCTTGCCAGCCGGCAGTTGCCGAAACCGCTCGCCATGCCGCGCTGGCGTCAACCGGTGCGGGTGGGCATCCTGATACTGGTGGTTGCCGTTGCCTATATTCTGCGCATAAGCGGGGTCGACAGCCTGGTGGCGATCTGGATCGCCGCGGTCTACGGCCTGGGAGGCATCGGAGTCATGGCCTACTTTTCACGCCGAACCGGCAACATGGTGCATTGCATCACCTACTGTCCCATTGGCGCCGTCGCCAATGTGCTGGGCAAGATTTCCCCCTTTCGACTGCGCATCAGTCGGCAATGCAGCCGTTGCCGCAAATGCGCACGGACCTGCCGCTACGACGCCCTGCGGCTGAAAGATCTGAAAAGAGGCAGGCCCGGACTCTCCTGCACCCTGTGCGGCGACTGCATCGGCAGCTGCGAGGACTCTTTCATCAGCTACCGCTTTCCGGGATTTTCTCCGGCTGTCAGCCGCCGGCTTTTTGTGGTCCTGGTGGTCTCCTTCCACGCCATCTGCCTGGGAATAGCCAGGATCTGAGCAGGCGGCGGGTCCTAAGCGGTCACAGGGCAGGTAACCCCGTGCCGTATCGTACTGCCGGAGTGTCAGGTGCCGCAATCTGCCGGCCGCCGTATCTCCACTATGCGGTCGGAAGATTCAGCGAAGATGCGCTGCCCGTGGGGCGCACCGGCTACTGGATGGGATTGGTCTCATCCTTGTCAAAGAGGTGGCGGGTACCGTGCTTCATCTCCTTGGCGGCCATCACCTCCACGGCCTCTTCCTCGGAAATTCCCAGAACCCTGGCCACTTCTGCCACGTTGTAGCAGGGTTCGCCGTCGGCGGTATAGCCCTCGGGTCGTAGCTCCGGGAAGCATTCACTGGTTGCGGTTTGAGCGGACCGGCGCAGCAGCTCCCGTACCTTCGGCGGTCCGTGCAGCAGCAGCCATTCCGCGGCCTCGGCCCAGAGTTTGCTGTCCACCGTGGGGTGTTCCAGCACCCTGAGTGCCGCCTCCACCGTCCATTCGTTTTCAAAATCGCTCATTGGTGGTTCCTCTGCCACGTATCCTTTCTTTCATACAGGATATACTGTAGTTCTCCCCCGGGGGCGGTGTCAAGGAGGGCATCCGCGAAAGCGGATCACTCCCGGATCAGCAGGATCTGCTTTCCTGGCAAAAGCAACCGCACCTTTTCCTCCCTTGCCAAAACCGGTTTGTGACGACGGTGGTTTTCCTCCACCAGGATGGTGTGGTTGCCGACCCTGATACCGTAACGGATGGTTGAACCGAGAAATTCGGTTGTATCGACAACACCCCGCAGGATGACGTCGCCGGTGGAAATGGTTCCGGGATTGATCTCCACGGCCTGGGGGCGGAAGGCCACGGCGCCCTTGCCCGTGTCGGTGCCGGAAGCAAGGGGGATTTCCACCTCCGCCCCAGCCTGCAGAAGCGGACCCCGGTCCGACTCCACAACCTCACCCTCGATGAGGTTGATGGTGCCCAGAAAGTGGGCGACAAAGCGGTTGACCGGATAGTCGTAGAGTTCCATGGGGGTGCCGATCTGCTGGATGACTCCCTTGTCAAGCACTGCCATGCGGTCCGAGATGGTGTTGGCCTCTTCCTGATCATGGGTGACGAAGATGGTGGTGAGGCCGAGGCGCCGCTGGAGGGTGCGGATGTCGTGGCGCATCTGGACCCGCAGGTTGGCATCGAGGTTGGACAGGGGTTCGTCCAGCAGGAGGATGCGAGGCCGCACCACGATGGTCCGGGCCAGGGCCACGCGCTGCTGCTGGCCGCCGGAGAGTTGGGCCGGATGGCGGTCGGCGAGGTGGGAAAGGCCCACCAGTTCCAGGGCCTCCCGTACCCGGGTGTTGATTTCCCTCCGGGCGATGCGGCGTTCTTCCAGGCCGAAGGCAACGTTTTTTTTCACCGTCATGTGGGGCCAGAGGGCATAATTCTGGAAGACCATGCCCACGTCCCGTTTCCAGGGGGGCAGGGGGGCGACATCCTCCTCGTCGATGAGGATTCTGCCTTCGGGGATGGGACCAAAGCCGGCAATGGCACGTAAAAGCGTGGACTTTCCCGATCCGGAAGGACCGAGAAAGGCGAAAAATTCACCCGGTTCGACGGCAAGGTTGATTCCCTGCAACACCCTGGCGGCGCCGAAGGAGACGTGGAGGTTTTCGATGCGAAGCCCGACAGGTTGCCGTTGTCTGGTTAAACTCATGTCACCCACCCGCAGTAGTCATCTGCATTTTTTTGTTTCGTTCCACAAAGTGATGCGAGAAATAGGTCCCCAGCGCCACCACGACCACGGCGATAATGCCCAGGGCGGCTCCGGGACCCCGGCCGGCGGCGCTCTGCATGAAGACATAGATACCGTAGGCAAGCGGCGCATCCGCCTCGGATGTCACCAGCATCAGGGTGGCGGAGAGTTCCACCGCAGCGGTGGCGAAGCTGGTGACAAAACCGGCGACCATGCCCCCGGCCATGAGCGGTACGACTATGCGACGCACCACCGAGGGCTTTCCCGCCCCCAGATTCTCGGCCGCCTCTTCAAGGGAAATGGACACCTGGTGCAACGCCGCGGTGCAGGCCCGCAGGGCATACGGCAGCCGCCGTACCGCCAGGGCGATGATAATGATGACCCACCAGCCGGCCAGGGGCTTGTCGATGATCGGCACGGTAAAGTCGTTGAAGGTGCGCAGATAGCCGATGCCCAGGACCACGCCGGGAATGGCGATGGCCCCGGTTCCCACGTAGTCCAGCCATTTTGCGCCGATTATCCGGGTACGCAGCACCACATAGGCTATGGCGGTGCTGAAGGCCACGTCGAAGAGCGCCGCGGCCCCGGCGTAGAACAGTGTATTGGTGATAAATTCCCGCGAGGTGCCGAAGACTTCAAGATAATGGGCGAGGGTGAAGCCGTCCGGCAGCACGGCATAGGACCAGATGGTGCCGAAGGAGAGCAGGGCCAGGCCGATGTGCGGCGACAGCACCAGCAACAGCAGAAAGATGATCAATGCATAGGCCCCCGCCTTTTCATACCCGCGCATGTCCCGTTTGAGCAGGCCGCCGGTGCCCTTGCCGCCGGTGGAATAGTCGCGGCCGCGGGTGGCCAGCGAGGCGCTCCAGAGCGACAGCAGAGAAAAGAGCACCAGGATCACCGAGATAACATATCCCATGGGGTCGGATATGCCGATGGAAGAGATCCGCAGATAGGCCTGGGGGGCCAGCATGTTGTTGACATTGAGGAGCAGGGGGGTACCCAGGTCGTCGAACGCCTTGAGAAAAACCAGGGAGGCCCCGGCGAAATAACCGGGCATGGCCAGGGGAAAGACGATGCGCCGGAAGAGGCGGAAGCCGCTGGAGCCAAGATTCTGGGCAGCCTCCTCCACCGAGCGGTCGATATTGGCCAGGGCCGCTGAGAGGTTGATGAGGATAAAGGGAAAGTAGTGAATTCCCTCCACCAGGATGACGCCGTTGAGCCCTTCCATAAAGGGAATGGTAAAGCCGAACCACCGGTCAAGCAGAAGGTTGACCGAACCGTTGGAGCCGAAGAGCAGCTGCATGGCCACCGCTCCCACAAAGGGGGGCATGATCAGCGGCACGATCCCCAGGGTCTGGATCAGCAGGGAGCCGCCGAAGTTGAAGCGGGTGGTGAAATAGGCCAGGGGCAGGGCGAAAAAACTGGCCAGCAACACCGACATGCCGGCCACATAGAGTGAGTTGACAAAGGATTCCCGGAAGAGCGAGGTCCTGAAAAAATCGGCGAAGTTGACCAGGGTGAGGGCGCCGCTGCCGCTGTCCTGAAAGGCGACATAAATGACCTTGCCCACCGGAACAACCAGAAAGACCAGCAGGAACAGGGCCAGAAAAATGGCGACGGCAGAGGAACTTCGGCTACGCTGCATGACAATCACTCGGTGAACTCATATCCGTTTCCCGACGAAGTCCCGGGCGGGATCAAGGCGGTAACTACTTCCGGCGCCGGCAACCGATTTTGGTAAATACGTGTATTTATAACCGGTTACTCAAGATAGCCTGAAGATGGGTTGAAGGAAAAGGGGGGACCCGGAGCCGGGCGGACCGGCCCCGGTCCTGGTTGATCCGGGCTAGAGCATGGAAACCGCCTTTTCGGCCAGTTTCCTGGCGCGAGCGTAGTTCTCCTTGACCAGGGCGTCCCACTGCTGTTCCACTTCTGCCTGTCTGCCGGTGACCTTGTCCGTGGCCTTTTTCCGCTTCTTCTTGAAGATGGCGGCAAATTCCGGATCCAGGGATCCGGCCTCGTCAATGGGTACGGCCGCGATGAGGGCCCTGGCCTCGGCCACCAGTCCGGCCGCCTCCTTGTTCTTGCTGCCGGACAGAGCCTTTTCGGCATCCTGTACGGCCTTGACGGCGCTCTTCAGATCATCGAGCCGGTAGGTGATCATCACGTCGAACATGGAGTTGACAAGGTTGTAGCGGCTCTTTGATTTGAGGACGTCGAAGCGTACCTTTGCGCCGATGGACTTGTCCTTGAAGGGATTGGGAAAGTCCCCGGGGGCCTTGGCGTAGGTTTCGGGCCGCACCGGCAACCGGCGGATCTTGGGATCAAGCAGCATCTCCTGACCTTCCCGGGAGAGCAGAAACTCGATGAAGGCGGCTGCGGCCTGCGGATGGGGGGCGTTCTTGACAATGGCGATATTGGCGGGGACCAGGGTGGTGACACTGGGATAGACGAATTCCACCGGAAAACCGGAGGCCTTGGAGGAAAGGCCGAAAAAGTCAATGACAATGCCGATGCCGAACTGCCCGGAGTTGACGCCGTCGGGCACACCGAAGCTGCGCTCGGTGACGGTGTGGAAGTTGCCGGCGATCTCCTTGATCAGCTGCCAGCCTTTGACCCAGCCCTCGCCCTGGAGAATGGTCTCCACGGTGAGATGGGTGGTGCCGGAGCGGGAGGGAGCCGACATGCCGGTGTGGCCATGGTAAACGGCCTTGGTCAGATCATCCCACTCTGCCGGGGCCGGCAGTTTTTTGGCCTTGAGATACCGGGTGTTCCACATGATGCCGTAGCCGGAACCGGCAAATCCCTTGTAGTAGCCGTCCGGATCGTTGATGGGATAGGAGCCGATTACCTCAGGAATGCCCTTGGCCTTTACCTCGTATTTCTGCAGCAGTCCGTCGCCCTTGAGCACTTCAAAGGCGTCCGGGGCCGAGGCCCAGAAGAGATCCGAGGAGTTGTTGGAGGCGGTTTCCTGGATATACTTTACCCCTGCCGTGGTCTTTTTTTTCAGCATTTCCACCTTGATACCGGGGTTGGCCTTTTCAAAAGCCTTTTGGAAGGCGCTGGTCAGATCCTTGGGATAGGAGGTAACGACCGTGAGCTGTTTTTCAAGCGCCATGGCAGGAAAGGCGCACAGGGCCATTATTCCGGCGGTGAACAGAAAGCGGGTCAATACTCTGCCACAGGTTTGCAATGATACCATAACTTCTCCTCCTTTGAATAAAATGGATGGATGGTTTGCCTCGACAACGCGTGTGATCCCGGATGGCCGGCATGACTTCTCCGGAGAATGCCGGTGATTCCTTCCTGGAATCCATGGAACTTCAGGCCGGGTATGGTATAAGGTTTAGACACAAATCAACGGGTCTGTAAATAAAATAATGAGGAGAGAGCGACTTTTCTTGCCGCTGCTCTCCTGCGGGAGAAAATATCATGAAGGTGGACGGCAAAGAGTATCGAACCATTTGGAGGGCGGCTGACGGCCGCGGGGTGGAGATTATCGACCAGACACGTCTGCCCGGCGAGTTTGTCGTCACCCGGCTGGATACCCTGGAGGATGCGGTGGGGGCGATCAGGAATATGCTGGTGCGCGGTGCGCCTCTCATCGGTGCCGCCGCCGCTTACGGAATCTGTCTGGCCCTGCGCACCGATACCTCGGATGATGCGGTTTCACGGGCCGCTGCCGCCCTGCTGGCCGGCCGGCCCACGGCCGTCAACCTGCAGTGGGCCGTGCAGCTCATGAAAAGCGAGCTGCTGCCCCTTGCCCGGGAGAAGCGGCTGGAGGCAGCCTATGCCCGGGCCGCGGCCATCTGTGATGAGGATGCGGCGGCCAACGCCAGGCTGGGCGAACACGGCCTGGGAATCATCAGAAAGATCCATGAACGCAAAAAAGAGCAGGGCCGCCGGCCGGTGGTGAATATCCTCACCCACTGCAATGCCGGCTGGCTGGCAACGGTGGACTGGGGAACCGCCCTGGCCCCGGTGTACAAGGCCCACCGGGCCGGAATCCCCATGCATATCTGGGTGGACGAAACCCGGCCGCGCAATCAGGGGGCCGCGCTCACGGCCTGGGAGCTGGTCGGACAAGGTATTGATCATCACGTCATCTGCGACAATGCCGGCGGTCATCTCATGCAGCACGGCCGGGTGGATCTCTGCATCGTCGGCACCGACCGCACCACCGCCACCGGTGACGTCTGCAACAAGATCGGTACCTATCTCAAGGCCCTGGCGGCCCACGACAACCGGGTGCCCTTTTACGTGGCCCTTCCCGGCTCCACCATCGACTGGAGCATGGAGGACGGCCTTGCCGAAATTCCCATCGAGGAGAGGCGGGGCGAGGAGGTAAGCCACATTCACGGCCTTGACGACCGCGGCCGGCCCTGCACCGTGCGGCTGACGCCGAAGGAAAGCCCGGTGCACAATCCCGCCTTTGATGTGACCCCTTCCCGGCTGGTCAGCGGCCTGATCACCGAACGGGGCGTCTGCGCCGCCGGCAGGGAGGGATTGCTCTCCCTCTATCCCGAACGAAGGACCTGAACATGGACCATCAGGAACAGCGGCTGGAACTCATCGACACCGCCCGCATGATGAACAGCCGGGGCCTCAACCACGGCACCTCCGGCAATGTCAGTGTCCGGGCCGGAGAAGGGATGCTCATCACCCCCTCGGCCATGAAGTATGAACAGTGCCGGCCCGAGGATATCGTCTATGTGAGACCGGACGGCACCACCAGTGGCTCCGTGCGGCGTCCCTCCACGGAGTGGCGTTTCCACCGCGACATCTACCGGCGGCGGCAGGAGGCCGGGGCCGTGCTCCACGCCCATTCTCCCTGGTGCACCACCCTGGCCTGTCTGCACCGGGAGATTCCCGCCTTCCACTATATGGTTGCCGTTGCCGGGGGCAACTCCATCCGGCTGGCCCCCTATGCCACCTTCGGCACCCGGGAGCTTTCCGACCACGCCCTTGCCGCCCTGCAAGACCGCAAGGCCTGCCTGCTGGCCAATCACGGCCTGCTCTGCCTGGAGCGGGATCTGGAGGCGGTCCTTGATCTTGCCGTGGAGGTGGAGAACCTTGCCCGCGTCTACTGCGCCACCCTGCAGATCGCCACCCCGCAGCTCCTGGACGATGCCGAGATCAACAGGGTCCTGGCCCTTTTTGCCGACTACCGTCCGGCGGCCGGATGAAAAAAACCGAAGAACCCCG
>CAYUNE010000027.1:0-206008 GCA_964446115.1 uncultured Desulfobulbia bacterium | reverse complement strand
TCATAGGTGGGGAACTCTTCGAGGGAAAGCTCCCGTTCTGTGGGCTGCGTAATACCGCTGCAATCGTGGAGAAGAAAGCCGTCACCATTTGAGCTTATGGCAATGGGAACATCAAGCATTTCTGCATAGTCAAGTGCCTGTTGCATGCCCTGACCGACTTCATAGATATTGCGTTTTGCTTCAATGACAGCAATAGGGATATTGGAGTTGGCATAGAGGACATAATCGGCACGCTTGGGACCACCCTTTACCTTCGGATTTTGAAGACGATAGGCCAGTCTGCCACGAACCACGACCCGACCTGCGGTGAGACTTACTTCTTCTCGGAATTGGGTTTGTTGCCAACCTGCTGCACGAATAGCCGGGGTGATGAACTTGGTACAGATGTCCCGCTCGGAGAGTTGCTTCTTGTCAAACATCCAGGTTCCCCTCTGCAACTTGCCTCTGATTCAGCACGGGCTAACCGATCGCAGGCACCAATATTCCATCCGTCAGCTTCAGAACACGGTCCATGTCTCGGGTCAGTTCCAGGTTGTGGGTGACCATGATCACGGCCAGGGAGAGGGAACGGCTGAGTTCACGCAGCAGCTCGAAGACGCGCCGACCGCTGTCGACGTCGAGGTTGCCGGTGGGTTCGTCGGCAAGCAGCAGGGCAGGATTCATAACCAGGGCCCGGGCCAGGGCCACCCGTTGCTGCTCGCCGCCGGATAGCCGACCGGGACGATGGTGCAGGCGCTCATGCAGGCCGACCTTGCGCATAAGGTCAACGGCGCGCCGCTGCAGCCTTTCCCGCTGATCGCCGCCGATGAGTCCCGGCATCATCACATTTTCCAGTGCCGTGAACTCGGGCAGCAGGTGATGAAATTGAAAGATAAAGCCGATATGCCGGTTGCGGTGTTCGCAGAGGCTGGATTCCGACCCGGTGGGGAGTTCCTTGCCGCGGAAGATTATCCTGCCGCTGTCGGGCGTATCCAGGGTTCCCAGGATCTGCAGCAGGGTGGTCTTGCCGGAACCGGATGCTCCGACGATTCCCACCATCTCCCCTGCCCTCACTCCAAGATCCACTCCCTTCAGCACCTCGATGACCTCCGGACCCGAGGTAAAGGATTTACGGATATCCGACGCCTGCAGCACGTTCTGAGTTTCTTGCCTATTCATAGGTCAGTGCCTCGGCCGGTTTAACCTTCGAGGCCTTCCAGGAGGGATAGAGAGTGGCGGCCAGGGTAATGAGAACGGCGGAAACCGCGATCACCGTCACATCCAGGGGAACCACCTTCACCGGCAGGGTGGACATGGGATAGACATTGCTGGGCAGTTCGATAATCTTATACCTTGTGAGCAGCGCACAGAGCCCCAGCCCCCCGCAAACCCCCAACGCGGTACCGAAAAAGGCGATGACCATGCCCTGATAAAAAAAGATCCGCATGATGGCGCCGGTGGTGGCGCCCATGGATTTAAGGATGGCGATATCCCTGGTCTTTTCCATCACCACCATGATCAGGGCGCTGATGATATTCAGGGCCGCCACCAGGATGATGAGATCCAGGGCGATGAACAGTCCCACCTTCTCCAGCTTGAGGGCGGCGAAGAGATTGCGGTTCATGGCCATCCAATCACGAACCGAATATTCAAGACCCAAGGCAGCGCCGATCCGCGCCGCAATCCGGTCCGCCTGTTCCACATCATCCACCCGTACCTCCAGACCATGCACCCCGCGGTCAATCCCCACCAGGAGCCGGGCGGTGGGCAGATCAAGAAATCCCAGGGTGGAATCATACTCATACATACCGGTTTCAAAGGTACCGGCCACCCGGCAGGTGCGAATCTTGGGAATCACTCCCATGGGGGTCAGCGGGCCGTTGGGCGACAACAAACGGATCTTGTCTCCGGTGGTCACCCGCAACTGAGCGGCCAGGGCGCGACCCAGGACAATTCCCGGCAGAGCGCCGTCCTTTCCCGTGCGGCCCAGGTCTTCCAGGCTGCCGGATTCCATCTTGTCGGTAATCCGCATCACCGCAGCCGCACTGCGCGGATCGATACCCCGCAGGACTATGCCGCTTGAGCCGGAGCCGCTGGTGATGAGGGCCTGGCCGAAGATCAGCGCGCTGGCCGCCTCCACCCCGGCCACTTCCCGCACCCGGCGGCTGACCGCGTCGGGATCCTCAATCACCCCGTCGTAGCGCTGCACCATGATGTGGGAATTGATTCCGATGATCTGATCGCGCATGCCCTCGGTAAAGCCAGTGTAAACGGAGAGCACCACAATGAGAGCCAGCACCCCCAGGGCCACGCCCAAAACGGAAATAACACTGATGAGCGAAATGAACTTCTGTTTCCGCTTGGCCCGCAGATAACGCCTGCTGATGAACCATTCAAAGGCCATGGGATCCGGGTCAGGCCGTTTCCGGTTTCAGGTGCGGGAAGAGAATAACGTCGCGGATCGAGGGTGAATCGGTGAGCAACATGACCAGCCGGTCGATACCGATGCCCTCACCGGCGGCGGCGGGCATGCCGTATTCCAGGGCGCGGATATAGTCGCTGTCCAGCTCGGGATGAATTTCCTCATCCTCGCGGCCGGTGGCAATCTGCTTTTCAAAACGACGTAATTGATCCTCCGGGTCGTTGAGTTCGCTGAAGGCGTTGGCGATCTCGCGACCGGTGACAAAGAGCTCGAAACGGTCGGTAACACCGGGATCATCCTCGTTGCGCCGTGCCAGGGGAGAGACCTCGGTGGGATAAGAGGTGACAAAGGTGGGATCGATCAGTCTTTCCTCCACCAGCAGCTCAAAGAGTTCGGTCCTGGCCTTGCCCGGCCCGGCCTCCGCCGGCAGTTCGATTCCCTGCTCCCGGGCCAGCCGCATCACCGCGGCATCGTCGGCGACAACATCGGCCTCAAGCCCGCCCACCACCACCAGGGCCTCTTCCATGGTATAGCGCTTCCAGGGCGGCGCCAGGTCGACCTTCTGACCCTGATAGACAATCTCCATACTGCCGTTCACCTCCGCGGCCAGCCCGGAGATCATCTCTTCGGTGAGATCCATGAGATCGTGGTAGGTGGCATAGGCCTGGTAAAATTCCAGCATGGTGAATTCCGGATTATGCCGGGTGGACAGCCCCTCGTTCCTGAAGTTGCGGTTGATCTCGAACACCTTTTCAAACCCCCCCACCAAAAGCCGCTTCAGATACAGTTCAGGGGCGATGCGCAGGTAGAGATCCATGTCCAGCGCATTGTGATGGGTCTTGAACGGCCTGGCCGTTGCTCCGCCGGGGATGGTCTGCATCATCGGGGTTTCCACTTCCAGAAAACCGCGGCTGCTGAGAAACTCCCGGATCAACCGGATGATCTTCATCCGCTTCCTGAAGGTTTCGCGCACCTCGGGATTGACGATCAGGTCCACGTAACGGCGGCGATAACGTTTCTCCACATCGGTGAGACCGTGGAATTTTTCCGGCAGCGGTCGCAGCGACTTGGTGATCATATGCAGGGAGGCAGCCTGGATGGATATCTCGCCGGTCTTGGTCTTGAACAGGGTGCCGCTGACGCCGACAATGTCTCCCACATCCCATTTCTTGAAGCGGAGAAACTCCTCCTCGCCCACGAGATCCCGGCGAACATAGACCTGTATGCGGCCGGATTCGTCCTGAACATGGAAAAATGCGGCCTTGCCGAACTTGCGCATGGACATCACCCGTCCGGCCAGGCGGTAGACGGTTCCGCTCTCCTCATGGGATTCGGCGGCCAGCTCCTCGCCCTTCGGCAAAATGGTTGCCGCCGGCTGCGGATTCTTGAAGTCGTTGGCAAAGAGATTGACACCCATGTCAGCCAGAAGCTGTGCCTTGTCCCGGCGCTGCTGCAGAAGTCTGTTGCGTTGTTTCATATGAATTGCATGAGGTTCAGAGGAAAGGGATGAATTGGATACAGCTGCCTAGAGCCCCGGAGAAGCTGCTCCTTTCTCCAGATATTTTTCCCGCAGCAGCATGGATACCTCGCGGGTCAGCTCCAGAACGCGGCGGGCTAGATCAGGGGTCAGGGAACCGGTGCCGCAGCTCGGGGTGATGAGGGTCTGGGCAAGCAGAGCGCTCCGGTCACGGCTGTCGTCGGTGAGGGTATCCGCCTGCTCTTCCCATCTGTCGACCAGGGAGGCGGCTGATTCCCCCATAATCTCCTCCTCCCTGGAGGTGGGAACAATGCCCCAGGCAATGATTCCGCCCCGGTCGAGATATGCGTGCACCTGGCTCCGTAACGGCGCCAACCGATCAAAGTAGCCGTAGGCATCAAAACTGAGGATATCCGGATCCATGCCAAGGAGCAGCTCCCAGTCGGTATTGGCGCACACATGGATACCCGCCAGGCCGCCGGCCCGATGGATCGCCTCGATGATTTCGCTGAGATCGCGGCGCAGGTCGTCGAGGCTGACGCTGATAAAGGCCGAGGACCCGAGCCCGGCCAGGGCCGGTTCGTCGATGAAGAGCAGAACAGGTTTTGTGGTGTGGGCAGCCAGCAGCCGAACCTGCCAGGCCGCCTTCATGGCCAACCCCTTGACCACCATATCCCGGATGGCGGGGTCATAATAGCCCAGCCGTTCCCGCCGGTCGGTGATGCCGGTGAGCATGGTGAAGGGGCCGGTGATCTGTCCCTTCACCGCAATGAGGCCGGGCAGGTCGGCCAGTCGTTCACAGAACAGAAAAAGACCTCCGGCACGATCGCGGCCAACCGCAAAACGGGAGTTGTCCAGGGCGGCAAAATCCTCGCTCACCCGCAGGTAATCCTCGAAAAACGCCAGTTGCTCACTTTCAAACTCCGGAGCGGTGACATCGAAAAAGAGCCGCTTACCTTCATCGGCCGCGGCCGGCTCCACAAGACAGGGAAACCCCTCGCAGAACTGCGGCAACATGCGCTCCAGAGGGTTGATCGGCAGCTGGGGCCAGAGGGGGATTTCCGGAGTGGCGTCCACTATCCACTCCAGGGCCCGGCGGTGATCGGCAAGCGGTACGCTGCCGATGAGCACCGGCAGACCGGCCGCCGTGAAAGCCGGTATCCTGTTTTCATTGTTAACGCTGGTCATGATAAACTCTCACGTTGAAATTGCCGGTTATAGTACCGGATGGGAAAAGCTTGTCAATTTTTTTCAAGAAGAGTGATGCATTCGATATGATGGGTTTGCGGAAACATATCCAGGGGGATCAGCCGCCGCAGTCCATAGGGTTTCGGGGTGAGCCGTCGCAAATCCCTCATCAGGGTTGCCGGATCGCAGGATATATAAATGATACGCTCCGGCAGAATCCTGAGCACTCTTTTCATGATCTCGGCCGCACCCCGGCGGGGCGGATCAAGCAGCAGCAGATCTGTTTTCTCCCCTTGCGCGGCCGCAACATCCAGTCCAGCGGCCGCGTCCATCTGCAGGATACGGCCATTGCCGATTTCCGCCCGCCGCATATTGATCTCCGCCCAGCGGACACTTTCGCCGTTTTCCTCGATTCCGGTCACCCGGCCGCCCAACAGGGCCAGCGGAACGGAAAAGTTGCCCATGCCACAGTAGAGATCAATCACATTTTTGCCGCTGATATCGCCGGCAAGGCTGCACACCAGGTTCACAAGGCGTTCATTCTGTCGTTCATTGACCTGGGAAAAACAAGCCGGCCCCCAGGCGGTTTCCACGGTTTTTTTGAGTGCCTCCAGGGTTATTTTCTGGTAAAGTACCGTATTTTCCCGGGATCGATCACAGGAGAAAGCCCGAGCCCCTCCGCTTGGCCACGCAAAGGACTCCACCCCTCCGGATAAAGAAACGGGCCGCCGACGTCGGCCCCGCCGTCGGGATATCCGGCCGCTGCGGGCAACCGGCACAAGATGGACCCGCCGGTCAACGGAGTTCAGCACCAGTTCCAGCTCGCGGTATCGGGTGGCCGGGCAGGGATGGAGTCCGTAT
The DNA here is from genome assembly GCA_964446115.1 of uncultured Desulfobulbia bacterium. Taxonomy (GTDB): domain Bacteria; phylum Desulfobacterota; class Desulfobulbia; order Desulfobulbales; family Desulfobulbaceae; genus CAYUNE01. The sequence continues at coordinate 200,081 of CAYUNE010000027.1, read as the reverse complement.
TCCGCCGTCGAGGCAAGCACGGCGTCAAGTTCCCTTTCCGCCAGAAAACAGGCGGCAACGGCAACGGTTTCACGGGAGCGGTGGCGGCGAAAACCGAGTTCACCCTGCCGTCTCACCACCAGGCGCAGACGACGGCGATAACGGAAGGCCCGGGGCGAAGGAATCAGTGAGTCGATGCCCCCCTCCGGCTCCTCCACCCCGGCCCGCTGCATGGCCTCGCGTACGATATCCTCCTTGATGAGCTGCTGCATCCCGGAAGCGGCGTGCTGCAGGTCACAACCGCCGCAGCGGCCGTAGAGAGGACACCGAGGCTCAACCCGGTGCGGCGAGGGCGACTCCACCTGTTCAAGCTCCGCTTCGATATATCCCCGGCGGCGGCGACGCTCCCGGACCCTGACCTCCTCGCCGGGCAGCACATGCCGGACAAAAACGACCATACCGCCGGGCAGACGGCCCAGGCCGAACCCGCCGGCTACAATTTTTTCTATTTTAATGAGCATGGATCAGGTGATTCGTCTCCGGCCCCGGTGTCCTGGGGCGGGATTGCGGTGGTGCCGTGGATTTGTCCGATCTTGAGAGTCCGCTATTGCCCATCTGTACATTCCAACAAGATCGTGCGAAGATGCAGTACCCGTGAGCGCTTACAAAATATCGATTCAACCTCCCTGCTTTTAATGCTACTATTAATATACATTTTCCCATTGCATTATGAAAAAAAATCGCTCGGTAACGCTGCTGGTGGTGGACGATGAACAGGTGCACCGCTACATGCTCTGCTCGCTGTTCGCCGAATGGGGCTGGAACTGTCGGGAGGCCGACGACGGGACATCGGCGGTGGCCGCGGTCAGAGAGGGCTCCTTTGACGCCGTTCTTATGGATGTTCGGATGACGACCATGGACGGCATGGAGGCGCTGAAAAAGATCAGGGCCCTGAACCCGGCCATACCGGTCATCATCATGACCGCCTATTCCTCGGTGGACGCAGCGGTCGAGGCCATCAAGATCGGCGCCCACGATTACCTGACCAAGCCCCTTGACTTCGACCGGCTGCGCAGCACCCTGGAGGCGGCCATGGGTCACCGCCGGGAAGAAGAATCGCATGACGACCCGGCTCCGGACGGTGAGCTGGTGATTGCCGGCCGCCGAATGATCGGCGGATCCGCTCCCATGAAGCGGTTGCAGGAAATGGTCCTGCAGGTGGCGCCCACCACCGCCGGAGTTCTCATCACCGGAGAATCGGGCACCGGCAAGGAGCTCATCGCCGAAGCCCTGCACCACTACAGCAACCGCAGCTCCGGCCCACTGGTCAAAGTCAACTGTGCGGCCCTGGCCGAGAACCTGCTGGAATCCGAACTCTTCGGCCATGAAAAGGGCGCCTTTACCGGCGCCGATTCCCGGCGGGAGGGAAAATTCGTCCAGGCCCGGGGAGGCACCCTGTTCCTCGACGAGATCGGCGAGACCTCGCCGGCCATGCAGGTCAAACTACTGCGGGTTCTGCAGGAACATGAACTGCAACGGGTGGGCGGCGGCGAAACCATCAAAGTGGATGCCCGCATCGTCGCCGCCACCAACCGTGACCTGGAGGCGGAAATCCGCGCCGGCCGCTTCCGCGAAGACCTCTACTACCGGCTCAACGTCGTTGTCCTGGAAGTGCCGCCACTGCGACGGAGAAGCGGCGACATTCCGTTGCTGACCAACTACTTCATCGAGAAATATGCCGCCAAAAACAACCGGCAGGTAGCCGGTATAACTCCGGAATGCATGGATATCTTTAACCGCTATCCATGGCCGGGCAATGTGCGGGAACTGGAAAACGCCGTGGAGCGCGGCGTCATCCTCATGCGCGGCAACTATCTTGATATCGACAGCCTGCCGCTGGCTGTGGAGCGCTGGAGAAACGATCACGGCCGGGACCAGGCCGATGGACCGGCAACCCTGCGGGAAGCTGAACGCCTTCTCATCATTAAAACACTTAAAGAAACCGGGGGAAACAAGAGTGAAGCCGCCAGACGGCTGCAAATCAGTCGCAAGACCCTGTCTAACAAACTGCACAGTTATGGAATCGCCAAACGCGGCGCCGAGAAATAGCGGCGACGAACCGCTTTGCCGGCTGCTCGCCGCTTCCATGGATATCTACGCCTTTCTGCTTGCCGAGCAGGAGCTCACCAGGCTGCTCCAGGGCCTCTGCGACCGGCTGGTCATCGACGGCCTCTTTAGCGCCGCCTGGCTCTTTCTCACCGACGAGAGCATGAGTTACGCCATCACCGCGGAATCCGGGCTGGGCCGAAGAATGGCTCCCTTAAAGGAAAAGCTGCAGCAGGGCGCTTTGCCCCGCTGCGGACAATCGGCCATGGAGGCGGGACGCTGCATGGTCTTTCCGGATTGCGATTGCGCCGTCTGCGGCGCCTCCCCCCAGGGCGGCCGCACCCTCGCCGTGGGCCTTAAGAGCGGAGATACCGTCTCCGGCTTTCTCGCCCTGGAAGCGCTCAATGATCTCCGCTTCAACAGCGAGGAATGCGGCCTGCTTGAAAAGATCGCCCTGGCCGTGGCCACCACCCTGGGACGCCTGTTCGGCATTGCCGAACGCGACCGCAACCTGGAGGCGCTCAGGGCCAGCGAAAACCGTTTCAAACTGGCTTTGCAGGCATCCGACGCCGGACTCTGGGACTGGAACCTGGAAACCGGGGAGATGTACACCAGCGACTACCAGCAGGAGCTGCTGGACCAGGGGGATCCGGGGGACAACGCCCGGAGCTGGCGCACCCTGATCCACCCCGATGACCGGGACCTGGTTCTTGCCCGGCTCCAGGAACATCTGGCCGGCCGCAACGAGGACTATCAGGTCGAATATCGTATCCGGGACAAAAACGGCGGCTGGCGCTGGTTCAAGGATCGGGGACGGGTGGTGGACAGGGCCGATAACGGTCTGCCCCTGCGGATGATCGGCACCCATCAGGATATCACCGAAGAAAAACACAAGGACGCCGAGCTGGCCGCAGCCCGGGAGAAACTGCATGAAACCGTCAGACGTGAACGGGTCTTCCTGCAATCGGTCATCGACGGGGCCGGTGATCCGGTGATGGTCATCGACATGGAGTACAACATCCTGCTCATCAACAGCGCCGCCGGTAAAATCATGGATGTCGACCCGCGTACGGCTCCGGGCGGAAAATGTTACACGGTATTCCACGGCACCCGGGAACCCCTCTGCAAAGAGCGCTGTTCCTGTCCGGTGGATAAAGTCCGCGCCGGCAAGGGACCGGTCAATCCCCTGGTCCACCCTCAGTTCCACGGCAAGGAGATCAACAATACCTATGAGCTCGATGTGTCGCCTCTCTATGGAGAGGACGGCGAACCCACGGGCATCATCGAGGTGGCCCGCAACGTCGAGGACCGGTTGCGCATCGAAAGGGAACTGCGCAAGAGCAGGTCGAGATATTTCCGGCTGGCCCACCATGACACCCTCACCGGCCTGCCCAACCGGCTCCTCTTCCAAGACCGGCTCAAACAGGCGATGATCAAGGCCCGGCGCAAAAAAACCCGGGTGGCTGTTCTGTTTCTCGACCTGGATCGTTTCAAACAGATCAACGACACCCTGGGACACGATGTGGGTGACGAACTCCTCGTCGAGGTGGCCCGGCGGCTGCTTCATCTGGTGCGCAAAAGCGATACCGTGGCCAGGCTGGGCGGCGATGAATTTGTCATCATTCTCGACGACATCACCAATGCCGCCGATGCCGCCACCGTGGGCCGCAAGATTCTCGCGGCCATGGAACAGCCGGTTGTTGCCGGCGGCCGGGAACTCTTCATCTCCACCAGCATCGGCATCGCCTTTTTCCCGGACGACGCCGATGACATGGAAGGGGTGCTCAAATGCGCCGACACCGCTCTGTACAAGGCCAAAGACAACGGGCGGGCCGGCTTCCGCTTCTACGAAGCCGCCATGAACTCCCGGGCCCACACCCTGCTCCGGCTGGAAACGGCCCTTCGCAAGGCCCGCAGCGACCAGCGTTTCGTCATCCATTACCAGGGAATGTTCGATCCGCTGGACGGGCGGCTCCGCGCCATGGAGGCCCTGCTCCGCTGGCATCATCCTGAACTGGGAATGATGCTGCCCTACGACTTCATCGCCCTGGCTGAAGAACTCGGCCTCATGGTTTCCATCGGCGAGTGGGTGGTGGAAACCGTGGTCCGTCGCCTGGCGTCCTGGCGAAAAGAAGATTTGCACCCGGTGCCCACGGCCGTCAACCTCTCTGCCAGGCAGCTGCTGGACAGCGACTTTGCCCGCTTTACCGCCAAAATCCTGAAAAAATACCGGCTGCCGCCATCCTTTATCGAATATGAAATCACCGAGGAGGCGCTCATGCGTAACCTGAAACCGTGTCGTCGGCAGCTGGAGGAATTGCGGGCAATGGGAATCAGAATCACCCTGGATGATTTCGGTGCCGGCTCCTCATCTCTGGCCTCTCTGAATAAATTACCCATAGACCGGTTGAAGATTGATCGTTCTTTTATTAAGGATGTCACCGGGAACGAAAACAGCGCCATGATCACCAGGGCGGTGATCGGCCTGGGACGCAATCTGGGCCTTGAGGTGGCCGCCAAGGGGGTGGAACGCCCGGGGGAGGCGGACTTCTGCCGCGATTGCGGCTGCTCCATGGTGCAGGGTTTCCTCTTCGGCCGTCCTCTGCCGGCCGGGGACAGCGCAGACCTGCTGCCGGCTGCACGGACGCTCCGCAAAGACCGGCAACAGCAGACATATGCAGACAGGAACTGACGACCAAAATTGATAGGACCGACACAATGCGAACAGATATCGTCCATATCGGCGCCGGCGAACTCACCTACGAGATTCGCAACATCGTCAATGTGGGAAACAAACTGCAAAACCTGGGAGTCAAGGTCAACTGGGAGAATATCGGCGATCCGGTTGCCAAGGGCGAAAAGATCCCCCGCTGGATGAAGGAAATCGTCGCCCAGGCGGCCATGGATGACGCCTCCTACGGTTACAGCCCCACCAAGGGGGTTCTGGAAACCCGGGAATTCATCGCCGCCAACACCAACAGCAAGGGCGGCACCCGCATCGATGCCGAGGATATTATCTTTTTCAACGGCCTGGGGGACGCCATCTCAAAGATTTTCGGTTTCCTCAAACGCACGGCCCGGGTGATCGTTCCCTCGCCCAGCTACACCACCCATTCCTCGGCGGAGGCCGCCCACGCCGGCGACCGGCCGGTCACCTATATCCTCGACCCCAACAACCACTGGTATCCGGACCTGGACGATATCGAAAAACATATCACCTATAACCCGGCGGTGGCGGGAATTCTCATCATCAACCCGGACAACCCCACCGGCGCGGTCTACCCCGAGGAGATTCTGCGGGGCATCGTCGATCTTGCCGAAAAAAACGACCTCTTCATCATCTGCGACGAGGTGTACCAGAACATGACCTACAACGGCACCAAAACCGTGCCCCTTTGCACGGTGATCGGCAATGTTCCCGCCATCTGCATGCGGGGAGTCTCCAAAGAAATGCCCTGGCCGGGCGGACGATGCGGCTGGATAGAGGTCTATAACCACCATACCGATCCCATGTTCGAGAAGTATATCTCTTCCATCCTCAATGCCAAGATGCTCGAGGTCTGTTCCACCACGCTGCCGCAACTGGTGGTTCCCAAGGTCCTCACCCATCCCGAATATGAAACCTACCTGCAGGAACGCATCGACCGCTACGAAAAGTTTTCCAATATTGCCTATGATATCCTCAAAGATGTCAAAGGGATCCAGGTCAACCGCAGTAACGGCGCCTTTTACATGAGCGTGGTTTTCCAGGAAGGACTGCTCAACAACCGGCAAAGCCTGCCGGTGGGCAACGGTGACGTACTGAAAACCGTCAGGGAGCTCGTGGACGGCCCGGATGTGGAACCGGACAAGCGTTTCGTCTACTACCTGCTGGCTTCCACCGGAGTGTGCGTGGTGCCGCTCTCCTCCTTTGCCACTGAACTGCAGGGCTTTCGCATAACCCTGCTGGAACGGGACGAACAGGAGTTCACCACCATTTTCCACACCATTGCCGAAAACATCAAACTCTACCTGGAGTCCGACGGCTAAAAAAAATGGACACCGTACCGCCCTGTTCCTTCCATCCCACAACATCGAGTCATACCGGGTGAATCCCATGGACGCCTTTGCCCTGGACAGACTGCTGCATCGTTTCCTGGCCGAGGATATCGGTCACGGCGATATCACCACCGAAGGTATCTTTTCCGGTAACCAACACTCGCGGGCCCGCTTCCTGGCCCGCCACCCCATGATCTCCGCCGGGATGAAACAGGTGGCGCTGCGGGTGTTCCGGATTCTCGATCCCTCCATCGAGCTGCTGGGCGCTGCCGATGACGGCGACAATGTGGATGAAGGCGCCTGTCTTTTAAGCATCAGCGGCCCGGTGACCGGCCTGCTGCGCGGGGAACGAACGGCCCTTAACCTGGTGCAGCGCCTCTGCGGTATCGCCACCCTGACCTCGCAGTATGTAAACGCGGTGAAGGGACTGCCGGTCCGCATCACCGACACCCGCAAGACAACTCCCGGGCTGCGACTTCTCGAAAAATACGCGGTGCGGGTGGGCGGCGGTTTCAACCACCGTTTCCACCTGGCTGACGGCATTCTCATCAAGGACAACCATATTGCCGCCTGCGGCTCCATCAGCAAGGCCGTGGCCCTGGTTCGCAGCCGTGCCCCCCATACCATCAAGGTCGAAGTGGAGACTGAAAATTTCGACCAGATCAGGGAATGCCTGGATTGCGGGGTGGAAATCATCATGCTCGACAACATGGATACGGGACAGATGACCGAAGCGGTTCGCCTCATCGCCGGTCGGGCCCAGGTGGAGGCCTCCGGCGGCGTCACCCTGGAAACGGTCCGGGAAATCGCCGCCACCGGTGTTGATATCATCTCGGTGGGCCGCCTCACCCATTCGGCACCTGCCTGCGATATTTCCATGGAGATGGATTAGACCATGCCCCGCCTCTTTGTTGCCCTGAATCTCCCCGGTGACGTCGGGGAAGAGATATCCCGGCTCTGCTGCGGCCTGGCCGGCGCCCGCTGGGCCGACCCCATGCAGCTTCACCTCACCCTCGGTTTCATCGGCGATACCGATGGGCTGCTCGCCCGTCACATCACCGATGAGCTGCGCACGGTCACTGCGCCATCCTTTTCCATGCGATTGCAGGGCATGGGCCATTTTCCACCCGGAGGCAAACCCCGCATTCTCTGGGTGGGCGTTGAAAAAAATAAAAATCTCAAGCTATTGCATAAAAAAATTGGCTCAACCCTGCGTCGCGTGGGCCTGAGGGGTCCGCAACGTAAATTCATCCCCCACATCACCCTGGCCCGTTTGCGAAACTGTTCGCCGGCAAAACTCGCCGCCTTTCTTGCCGCCAACAGCATGTTCCGTTCGCGGGAGTTTATGGTGGAGGACTTCCACCTCTACTCCTCCATTCTCAGTCCCAAGGGCGCCAGACACCTAATCGAGTCAAGCTATCCGCTGGCCTGACGGTCGCAGCGACGGGCGCGTCAGGAACAGGTAACCGAGTCAAAAGAAAAAAAGAGCAGACATGGAACTCATTCTCGCCAGTCCCCGCGGTTTTTGCGCCGGAGTTATCCGCGCCATCGAAACCGTCTACCGGGCCTTAAAAAAATATGGCCCGCCCATCTACGTTCTCCATGAAATCGTCCACAACCGTCATGTGCTGGAGAGCCTGAAGAATGTCGGTACGGTATTCGTCAAGGACCTCGAGGACATTCCCCGGGGCGCCATCACCCTGTTCAGCGCCCATGGTGTTTCCCGGGAGGTGGAACGGCAGGCCGCGGAATACGGGTTGATCACCGTTGACGCCACCTGTCCGCTGGTCTCCAAGGTGCACCGCCGGGTGGGGCGGTTGAGCGATGCGGGTTACGAACTGATCATGATCGGCCATGCCGGTCATCCGGAGGTGGAGGGCACCCAGGGTCGTACCGATGCCGCAGTCCAGGTGGTATCGACACCCGCCGACGTGGAAAGACTTGCCATCGACAGGCCCGACCACCTGGCCTACGTCTCCCAGACCACCCTCAGCATGCACGACAGCGAGGATATCGTCACCGCCCTCAAAAATCGCTTCCCCAACATCGAGGGACCCCAGCGAACCGATATCTGCTACGCTACCCAGAACCGGCAAAACGCCGTGCGCCGGCTGGCCGAAGAAGTGGATCTCCTCTTTGTGGTGGGTTCAAAAAACAGTTCCAATTCCAACCGGTTGCGCGAAACCGGCGAGCAACACGGAGTCTCCTCCCATCTCATCGACGATGCCGGCGAGATCGATCCGGCCCTGCTCGAAGGCGTGACCAAAATCGGTCTCACTGCCGGGGCCTCGGCTCCGGATTCGTTGGTCCATGGTGTGGTGGAGCGACTCAAGGAGTATGGAGTAACCTCGGTCCGGGAGATGTTCGGCCGTCAGGAAAATATCATCTTTGCCCCGGCGGAACTGCCTGAAATCGAAAGCAGGAGGGAGAGATGATGAACAGCGTTCCCCTGTCCCAGCGTATCGTCATCACCGGGGTCGGCCTCACCGCGCCGGGCGGCGCCAACAGTATGGAGCAGCTGCGGCGCCGGGTGCTGGCCGGAAAATCCGGCATCACCTCCATGGAGCTTCGCTACATGGGCAGGGCCCCGGCAGGTCTCTGTGATTTTCCGGAGACCCGTTACCGCCGGAAAAAGGAAAACAAACGCGGCACCCGGGCCGGCTGCATCGGGGTCTTCTGCGCCGGCGAGGCCGTGGCCGCCGCGGGAATCGACTTCTCCGATTACGAACGGGAGCGTACCGGGGTCTATATCGGCCTCACCGAACACGGCACCGTGGAGACCGAAAACGAGGTCTACAACATCGGTCAGTTCGACCACAACGTCGATTACTGGACCCACCATCACAACCCCCGGACCGTACTCAACAATCCCGCCGGGGAAATCACCATGAACCTGGGCATCACCGGTCCCCATTACTCGGTGGGGGCCGCCTGTGCCGCCGGCAACGCCGCCCTCATCCAGGGCTGCCAGATGCTGCGACTGGGCGAAATCGACCTGGCGCTCTGCGGCGGTATTTCCGAATCGACCGGCTCTTTCGGCATCTTCGCCAGTTTCCGGGCCCAGGGCGCTCTGGCGGAACATGATGATCCAGAAAAGGCCTGCCGCCCCTTTGACCGTGATCGCAACGGTATCGTCATCTCCGAGGGCGGCTGCGTCTTTGTTCTGGAAAGAATGGACCGCGCCCTCGAGCGGGGGGCGGCGATTCTTGCCGAGATCGCCGGCTATGCCATGAACTCGGATGCCCGGGACTTTGTCCTGCCCCATGGTCCGCGCCAGGCCGAATGCATGCGCCTTGCCCTTTCCCGGGCCGATATGCGGCCCGACGAGATCAGTATCGTCAACACCCATGCCACCGGAACCGGCCAGGGAGATGTGGAGGAGTGCCGGGCCCTGCGCCGGGTCTTCACCCGCTGTCCGCACACCCGCATCAACAACACCAAGTCGATCATCGGCCACGCCATGGGTGCGGCCGGCGTTCTGGAACTGGCGGCCAACCTGCCGGCATTCACCGACAACATGGTCCATCCCACCATCAACCTGGACAACCCGGACCCGGAATGCACCCTCCCCGGCCTGGTCAGCGGCAGACCGGAGAAGCTGCCGGACGTCGATGCCATCCTCAACAATTCCTTTGGAATGGTTGGTATCAATTCCGTTGTAATCGTCAAAAAATGTATGGCAATGGACTGAATTATCTGCTATTCATACTCTCTTGGCTACCGAAAAACACCACATATCTACTCTATATCCGCTGAGAGGAACCGGCATGAACCGCGACGAGATCAAGGATATGATCCTTGAGATTATTGAAGATATAGACGAAGACGCAGAGTTCGACGACCTTGATCCCGATGAGCAGCTCCGTGACCAGTTCGACCTGGACTCCATGGATTTTCTCGATATTGTCATGGAACTGAGGAAGCGCTATCAGTTGCGGATTCCGGAGGAGGAATATCCGCAACTGGCCACCCTCAACAGCTGCGTCAACTACCTGGAACCGAAACTCAGGGACGTCTGATTCTCCGATGCGCTCTCCATGGCTGATTATCAGCTCATCATCATCGGCGGCGGCCTCTCCGGCCTGGCCGCCGGTATCCGTTCGGCCCGTTTCGGCCGCAAAACCCTGATCCTCGAACAGCACCACCTGCCCGGCGGCCTCAACTCCTATTATTTCCGTCACGGCCATCTCCTGGAAACCGGCCTTCACGCCATGACCAACTATGCCGAGCCCGGGGACAGACATGCCCCCCTCAACCGGCTCTGGCGACAGCTCAAGCTCTCCCGCAAACAGTTTGCCACCCACCGGCAGCTTGCCTCGGAAATCGTCTTTCCCCGGGCCAGCCTGACATTTTCCAATGATTTCGACGATCTCCTCAGTTCAGTGAGACAAAACTTCCCGGCCGTTACCCGGCGTTTCCTGACCATGACCGGAAAGATCAGGGAATATGATCCCTTCAGCGACGTTCCCCGCCGCTCGGCCCGCGATTTTCTCAGGCACCATCTCAACGAGCCGCTGCTGGAAGATATGCTGCTCCTCCCTCTCATGGTATACGGCAACGCCGAGGAACATGATATGGATCTGGGCCAGTTCGTCATCATGTTCCGGGCCCTGTTTCTGGAGGGATTTTTCCGGCCCCGCGGCACCATCCGGGAATTCCTGGATCTTCTGGTCAGCCACTACAGGCACTACGACGGCGAGCTGCGTTTCCGCGCTCCGGTAAGGCGGATTTTTGGTCATGGCGACAAAATCCACGGGGTGGAACTTGAAGACGGAGAAAGGCTCACCGGTGATGCCGTGCTTTCCACCATCGGTCTGCCCGGTACCATTTTCCTGTCGGGATGGAATGCGGATGAAGAAAGCTACACCGGCAGGATGAGCTTTATGGAAACCATCGTCATGCTCCCGGCCGACAGCCTCCCGCGGCTGCGACACGACCGCACAATCATCTTTTACAACACCGGAAAAAGGCTCAACTATCAACGGCCGGACGACGCCGTGGATCCCACCTGGGGAGTCATCTGTTTCCCGCATAATTTTGAAGGGCTTCCCATCCCCGACCCCTTGCAGATCCGCATCACCAATGCCGCCAATTACGCCGTCTGGCAACGGGCCGAGGGCGAGGCCTACCGGCAGCTCAAGGAGGAGTGTATTGCCCGCAGCCGGGAGGTGGTGATGAAAATCATTGGGAATTACGGCCCGGACGTTGTATATCAGGATAGTTTCACGCCGCTCACCATCGAGCGCTTCACCGCCAAGGCGGCAGGCGCGGTATACGGCAGCCCCGTCAAGATCAAGAGTGGCCGCACGCCGTGGAAAAATCTCTTCATCGCCGGCACCGACCAGGGATACCTGGGCATCGTCGGCGCCATGCTCAGCGGCGTGACCATCGTCAATCAGCACATTTTACAGGCATAACCAGCCACAGGATAAACGACCGACCCCAACCCATGTCTTTCACTCCCTTCGACAAGGTCAAAGAGCATTACGACGTCATCGTCATCGGCTCCGGTCTCGGCGGCCTCACCTGCGCCAACCGGCTGGCCGGAGCCGGACACGGGGTGCTGCTGCTGGAGCATCATACCCGTCTGGGCGGCCTGGCCACCTGGTTTAAACGCGGCGGCCATATCTTCGACGTATCCCTGCACGGTTTTCCCTACGGCATGGTGAAGACCTGCAAAAAATACTGGTCCCGCGAAATCCGCGACGCCATTGTGCAGCTGCCGCATATCGTCTTTGACAACCCGCAGTTTTCCCTGAGAACCACCTTTTCCAAAGACGATTTCACCCGCATCCTCCATGAAAAGTTCAAGATCTCCCGCAGCGTGATCGACGATTTTTTCAACACGGTGCGGGGCATGAACTTCTACGACGACAGGAGCATGACCACCCGGGAGCTTTTCGACAGCTTCTTTCCCGGTCGCTCCGATGTTCACAGGCTGCTCATGGAACCCATCACCTATGCCAACGGCTCCACCCTTGACGATCCGGCCATCACCTACGGGATCGTTTTTGCCAATTTCATGAACCGCGGCGTCTACACCTTTGAAGGCGGCACCGACCGGCTCATCGGCATGATGACCAGGGAACTGCAAAAAAACGGGGTTACCATCTGCACCCGGGCCAAGGTGGACGGAATCGTCATCGACAACGGCACCACCCGGGGAGTGGCGGTGGGAGAGCGCATCATCAGCGCCGGGGCCGTTGTTTCCAATGCCGGCATCACCAACACCATCGACAAGCTGGCGGGACGTGATTGCTTCAGTGACGACTTCCTGGCCCTCTTCGACCGGGTGCGGGTCAACAACTCCTCCTGCCAGGTCTACTTCGGTATTCGTGCCGGAGAATCCTTCGCCGATGTGGGGGATCTGCTCTTCACCTCCACCAGTGCCGAATTTTCCTCCGAGGAAATGCGGCGCATGGATACCGGCAGCCGCACCTTCTCGGTCTACTATCCCAAAACCAGACCCCGGCGGCCGGACTACACCGTGGTTGCCTCCATGAACAGTGACTATGACGACTGGGCCTCCCTTGACGAGACGGCCTACACCCGGGCCAAAAAGGAAATGATCAACCGCTGCCTGGCCGATCTTGACCGCTACATTCCGGGAATCGGGGAGAAGATAGATACCATCGAGGCCGCCACCCCAAAAACCTTCAACCGCTACACCCTCCACACCAGGGGAACCTCCTTCGGCACCAAGTTTGAAGGCCTGGATATCTCGCGGACCATTTTCAAGGAACTTCCCGGGCTCTTTCACGTGGGATCGGTGGGGATTATCATGAGCGGCTGGCTCGGGGCGATCAATTACGGCGTCATCGTTGCCAACGACGTGGACGACTATGTGAGGAGGCTCTGATCGTGAACGACCTGAGAGGACAAAAGGCTGTGGTCACCGGAGCCGGCCGCGGTATCGGCCGGGCGGTGAGCGAGGTTTTGCTGGAAGCCGGCGCTACGGTGATCGGTGTGTACGGCGGCAACGATGAGGCGGCCGCGCAGTTTCTGGAGACCTGCAGCCATGCGGAACGGCTGCGGCTCCAGCGGCTGGATGTTGCCGACTACCGGGCGGTTTCGGCTTTCTTCCGGCAGCTGGAGGAAGAATATGACACCCTCGATATCCTGGTCAACAACGCCGGAATCCGCCGGGATGCGGTGCTGGCCATGATGCCGGAAGAGGATTGGCGGCGGGTGATCGACGTCAACCTCACCGGCGGTTACATCATGTCCAAGTTCGCCATTTTATTGATGATGAAACAAAAATACGGCCGCATCATCTTCGTTACCTCGCCCATGGGCAGGCTCGGCTTTGCGGGCCAGGCAAACTACGCCGCTTCCAAGGCCGGTCAGGTGGGGCTGATGAAATCACTGGCCCGGGAAGTCGCCAAGCGCCGCATCACCGTCAACGCCGTTTCACCGGGCTTCATCGAAACCGATTTTCTCAGGGACCTTCCCGCAGACCGTCTCTCCGAGTATAAAAAGATGGTGCCCGCCGGACGCTTCGGCAGGGCGGAAGAGATCGGCGATGCCGTCCTCTTCCTGGCCGGCCCCCGGGCCGCCTATATCAACGGAGCCGTCCTGGAAGTCACCGGCGGCCTCTAACCGCGACCGGACAAACAGCCCGGTCATGACCGTATCCAAAAAAAATATGAATTTGCCGCAAAAAACAGACATGAACGGATCTCCCGTCCGGCAGAGCCGGTCCGCACCATTCCTGGACACCAAGTTTATCACCGACCGCATTCCCCATCGGGCACCCTTTCTCTGGATTGACCGCATCCTGGAACTGGCCGGTCGGTCCATCCGGGCGGAGAAGATCCTCCATGCTGATCTCGACCTCTTCAAGGGCCACTATCCCGGCTATCCGCTCATGCCCGGGGTGCTGCTCTGCGAGGCGGTTTTCCAGGCCGGTGCCCTGCTCATCAGTGAAATGCTGACCGAAAGGGAAGAGGTAAACGGCGTGCCGGTCCTCACCCGGATCCTGGGGGCCAGGTTCAAACGCGAGGTGCGGCCCGGCGATACCATCGAGATCAGGGCGGCACTGAAGGAGAAACTGGGATCGGCCTGGTTTCTCAAGGGCAGCGTGCGGGTGAACAGCAAGGTGGCGGTGCAGGTGGAATTTGCCTGCGCCCTCAAGGGATAAGGCAGGAAGAAGAGCTCTTGAACCGGATAGAATGGATTTTCTGGGATTGACAGGAAAAAAAATCGTTATCTTCGGGCTTGCCAATAAAAAATCGCTTGCCTGCGCTGTCGGCCGGGTACTCAGGGAAGCCGGCGCCGAGATTATTCATGTGGTCCGCAATGAGTCCAGGGCCGCTGCCTGTCGCAAACTGTTTCCGGAAAGCCCGGTCTTGTGCTGCGATGTGGAGGCCGAGGAAAACATCATCCGGGTGCGGGATGAAATCGCCGCCCTTACCGGCGAAAAGCGACTGGCCGGGATCGTGCACTCCATCGCCTTTGCCGACTACTCGGACGGGTTCAGGCCCTTCCACGAAACCCGGAAAGAGGCCTTTTTGCAGGCCATGGATGTCTCCTGTTTTTCCTTCATCTCCATCGCCAATCATTTCAAGGACTTGCTTGACAGGGACGCTGCCATGGTCACCATCTCCATCTCCACCACTCGGATGGCGGCGGAAAACTACGGTTACATGGCGCCGGTCAAGGCGGCGCTGGAATCCTCCCTGGTCTTTCTCGCCAAGTCCTTTGCCGCCTTTTCCCGGGTGCGCTTCAACGCCGTCTGCCCCAGCCTGCTCAAAACCTCGGCCTCGGCCGGTATTCCCGGCTATATCGACTCCTACCTCTTTGCCGAACAGGTGATTCCCCGTAAAAAAGCGCTGACCACGCAGGAAGCTGCCGATGTGGCGGCCTTTCTCGTCTCGGGACGCTCCTCGGGAATCAACGGCCGGACCATCACCGTGGACGCCGGCATGTCGTTCAACTACTTCGATGCCGATATCATCGGCAAGGTAGTGGGGTGAAACCTGCCGAATCAGGATCCGGACAATGAAATACTCCCACGTCTGTCTGCATGGTTTCGGCTATGAGCTGCCTCCCAATGAAATGACTTCAGCCGAGATCGAGGAGCGGTTGGCGCCGCTTTACGACCGTCTCAAACTGCCCCGGGGCCGGCTGGAACTCATGAGCGGCATCCACTGCCGACGCTTCTGGGACAGGGGCACTCTGCCCAGTACAGGCGCCATCCGCGCCGGACGCCGGGCGCTTGCAGCCTCGCCGGTGGATGTTGATGAAATCGACTTTCTGGCATTTACCTCGGTTTCCCGGGACATGATGGAGCCGGCCACCGCCGCCTTTGTCCACCATGAACTGGGCCTGGGCGACCACTGCCTTCTCTTTGATATCTCCAACGCCTGCCTCGGTTTCCTCAACGGCATGATCATGCTCGCCAACATGATCGAACTGGGCCAGGTACGCCATGGGTTGATCGTTGCCGGGGAAACCGCCGAAGACCTGGTCCACTCCACCCTGGCTCACCTGCTGGGCGACTCTTCGCTGACGCGCAGCACTATCAAACCCGCCTTTGCCTCGCTGACCATCGGCTCCGGAGCAGTGGCACTGGTAATGGGGGACCGGCGGCGCCTGGACAGCGGCCACTATCTCGTCGCCGGCGCCTGCAGGGCCAATACCCGACACAACGACCTCTGCCGGGGCGGGCAGAACGCCGAACAGGGCGTACTCATGTCCACGAATTCCGAACTGCTGCTCACCCGGGGCATAGAGACAGCCGCCGGATGCTGGGATGCCTTTCTGCAGGAAACCGGCTGGCAACCGGAGGAAATCGACCGTTTTTTCTGTCACCAGGTGGGCAGCGCCCATGCCCGGCGACTCTTTTCCAGCCTCGGGCTTGATCCCGGCCGCAACTTCGAAACCCTGCCCCGGCTGGGTAACGTCGGCTCGGTCTCCGCGCCGGTGACCATGGCCCTGGGCATCGAGGCCGGCATGCTCGCCTCCGGCGATTGCTGCGCCCTTTTGGGCATCGGCTCGGGCATCAACTCCCTGATGCTTGCAATCACCTGGTGATGAGTACGCCTACCCTCTTTCAATACCCCTTTACGCCGAAAACCCTACGCATTCAGGGCCACGCTCTCTCCTACCTGGACGAGGGCCGGGGCCTGCCGCTGGTCATGGTCCACGGCAATCCCTCCTGGTCCTACCTCTACCGCAACCTGGTGCGGGAGCTGCGCCGGCGCCACCGTTGCATCGCGCCCGACCACATGGGCTGCGGCCTTTCGGCAAAACCCGCAAACTATCCCTACCGGCTGCGGCGTCACATCGACAACCTGGAACACCTCCTCGATCACCTGAAGGTGGAGAGGTGCGTCCTCATGGTCCATGACTGGGGCGGTGCCATCGGTATGGGCTGGGCGATCCGCCATCCGGAACGTATCAACGGCCTGGTGGTGTTCAACACCGCCGCGTTTCCGGCCGATCAGATTCCCCTGCGCATCAATATCTGCCGTTTGCCGTTGCTGGGGGCACTCATGATACGAGGTTTCAACGGATTTGCCCGGGCGGCCGTGCATATGGCCGTGCGTCGAAAAATGTCTCCCCGGGTGGCGGCCGGCTTTCTCTATCCCTACGACTCCTGGAAAAACAGGGTGGCTCTTCACGCCTTTGTGCGTGATATTCCCATGAAGAAAAACCATCCCAGCCGTTTGACCCTGGAGGAGGTGGCCGACGGCCTGCACCGGTTGCGGGACAAACCAATGCTCATCTGCTGGGGCGGCGACGATTTCTGCTTTACCGACTCCTTCCTGAACCAATGGCAGCAACGTTTTCCGGCGGCAGAAAGCCATTACCTTGCCCGGGCCGGACATTACGTCCTCGAAGACGCCCTGCCTGAAATTCTCCACCACCTTCACCCCTTTCTGGCCGCCTGTCATGACTGATTTCAATATTGCCGGAGCTCTCCACGAACAGGCTGCGGCACAGCCGCACCGGACAGCCCTGATCACGGGGAAAAACGGAGTCTACCGTCACTGGAGCTTTACGGAACTGCTCAAGAGGTGCAACCGCTACGCCAACGCCCTCAAGGCCCGGGGCGTGCGACCGGGCGTGAGGGTCATGCTCATGGTACGGCCTTCCATGGAGTTCATCGCCCTGAGTTTTGCCTTGTTTCAGCTGGGCGCCGTGGTCATCCTCATCGATCCGGGCATGGGTTTTACCAATTTGCTGCGCTGTATCGGTTCGGTGAAGCCGCGGGTGCTGATCGCGGTTTCCCAGGTGCAGCTGCTCTCCCTTTTCTTCCGGCGTCCCTTTGCCACCGTGCGCACCAGGATCCGGGTGGGAGCCGGTCCCGGAAAAAACCTGGAGCGCCTCAGCCGGGATCATTCCCACCACTTCACCCCCATTCCGGCAAAACGGGAAGAAAGTGCCGCCATCATCTTCACCACCGGCTCCACCGGCCCGCCCAAGGGAGTGTGCTATCAGCACGGCACTTTCCACAGCCAGCTGCACCTCATCCGCGACTACTTCGGCATCGGTCCCGGAGAGGTGGACCAGCCCGGATTCCCGCTCTTTGCCCTCTTTTCCACGGCCCTGGGAGCCTGCGCCGTTATTCCGGACATGGATCCCACCCGTCCGGCCCGGGTCGACCCGAAAAAATTCGTCCGCTCCATCCTCGACCATGGAGTCACCTATTCCTTTGGCTCGCCCGCCATCTGGAACGTGGTGGCCGACTACTGTCGCAGTCAGTCCCTGCAACTGCCCCTGAAAAAGATCCTCATGGCCGGGGCCCCGGTTCCCGGGGACCTGGTGCGCCGGGTGGAGGAAATCCTCGCTCCCCAGGCGGAAATCCACACCCCCTACGGTGCCACCGAAAGCCTGCCGGTAACCTCGATCACCGGCAGGGAGATTGTCGGGGAGACCTGGCCGCTGACCCGCGAGGGCAGGGGAACCTGCGTGGGCCGGCCGTTGCCGGGCATGGAGGTGAGTATCATCGCTTCTCAGGATGGTCCCATTGATGACTGGAGCCAAGCGGAAGTACTGCCCCCGGGCGAAATCGGCGAGATCGTCGTCAAGGGTCCGGTGGTGACCCCGGGTTATGACAACAAGCCGGAGGAAACCCGGGCGGCCAAAATCCGGGATGGTGCGGAAATCCGCCACCGAATGGGAGACATGGGCTATCTGGATTCCAGGGGACGGCTCTGGTTCTGCGGCCGCAAAGCCCACCGGGTGCTCACCGATGACGGCCCCATGGACACCATCTGCTGCGAGGCGATCTTCAACCGCGACCCTGCGGTAAAACGCTCCGCCCTGGTGGGGGTCGGCAAGGCCGCGGCCCGGAAACCGGTACTCATCATCGAACCGGTGGAAGAAAACGTGGACAGAGGTGAGCTGTTCGCCCGCCTCCGCCGCCTGGCCCGCTCTTTTCCCCATACCAGGAAAATAGAAATCTTTCTCATTCATCCCTCTTTTCCCGTTGATATCAGGCATAATGCCAAGATATTTAGGGAAAAACTAGCTGAATGGGCCGCCCGGGAGACAGCGGCCCGAGGCTGTCTGGGACGCGATGGTCTCTGATAGACACCCCTTCATGGAGGTACCATGAAAAGAGTACTGGTCACCGGCGGCGGCGGCTTCATCGGCCTGGCCCTGGTACGCAAGCTGACGGAACAAGGGATCGGGGTGCGGGTGCTGGGGCGTAATCATTATCCCGCGGCAACAGCGGCGGGCGCCGAATGCATCCGGGGGGATATCCGTGAGAGGGAAACCGTGGCAGCGGCTGCAAGCCGCTGCGACACCGTATTTCACGTGGCTGCCAAGGCAGGCATCTGGGGGCCGTTGCGGGAATATGAGGCCGTCAACGTTGCCGGGACCGACAACGTCATCGACGCCTGCCGCCGCCACGGAATCGCGGTGCTGGTGTACACCTCGACCCCGTCGGTGGTCTTTGACGGCCGCGATCTCCAGGGCGTTGACGAGTCGACTCCCTATGCCGTCAGGCCGCTCTGTCACTATGCGGCAACCAAGATCCGGGCCGAACAACGGGTTCTGGCCGCAAACAACGAGCACCTGCGCACCGTTGCCATCCGTCCCCACCTGGTCTGGGGACCCGGCGATACCAACCTGATACCGCGGCTTCTGCAACGCGGCTCCCGGAACCGCCTGAGAATCGTCGGCAACGGGACCAACATGGTGGATATCGCCTACATCGACAACGTCGTCTTTGCTCATCTGTGCGCCGCCCGTAATCTTCACAGCACGGCAACCGCTGCCGGCCGGGCCTTTTTCATCGGCCAGCAGGAACCCGTGGCCCTCTGGCCCTGGATCAACGACCTGTTCGCCCGCCTGGATATTCCCGCCGTCACCGGAAAGATCTCCCTGGCCCGGGCCCGACGGCTGGGTCGCCTGCTGGAGATAACCTATTCCCTGCTGCGACTGCGGTCGGAACCGGCCATGACCAGATTCCTGGCCGAACAACTCGCCCTCTCCCACTGGTTCGACAAGACAGCGGCGGCAACCCTCCTGGGCTACCGGGAACAGGTCTCCACCGCCGAGGGCCTTGATCGGTTGATAGCCGGCCTGACCAGCACCACAACTCGCCGTGGTGAGTAGAATGTCACTGTAACCACGGGTAAATCAATAGCGATCCAGGGCCGGCGTCATGTTGCCAGCTCTACC
The DNA here is from genome assembly GCA_964446115.1 of uncultured Desulfobulbia bacterium. Lineage (GTDB taxonomy): Bacteria > Desulfobacterota > Desulfobulbia > Desulfobulbales > Desulfobulbaceae > CAYUNE01. The sequence continues at coordinate 180,320 of CAYUNE010000027.1, read as the reverse complement.
CGGAGCATGCCGCGAACCGAGTTGACGGCATAGATTTCATCGGCGGAGGCGACTTCGGCACGGGTGAGGATTTTTTCCCGCAGGGGGACAGCCGACCGCTCCAGGAGGTATCGCCGTAAAACACCGTCCAGGAGGCCGCAGGATCGGGGCGGAGTCAGCCAGGTGTTGTTTTTTCTGATGACGATATTGGAAATTGTGCCCTCGGTCACCTCGTCCCGTTCGTTGACAAAAAAGGCCTCATGGAAACCAAGCTCCACAATCCGTTGCCGTTCACGATCGTAGATTTCCCTGCGGGTGGTCTTGTGGAAGAGATAGGGCGAGGATGAATCAACCTTTTTTTCCGAAAAAACGGCCCGCGGCAGCGGCTCACAGACCACCGGCGCCGCAGGATCCGTCAGCGGCAGGGAATCGCAGGCAGCCGTGGTAATGCTGATTTCACCATCGGCATACAGCAGCAGCCGTACCCGCCGGGCTCCCTTTTGCGCCGCACATTCATCGGCTGCGGCCGCCAGACAACGGCGCAACCGCTCCGGGTCGCAGGAGAAGAGGAAATATCCAGCCGAATCCTGCAGCCTGCGGAGGTGTAGATCCAACAGCAGGTATCCCGATTGCGGCTGCCAGAGCAGGGTTTCGATGAGCTGAAAGTCGGGTCGGGGCCGCGTGAGAAAGTCTCCCTTGAGCAGACATTCCCGCCATTCCGCCTCCGGATCGGAGTCAAAGACGATGCCGGAGCCGATCCCCATCTCGCCGTGACCGTTTTCCAGTACCAGGGTGCGAATGGGGACGTTGAACATGGCCCGTTCGGCGTGGACAAAGCCGATCGCACCGGTATAGACACCGCGCGGTTCCCTTTCCAGCTCGCCGATGATCTCCATGGTGCGGATCTTGGGCGCGCCGGTGACCGAGCCGCAGGGAAACAGCGCCCGCATCACCTCGCGAAATCCCAGGCGGCGACCGGTTTTGGGATAAGCGGAAATGGTGGAGGTCATCTGCAGCAGGGTCTCGTAGGTTTCCACGTCAAAGAGGGAATCGACCTGTACCCGGCCGCCGCCCGTATCATGGAGCAGGCGCCCCAGGTCGTTGCGCAGCAGGTCGACGATCATGACGTTTTCCGCCCGATTCTTGACATCGCTGCCAAGCAGCTGCCGCAGTTCTTCATCCTCGGCCGTGGTGCGTCCCCGGCGCAGCGTCCCCTTCATGGGCCGCACCCGGATCCCGCCGCTGTCGTACTCGAAAAAAAGCTCCGGCGAAAAGCTCATGATGTCCCTCCCCCCTTCGCGAATCCATGCCCCGTAGGAGACGCTCTGGTTGAAACGCAGCGCCCGGTACAGAGCGGTGAGGGAACAGAGGAGCTTGAACTTCAGCTTGATGGTAAAGTTGACCTGGTAGGTATCGCCGCAAACGATATACTCCCTGATCCGCCTGATGGCCCGGAGGTAATCATCCCGCTCCACGTTGGTGCGGACATGGGCCAGAAAGCCGTTTTCAGCAGGGATTTCGGAGGCCTCCCCCTCATCTTCTCCCGGCCGGGCGGACAAAAACGAGTGTGGATCCAGCGACCGGGTATAAACTCCCAGCCGGGCCAGGGGAGTGGAAGACGACGGTGCGCGATGAAGCAGGCGGCGCAAGCTCGGTTCCAGCAGGTAGCCGAACTCATAGGCAATCCATCCCGCCAGGTAATATCCCCGGGCCAGAAACTCCTCGGCCTGCCGCAGGAATCCGGCGGCATCATCGCGGCCATCACAACTCAGACGCGCCACCGGCGAAAGAAACAGCCGGGAGTCTCCGGCACCGGGACCGGGCCGGCCGCAATCCAGAAAAACAAAGTCATCTTTTGCGGTAAGACGCAAGAGAAAGGCCTGCAACTGTTGGTTGGTAAACAATGTCATCTCCGGCTGAAGGATTCACGGATAACCATTTACAGGGCCCGCAACCCGGTGGTGTAATGTATCTCCCGGCTGCAAGCGCTTAGTTCACGGCGGCAGCGCCGGCTCCACCGCTCCTGCAACTGCCGTGAAAAGAGGGGCGTATGCGCAAAAGAGGGCGCTTTCATCTTGCGAACAAGGCTTAAATATTCTATTATGTGAGATTACCGAGCTATGCAACAGCTCATTTTCAGGCTCTTGATACGGCTGTTGATTAATGAAACTTATGGCCCGGAGTCAAGTTCTTTTTGACGGATTGTCCGGGCGGGGGATCATGAGCCGACAGCCCCGTCTATTCATGCGTCGCCCTTACACATACAGGAGATTCCCATGCTCATTAAAGACTGGATGACAACAGCAATGCTGACAGTGGATGCCAACACCTCGGTCATGCGGGCAACCCGCACCATGAAGGATAACAAGATCCGCAGGTTGCCCGTGTTGTCCCACGGCAAACTTGCCGGAATAATCACCGACCGCGATCTCAAGGAGGCCTCGCCCTCCTCGACCACCGATCTGGACCTGCACGAAATGTACTACCTCCTCTCCGAGATGAAGGTCAAGGAGGTGATGACCCCCAATCCCATCAGCCTGTATGACACCGACACCCTGGCCAAGGCGGCGCTGGTCATGCTCGACAAGCGAATCTCCGGCCTCACCATCCTCGATGAAGACGGCAACCTCGTGGGCCTGCTCAGCGAAACGGATATCCTCCGCGGCTTTATCCACGCCGCCGGCATCCGCGACGGCTCGCACCAGTACATCATCGACATGCCGGACGCCCCCGGATCCGTCACCCGCATCATCGACATGTTCCGCCAGCACGAGGCCCAGGTCCTCTCCATCCTCACCTCGTTCGACGATGCCCCCCACGGGCGGAAACGAGTCTCCATCCGGGTTCTGCACGACGACGCCCAGATCGAAGCCATCGAAAACTATATCGCCGAGCTGGAAAATTACAACATCGTCCACCACGGCAAGGACGAGCTCGACAAGATGCCGACGATCAAATAATCCCGTCCCCAATCCGGGAAAGCGCCCCGGGCGCCTTCCCGGAAAAAATATGTCAACTCCGCCGGTCGCAGTACCGGCAACCGTCAATCAAGTAAGCCAAGGAGAAAATCTATGTCGCGAAAAATGGTCACCATCGACGGAAACCAGGCATGTACCCACGTTGCCTATTCCACGAGTGAAGTCATCACCATCTACCCCATTACGCCCTCGTCGCCGATGGCGGCCGAGGCCGATGCCAAGGCCAATGCCGGGCAGAAAAACATCTGGGGATCCGTTCCCGTTATCTCGCAGATGCAGTCCGAGGGCGGTGTGGCCGGCTCCCTGCACGGCTCCCTGACCACCGGAGCGCTCTGCACCACCTTCACCGCTTCCCAGGGCCTGTTTCTGATGATGCCCAACATGTACAAACTGGCCGGTGAACTGACCCCCACGGTCTTCCATATCACCGCCCGCTCGGTGGCCTGCCAGGGACTGTCGATTTTCGGTGACCATGGTGATGTCATGGCGGTCCGGCAGACCGGCTGGGGCATGCTCTGTTCCAAAAATGTCCAGGAAGCACAGGATTTCGCCCTCATCGCCACCCAGGCATCCCTTAAATCGCGCATCCCCTTCATGCACTTCTTCGACGGCTTCCGTACTTCCCACGAGATCCAGAAAATGGAGCAGCTCAGCGAGGACGATATGCGGGCCATAATCGATGAGGATCTCATCATCGCCCACCGGCAGCGCGCCCTGACTCCTGACCGTCCCTCCATGAGCGGAACGGCCCAGAACCCGGATGTCTACTTTACCGGCCGGGAAACGGTGAACAAGTATTACAACGCCGTCCCCGGCATTGTCCAGGAGACCATGGACAAATTTGCCGAGCTCACCGGCCGCACCTACCACCTCTTTGACTATCACGGTTCCCCGGATGCCGAGGATGTCATCGTCATCATGGCCTCCGGCGCCGAGACCGTCGCCGCCACCGTCGATCACCTCATCTCCGCCGGCAACAAGGTGGGCCTGGTGATTGTCCGGCTGTTCAGACCCTTTGACACCAAGGCCATGGTGGCCGCCCTGCCCGCCTCGGTCAAACGCATCACCGTACTGGACCGAACCAAGGAGCCGGGTGCCGTGGGCCAGCCCCTCTACCTGGATGTGCGGGCGGCAATCGGCGAGGCCGCCGACACCAACGCTGACTTCGCCACCCCGGTTATCCTCGGCGGTCGCTACGGTCTCGGTTCCGCCGAATTCACTCCGGCCATGGTCAAGGCGGTCTTCGACAACATGGCCGCAGACAACCCGAAAAACGACTTCTGCGTCGGCCCCGACGACGACGTCACCTTTTCCAGCCTCGATTACGACAAGTCATTCAACATCGAAGGCGACGACGTCTACCGGGCCATGTTCTACGGTCTGGGCTCCGACGGCACCGTGGGCGCCAACAAGAACACCATCAAGATCATCGGCGCCGAAACCGACAACAGTGCCCAGGGCTACTTTGTCTATGACTCCAAAAAGTCCGGCTCCATGACGGTTTCCCACCTGCGTTTCGGTGAAAACCAGGTGGTTGCCCCCTATCTCATCAACAAGGCGAGTTTTGTCGCCTGCCACAACTTCTCGTTCCTGGATCGCTACGACATGCTTTCCAACCTTGAAGAGGGCGGCACCTTCCTGCTCACCACCACTTACGGCAAGGATGAAATCTGGGATCAGCTGCCGTCACGGGTACAGAGGCAGCTCATCGACAAGAAGGCGAAATTCTACATCATCGATGCCATCAAACTGGGGCAGGCCATTGGTCTGGGCGCCCGCATCAACATGATCATGCAGACCGCCTTTTTCCTCATCTCCGGTATCCTCGACAAGGAGGAGGCCATCCGGGCCATCAAGGACGCCATCAAGAAGACCTATGGCAAGAAGGGCGAAAAGATCGTCCAGATGAATTACGATGCCGTTGACGGCGCCGTTGACAACATCGTCGAAGTCCGGGTGCCGGATACGATTTCCGGCCATGAGGTACCCCCCGTGGTTCCCGATGACGCCCCGGACTTTGTCAAGGAGGTCACCGCCAAGATGATCGAGGGCAAGGGCGAGGAACTGAAGGTCTCCCAGATTCCGGCGGATGGCCGCTGGCCCACCGCCACCACCCAGTGGGAAAAGCGCAACATCGCCGTTTCCGTTCCCGAATGGGATCCGGAAACCTGCATCCAATGCGGCCGCTGTTCCCTGGTCTGCCCCCACGGATGTATCCGGATGAAAGTCGTCTCTGCCGAGGATCTGGAAAAGGCAGGCGCCGCCGACAGCTTCAAAACCGTTGACGCGGCGGGCAAGGAGTTCAAGGGACGGAAGTTCACCATCCAGATTTCCACCGATGACTGTGTGGGCTGCACCCTCTGCTCCACCGCCTGTCCGGCACGCAAGAAGGATGCCGACGGCAACAAGACCGAGCAGACGGCTCTGACCATGATTCCCAACACTCCGGAGGTCCACGAGCGCGAATCCGCCAACTGGAAAGTCTTCATGGCCCTGCCCGAGGTGGACAGCAACCTGCTCAATCCCAAGACCGTCAAGGGCAGTCAGCTGAAACGGCCGCTCTTCGAGTTCTCCGGCGCCTGTGCCGGCTGCGGCGAAACCCCCTATATCAAGCTGGTGACCCAGCTCTTCGGCGACCGCATGCTCATCGCCAACGCCACCGGCTGCTCCTCCATTTACGGCGGCAACCTGCCGACCACTCCATATGCCCAGCGGGCAGACGGTCGCGGTCCGGCCTGGTCCAACTCGCTGTTCGAAGACAACGCCGAATATGGTCTGGGTATGCGGCAGACGGTCAACAAGCTGGCCCAGCAGGCGGCTGAACTGCTTGATGCCGCGGTTGCCGAAAACCTCATCGATGCAGCCGTGAAAGAGGAACTCCTCGGCGCCTCGCAGCAGACCCAGGACGAGATCGAGGCCCAACGCGAACGGGTCGGCGCTCTCAAGGCCGGGCTGGAGGGCAGCGACAATGTCATTGCCACGCGGCTCTACCATGTGGCCGACTATCTGGTGAAAAAATCGGTCTGGATCTTCGGTGGTGACGGCTGGGCCTATGATATCGGCTACGGCGGCCTGGACCATGTCCTGGCCTCGGGTGAAAACGTCAACGTATTGGTTCTCGATACCGAGGTCTATTCCAACACCGGCGGCCAGATGTCGAAATCCACCCCGCGGGCCGCGGTTGCCCAGTTCGCCGCCGGCGGCAAGAGAATGCCCAAAAAGGATATGGGCATGATCTTCTCCACCTACGGCAATGTCTACGTGGCCCGGGTCGCCATGGGCGCCAATCCGCAACAGACCGTCAAGGCGGTGAACGAGGCCGAAGCCTATAACGGGCCTTCCATCATCATCGCCTATGCCCACTGCATCAACCACGGCCTCAATCTGGCCTTCGGTCTGGAGCAGCAGAAAAAGGCGGTTGCCTGCGGCCACTGGCCCCTTTACCGCTACAATCCGGAACTGGAAGATGGTGGCAAGAATCCGCTGATCATTGATTCCAAGGAGCCGAGCATCCCCTTTGCCGAGTATGCCCTAAACGAAAACCGCTACCGCATGCTCAAGCTGACCAATCCGGACATGGCCGATCAGCTCATGGCCCAATCCCAGAAGGATGTGGAAAAGGCCTGGAAGTTCCTGCAGGGACGCTTCAAGGCCCTGGAAGGATAATTTCACCCTTCCGTCTTTCGGAAAAACCAAAGGCCGTCACCGGATTCCGGTGACGGCCTTTTTCATTACGGGAAAATTTCCATCGTGAAATGGGAAAGCAGTAAAGCTACAAAGCCGATGCTGCCAATCAATGCGTAGCCATGAAATCACTATTATTCGCTGCCGTCGTCGTTGGCGCCGCTCTTTCCGGTGCCTGCACCGACGAAGATGCCCTGTTTCGCTGGACCATGATCAATGTCAACTACTCCGGCCAGCAGGCCGATGCCCATATTCTGCAATTGGCAGATGGCAGAAACATCATGATCGACACCGGTCATTACACCACTGCGGATCAGGGACTCATTCCCTGGCTGGAACAACATGAAATCACAAACATTGATACGATCTTCATCACCCATCCCCACAAAGATCATTATGGCGGCCTGGCGGCGATGATGGCACACCATATCCGGCTGGGTCATGTCTATTTCAACCTGCCTGATCAAGAGGTATGTAACCGCGAACGCCCCTGGGGATGCGATTACCGGGACGTGGTGAACATGCGGGAAAGGCTGGTGCGGTATGGCGCTCAAGTCCATGAAGCCCTCCCCGGACTTCACTTTGATCTGGCCCCGGCTGTGACCCTGGATATCCTCTACGCCTTCGACGGCGTCCATACGCCGGTCGGCAGCACGGACATCAACGATATGTCCCTGGTGATGATGCTGCGGGTCCATGGTAAAAAAATTCTCTTTACCGGCGATTTGAACCTCAAAATAGGTACCTGGCTTGCCGGAAATAGTGAAGAACTGGAGGCGGACCTGCTCAAGGTTCCCCACCACGGAACAGAAACCACGGTGCCTGACATCTTTTTCGAGAAGGTAAACCCAAAGGCCGGCCTGGTGCCGGCTCCCCGCACGCTATGGGAATCGAATCGCAGCCGCAGGATCCGACAATGGTTTGAACGGAAGAAAATTCCGGTGTATGTCAACGGGTCGGCAGGAGATGTGGAGATAGCCGTTGATCAGGCAGGCCTTACCATTTCAACATCCGGTCAATAGGTAAGTCCCACCCGGTCGCGGACCTTGTCCAGGGTTGCTGCGGCCCTGGTGCGGGCTTTGGCTGCTCCCCTGCGGAGGATGTCGCGCAGGTGATCGGGGTCGGCAAGCAGTTCCCGGCGTTTTTTCCGGGCATTTGCAAAGTGGTCGTTGATGAGTTCGAAGAGCTCCTGCTTGAGATAGCCGTAGGCGGCGCCGCCGTTCTCGTAGAGATCGCGGACCTCGGCCAGACGCTCGTCGGAGGCGAAAAGGCTGAAGATCCTGAAGAGGTTGCAGGTCTCCGGATCCTTGGGTTCCTCCACCGGGGTGGAATCGGTGACGATGGACATTACCCGTTTGCGCAGCGGTTTCTCCTCTAAAAAGATGGGGATGGTATTGCCATAGGACTTGGACATCTTTTGGCCGTCGATTCCCGGCACCACTGCGGTTGTGGTGCCGATGGCCGGCTCCGGAACCACAAAGGTCTCGCCGAAGGTGTTGTTGAACTTGACGGCAATGTCGCGGGCCACCTCAAGGTGCTGCTTCTGGTCCTTGCCCACGGGCACGATTTCCGACTGATAGAGCAGAATATCCGCGGCCATGAGCACAGGATAGGCGAAGAGTCCGTGGCTGGCGGCGATTCCCTTGGCAACCTTGTCCTTGTAGGAGTGACAGCGTTCCAGCAGACCCATGGGGGTCAGAGTGGACAGAATCCACGAAAGCTCACATACTTCAGGAACATCCGACTGCACCCAGAAGGTACAGCGATCCGGATCTAGGCCCAGAGACAGAAAATCCGCGGCCGCCTCCAGGGTGCCCCGGCGGAGGCGTTCGCGGTCATGAACCGTGGTCAGTGCGTGCAGATCGACGATAAAGACATAGAGATCGGACTCCTCCATAAAATTGATCATCGTCTTCATCATGCCGAAGTAGTTGCCGATATGCAGTTTTCCCGAAGGCTGGATGCCGGATAGAACTCTCTTCATGCTCTCCTCGTTGCTTGTTTCCCCTGTTCGTCCTTTTATCAAAAGCCGCTAAAATTTTCAGGGGTCATTCTACCTTATCCGCCGGAAAAATCATCCGATGTTTCCGGGGAAAGGCAAGAAAAAGGCGGATCTCCCCGGGGCAGGCAAAAAAAAAGAGCGCGAGAAATCAACTCGCGCTCCCGTAAATCCCTGAAAGTGAATGGGCTATTTTACTTTACCTCTTCGAAATCGGCATCAACGACATCATCGTCGTCACTGCCTCCGGCGGAGGGTCCGGCCCCGCCGGCTGCCCCGGCTCCGGCGCCGCCGCCGGGATCACCGCCGGCTCCCTGGTCCTTGGCCGCCTGGCTGTACATCATCTCGGCCAGTTTATGGGATGCCTGGGTCAGGGCTTCAACCGCCTTGTTAATGGCGTCCACATCATCGCTTTCCAGCGCCTTCTTCACATTGCCGATCTCCGTTTCCACCGCGCTGCGGGTGGCACCGTCCACCTTGTCGCCCAGGTCTTTCATGCTCTTTTCGGTGGCATGGATGAGCGCATCGGCCTGGTTCTTGGTTTCCACCAACTGTTTGCGCTTCTTGTCCTCCTCGGCATGGAGTTCGGCATCCTTTTTCATCCGTTCGATCTCCTCTTCGGAGAGTCCGGACGAGGCGGTGATACGGATGGACTGCTCCTTGCCGGTACCGAGATCCTTGGCCGAAACGTGCAGAATACCGTTGGCATCCAGGTCAAAGGTTACCTCGATCTGCGGCACGCCGCGGGGCGCCGGGGGAATATCGGTGAGTTCGAAACGACCGATGGTCTTGTTGTACTGGGCCATTTCCCGCTCACCCTGGAGCACGTGGATGGACACGGCCGGCTGATTGTCTGCGGCCGTGGAAAACACCTGGCTCTTCTTGGTGGGCACCGTTGTGTTCTTTTCGATCAACTTGGTCATCACCCCACCCAGGGTCTCGATACCCAAAGAAAGCGGTGTGACGTCGAGGAGCAGGACATCCTTGACATCACCCTTGAGCACACCGCCCTGGATGGCGGCGCCGATGGCCACCACCTCGTCGGGATTGACCCCCTTGTGCGGTTCCTTGCCGAAGATCTCCTTTACCTTGTCGCGCACCTTGGGCATTCTCGTCATTCCGCCGACCAGGATCACCTCGTCGATGTCGCCGGCGCTGATTCCGGCATCCTTGAGCGCCGTCTGACAGGGGCCTTCGGTGCGGTTGATCAGATCCTCCACCAGGCTTTCGAGCTTGGCCCGGGTCAGTTTGACGTTGAGATGCTTGGGCCCGCCGGCATCGGCGGTGATAAAGGGCAGGTTGATTTCCGTCTCCAGGGTGGTGGAGAGTTCCATCTTGGCCTTCTCCCCCTCTTCCTTCAGTCGCTGCAGGGCCATCTTGTCGTTGCGCAGATCAATGCCCTGGTCGCGCTTGAACTCGTCGGCCAGCCAGTTGACGATGCGCATGTCAAAGTCCTCGCCGCCGAGGAAGGTGTCGCCGTTGGTGGACTTGACCTCGAAGACGCCATCGCCGATTTCGAGAATGGAAATATCGAAGGTACCGCCACCCAGGTCGAAAACCGCAATCTTTTCCTCGCCCTTCTTGTCCAGGCCATAGGCCAGGGAGGCGGCCGTGGGCTCGTTGATGATACGCTGGACGTTGAGTCCGGCGATCTTGCCGGCATCCTTGGTGGACTGCCGCTGGCTGTCGTTAAAATAGGCGGGCACGGTAATAACCGCGTCGGTCACCTCCTCGCCCAGGTACTCCTCGGCGGTCTTCTTCATCTTGCCCAGCACCATGGCGGAAATCTCCGCCGGTGTGTAGACCTTGCCGTCCACCTCAACGGCGGCATCGCCGTTTTTATCTTCGACGATCTTGAAGGGACTGACCTCGATGGATTTCTTGACCTCGGCATCGGTGAACTTGCGACCGATGAGCCGTTTGATGGCAAACAGCGTTCTTTCCGGATTGGTCACTGCCTGACGTTTGGCGACCTGGCCCACCAGCCGTTCACCCTTATCCGAAAAGGCGATGATGGAAGGGGTTGTCCGCTGGCCCTCGGCGTTCTCGATCACCTTGGGCTCGCCGCCCTCCATGATCGCCACGCAGGAATTTGTCGTTCCCAGGTCAATTCCGATAATCTTTCCCATAATTTTATCTCCTTATCTCCTTTATAGCATATCAGCCGTTCTGCTGATTTGTTCCTGACAATACCACCTTTACAATGTGTACGAATTCATTCCTGTCAAGGGTATTTCCCGATCCACGACGCCTTATAAAGAGGAAATCTATTCGGCGGGACCGTTGGATACCGCCACCTTGGCCGCCCGCAGCAACCTGTCCTTGAACTTGTAGCCTTTGACGAACTCCTGGAGCACATGCTGGGCCGGAACCTCGTCGCTGGGCTCCATGGTAAGGGCCTCGTGCAGCTCCGGATCAAACTTTTTGCCGACACTTTCAAGCGGCGTTACCTCGAACTTCTCCAGGGTGCCCAGCAGCCCCTTGCGAGTCAGCTGCACCCCTTCGATCAGGGCCTGGACATTTTGCGGGGAAACGCCCTCGCCGTCACCCACCTGTTCCAGAGCCCGGTCCAGATTATCGACAGTGGTCAGCAGTTCCCGCAGGATATTTTCACCGGCATATTTGAGCATCGTATCCCGTTCCCGCTGCATGCGTTTTTTGAAATTCTCGGATTCCGCGGCAATGCGCAGCATGCGGTCGCGGTTCTCTTCCAGCTCCCGCCGCAGCCGTTCCACCTCGTTTTCCGCTTCATCGGCGTCGGTCCCGGCGATTTCATCCACCTCGCCCAGGTTCTCGGGAATCTCGATCTCCTCTTCCGGTCCGGTTGCCCTGTTCTGCTGTTTTTCCCGGTTTTCCTCAACCACGTTTTATCTCCCCTTTTCTTGCTTCCTCATCTTTTTTTCAGATTCTCAACCGCGGCAAATTACTGATAAACCGACAGGAAACCCGAAAATGATCATCAATCCTGGACGGAACAATAAGTCCGGGGCTAAACCCTGTCAAGGTTACGGCCGATACAAGTGTGAGCCTGCTTTCTCAGATGATCATCCTAGGCGATCCTCCTTATATGAATTCACTCCCAGGTAATCCCGACGCAGGGACGAGCAAAAGCGGACAGAGGCTGCACCTGCATCCGGTAACCCTGGCCTTCAGGGGAGATTGTCAGCGGCTGGAAGAAAAATTTCTGGCCCGCCACAACACGGCCTCCCTGCAAATCGTTCGGTTTTCCGGTATCCTCGCCATCATCATGTACGGCGCTTTCGGCATTCTCGATGCCGGCCTGGTACCGGATCAGAAAGACATCCTCTGGCTCATCCGTTACGGCTTTGTCATTCCCCTGATCACCATCGCCGTCCTGCTGACCTTTTTCGATTTTTTCCAAAAGTATATCCGGCAGCTCACCGCGTTTACAGCTATCAGCTGCGGCGCCGGCATCATCGCCATGATCGTCGTTGCGCCGCCGCCGGCGAGCTTTTCCTATTATGCCGGCCTGATTCTCATCTTCATGTTCTGCTATACGCTGCTGAAGATGCGCTTCATCCACGCCTCCCTGGTGGGCTGGTTCATCGTCCTTCTCTACGAGATCGCCGCGCTCTTTCTCGCCGGCACGCCGCTGCCGGTCTTCATCAACAACAACTTCTTTTTCATCAGCGCCAACCTCATCGGCATGTTTTCCTGCTACACCATGGAGTATTACACCAGAAGGGATTTCTTCCTCGCCTCCCTCTTCGAGGAGATCTCCCGGGACCAGCGGGACAAGAACAGGAAACTGCGCCGGGAGGTCAACCTGCGTGAAGAGATGAGCCGGAAACTGATCTCGGAAAAACGCAAGGCAGAGGTCGCCAGTCAGGCAAAGAGCCGATTTCTCGCCACCATGAGCCATGAAATACGCACTCCCATGAACGGCATCATCGGCATGTCGGAGCTGCTCATGGAGGCGGACCTTGATCCCAAACATCGCAAATTCGCCCGGACGATCAAGGGTTCCGGCGAGGCCCTGCTGAATATCATCAACGAAATCCTCGACTTTTCCAAGATTGAAGCCGGCAAGCTCCATCTTGAAAACCATGAATTCGACTTGCGGAAAACAGTGGAGGAGACCACGGAACTGATGATGGTGCGGGCCAGGGGCAAGGGGCTCGCCTTCAGGCAGGATCTTCCGGAAGACATCCCCCCCCGCCTGCTGGGCGATTCCACCCGCCTGAAACAGATCCTCATGAACCTGCTGGGTAATGCGGTCAAATTTACGGAAGCAGGCGAGGTGGCCCTGAAGGTACGCATTCTTCACCGGGCCGGGGATACCCTCCAGGTCCGCTTCACGGTCCGGGATACCGGCATCGGCATTCCCCGCCGCAAACAGGAACGTATCTTTGCCGCCTTTTCCCAGGCCGACAGCTCAACCACCAGGCGATACGGCGGCACCGGCCTGGGACTGGCCATTTGCAAACAGCTTGTGACGCTGATGGGCGGAGAAATCGGTGTTGAAAGCAAACCCGGCATGGGCGCGCTCTTCCGGTTCACCCTGCCGCTCAAGCTCTGCGGCGCCGATGAGATAAATCCCCTCCGGCACCAACAGGGATGCGCGACGGTCTCCGATGAAGAGGAAATTCCTGCCGACCTGACGAAGTTCGGCAAAAAAATTCTGCTGGTGGAAGACAATATGGTCAACCAGGACGTTACCCGGGAGATCCTCTATCTCATGGATTGCCGGGTCGACCTTGCCGCCGACGGCCGGGAGGCGGTGGAGGCGGCGACCCGCTCCAGCTATGACCTGATCCTCATGGATTGCCAGATGCCGGTCATGGACGGCTTCGAGGCCGCAAGAAAAATCCGCAGCCACGAGAAATCCAGCGGCAAGAAACGGGTGCCCATCATCGCCATGACCGCCAATGTTCTCAAGGATGTCCGGGATGAGTGCAGCAGGGCGGGCATGGACGACTACCTGAGCAAACCGTTTTCCATGACTACCCTGAACAATTTGCTCAAAAGGCGGCTGGGCGGACCGGAGCCGGAGACAAAAGAGCGACCCGCCGCGGAACCGCCCGGCGGCGGTCGACCCGAAAAGGCGGAGAGCCTTGCCTTGTCCTGCCTGGAAAATTCGGAGCTGATCACATCGCTGCTCAGCCGGGGTCGGCGGGAGCGGGTAGGCGACATCGTCAAACAGTACCTCGGAATTTCCCCCATCCTCATGGCGGGTATCAGGGAAGCGGTGCATGACGACAACCCCGCCGGGCTGCGGGAGGCGGCCCACAGCCTGAAATCATCAAGCGCCAACCTGGGTGCCGTTGAACTGGCCGATCTCTGCCGGCAGCTGGAAAACGCCGCGAAACCGGGGTCGGAGCCGGAGTCGCTGACCTCGCTGCTGGCGGCAACCGAGGCGGAATACAACCATATCCGCCGCTCCCTGACCCGCGAACTGGAAAAGATGAACACGGCAACCGTGTAATTTTTTCTCATCCGTGGTAGCATCCCGGGAACTCTCCATCCCCTTATCCCGGAAACATCGGCAGGGTTTCATGTTTCTTCCCGCAACCACAAAAGAGATGCGCGCCCTGGGCTGGGACCGGCCGGACATCATCCTGGTCAACGGCGATGCCCATATCGACTCGCCCTTCATCGGGGTGGCGGTTATCGGCAAGGTACTGCTGGCGGCGGGTTACCGGGTGGGAATCATTGCCCAGCCCGATATCACATCGGATCGGGATATCGCCCGGCTGGGAGAACCCCGTCTCTTCTGGGGCGTCAGCGGCGGCTGTATCGACTCCATGGTCGCCAACTACACCGCCTCGGGCAAAAAAAGAAAACAGGACGACTACACCCCGGGCGGTATCAACAACAGACGCCCGGACCGGGCGGTGATCATCTATGCCAACCTGATCAGGCGCTATTTCAAAAATACCCGTCCCATTGTCCTGGGCGGTATCGAGGCCAGCCTGCGCCGCATCTCCCATTACGATTTTTGGTCCGACTCGGTGCGGCGCTCCATTCTCTTCGATGCCCGGGGAGACTATCTTCTCTACGGCATGGCGGAGCGGGCGGTGGTCGAGCTGGCCAACCGCCTCGACGCCGGAAAAGATCCCCGCCGGATCCGGGGCGTCTGTTATGCGGCTTCCACTGTTCCGGCCGGATACGAGGAGCTGCCCTCCCATGCCGAGGCCGCCGGTGACAAGGCGGCTTTCACCGCGATGTTCCGCACCTTTTACGACAACAACGACCCGGTCACCGCCGCAGGCCTCGCCCAGCGGCAGGACAGCCGCTATCTGATCCAGAATCCACCAGCCCCCTGGCTCACCACGGAGGAGCTCGACCGGGTGCACAACCTGGACTATGAACGCGACCTCCATCCCCATGACCGGAGACGCGGCCGGGTACGGGCCCTGGCCACCATCCGCTTCGCCATCGCCACCCACCGCGGCTGTTACGGCGAGTGCAACTTCTGCGCCATTGCCGTTCACCAGGGGCGCACGGTGCGCCGGCGCAGCCGGAGGTCAATCCTGCGCGAGGCCGAAGTGCTAACCCGTCACCCGCGTTTCACCGGCATCATAGCCGATGTGGGCGGACCCACGGCCAACATGTACGGCTTCGAATGCAGCCGCAAGGCCATCCGCGGCAGCTGCCGAGGCAAACGCTGCCTCTATCCCCGCGTCTGCGCAAAGTTGCCGGTGAACCACGAACCCCAGCTGCAACTCCTGCGGCAACTGCGGCAACTGCCGGGCATCCGCAAGGTTATTGTCGCCTCGGGAATCCGCCACGATCTGCTGCCGGCCGATCAACGCCATGGAACCGCCTACCTGCGGCAGCTGGTGCGGCACCATGTCTCGGGGCAGCTCAAACTCGCCCCGGAGCACAGTGAAAAACGGGTCCTGGCCGCCATGGGCAAGCCGGGAACGGCCGTCCTGCTCTCCTTTCGCCGCCTCTTCAACCGGCTGACCCGCGAGGCGGGCAAAAAACAGTTCCTCACCTATTACATGATCGCCGCCCATCCCGACTGCAGCCTTGACGACATGCGCCGCCTGAGAAACTTTTCCCGGCGACACCTGCGGCTGCTGCCCCGACAGGTGCAGATCTTCACCCCCACTCCCTCCACCTGGTCCACCCTCATGTACTGGACCGGTCGCAACCCCTTCACCGGAAAACCATGCCTGGTGGAGAAGAGCTTTCGCGGCCGTAGGCGGCAAAAAAATTGCCTGCTGCCCAGCACCGACAAAGATAGCGGAAGGACGAAGAAGGGCGTTGCGATGCACCGTCCGTGAATGCCTGCAAGTCAGGAAGAAGAGGGCAACCGATAGCCCAGGGCGGCGATATTTTCAAGATCTTCGGCCAGGGAGGCCCCCACGGTGGTGAGATAGTTGCCGACGATGGCGCCGTTGGCCCCGGCGGTGAAACAGCGATACTGCTCTTTGCCCAGCAGCAGGCGACCGCCGGCGATCCTGATCACCGCGGCGGGATTGATGATCCTGAAGAGAGCCACTGTTCTCAACACCTCGTCCGTGTCCAGGGGCGTCGCTGCGGCCAGGGGGGTTGCCTTCACCGGGGTGAGTATGTTGACGGGAATGGACCGGATGCCGAGATCACGCAGCTCCAGGGCAAGCTCGATGCGCTCATCCAACCCCTCCCCCATGCCGATAATGCCGCCGGAACAGCGGGACAGGCCGGCCCGGGCCGCGTTTTTCAGGGTTTCCACCTTCTCCCCATGGGTGTGGGTGGTGCAGATCTGCGGAAAAAACTCCCGGCACGACTCCAGGTTGCAGTGATACCTGGTCACCCCCATCCGGCGAAGCTCCGCGGCCTGGGATGCGCTGATCAGGCCGAGGGAGGCGCAAAAATCCAGGCGCGTCTTTCCAGCCATCATATCGTAGAGGCGGCCGAGGCCGTCCAGCAGTGACCTGTCCGGCGAGCGACCGCTGGCCACCAGGGAGAGGCGGCGGACGCCGCAGCCGTCGTTTTCCATGGCAACGGCCAGGGCCTTGTCCGGATCAATGAGGCGGTATGAATCAATATCAGTGGGATGGCGGGCCGATTGGGCACAGAAGCGGCAGTCCTCGGAACAGTTGCCGCTGCGGGCGTTGATGATGGAACAGAGAAAAAAACGCCGTCCGTGGAAGTGACGGCGCAGCCGGTCGGCCAGGGCAAGGAGATCCTGCAGATCCATCCGGCGGGCTATCCGCCGGGCGGTTCGACGGTCTATGTCGCCGCCGCTGCGGATCCGCGAAAAAATCTCTTCCGGCTCAAGCATAACGGCAACGGAAAACGCGGCGCTACGCCCCTTTGTTTCTCTCGCAATGGGGCCGGGGAATACGGGGCGGTCCCTTGAGGATCATCTCCGCCACGGTGAGGCGCACCTTGGGGTAGAGGTGCCGTTTTTCACCCAGCAATTCGGATTCCAGCCCGGCAAGGTTGCGATAGAGCCCGGTGCGGTCCATGACCGGCGTTTCATCCCCCCCGAAGTTTTTCGCCACGATCTCCTGACAACGGAAACAGCCGGGAAAGCTGAGACGCTTGCCGTCCGGCCTGATCAGAATGGCCGGGATTCCGTGCATCCGGCAGATCATCAGCCGATGCGAGTAGAGGATGCACAGCCCCTCCTCATTGAGGGGACACATGAGCTGCGGTCGCTTGCCCCGGGCCTCCGCCGCCCTGCACTCCCGGACATATTCCTCGGCTCTTTTGAGAATACGGTCGATATCGTCGTCGGGCAGGGCGCGGATCCCTTCCCAGAGATAGGCCCATTCGCAGTAGGTGTGGTGCCGGAAAAAACTGTCGCAGCAGTTGTCGGGGCAGTTTTCGCAGGAGTGACCCAGGCGGGCGGCAACCAGATCATATCCGGCTTCCATGTCGGCATAGATCCGGGCAAGCAGGTGAGAAAGTCGGGGCGAGAGGAAGAGTTCCTTCATTGACGGCTATGATATCGGCTCACCGATCCTCCGTGAAAGATTGGACAGTGTAGGTGAGGATGTCGATATTGGGCGCGCGCCAGGCCATGTCCGGCAGCCCGGCCTTGAGGGAAAGCTGGGAGAGAAAAAGCCGCGGATCCGGCAGCTGTTCCCAGACCTGGGGCAGAAAGGTGGCCCCGGTGCCGCCCTTGCCCTGCAAAATGACCCCGGGACGCTCCCGGGCCAGATCGTCCAGCAGCTCTTCCGGGGAGTCATATTCCGCCCGCACCGCCGGGGAGAGGATACTGATGCCGATCCTCACCTTTTTCAACTCTGCGGCGGTCAGCGGCGGAAACCGCTGGTCATGGAAGGCGGCATTGACCGCATGCCGCCGCACCCCGTCGACAATGGACTCGGTGGCCCGCAGACTGCCGATACATCCCCGCAGGTTGGCGCCGATTTTCAGGGTAACGAAGACCCCCTGTTTCGCCTGCAGCGCCGCATCCGTCAGTTGCGATTCATCAACGGGCGAACCGGAAACAATGCCCAGCTTTTCCTCGATGGCCTGCCTGGCCAACCGTAACAGCAATGCACCCTGTTGTTCCGTCGGCATCTTCCCCTTTTTTCCCTTGCGCGTCCCGCTGCAACCTCCGGTCTCCCGTCGCTCGACAGCGGGGCCTGCAAACCCGGCAATGGAGCGCGGCAACCGCGCCGGCGCATCAAACCCATTGCATTTTCGAAGAATATAACTACTTCCAACCCGGCCCTGTCAATCATTATCTCCACCGGACTGGGGTTAATCCCCCCACGCCGCGGGCATACCGCATGAAAAAGCCCCCGCCCCTTGACGATTTTTCCAAGAAAGGGTAACAATGCATAGTTGCACCTGAGTACCTGGAAAGGAGGAGTGCCGGAGCGGTCGAACGGGACGGTCTCGAAAACCGTTGTGGGGGTGACTCCACCCAGGGTTCGAATCCCTGCTCCTCCGCCAGCCGTCCTGCCGTCACTCAGCCAATGGAGCTGCCCCTCTTTTTGCCGTTTCCCGGCGCCTACCCGGCCACGGGTTTTGCGCCCCGGCGGTAAAATATAGCTTCCGGTGTCCCGCAAATCAGGGGCGTTGGAACCGTTGCGGAAATTTTTTTATGGGAGACGCTGCCGGCTAATTCCGGGGACACCATATTTCCTTCCCGTCACAGGCTGGCAGGATGGTGGCTACGGAATTGGTTTTCCTTTTTCTTCCGCCATTTCGTCCTATTTTCATTTCCCACGTCACCTCTCCGTTTCAGCAGGGTCAAATTATATATGAGCCCAAATTAGTCCCATTGGGCCTTAGCGCTTTTTCAAGAGGGACTGATCCGTTCCTGGCCGGCAGTGGATACGGGGCTCTTCCAGGAATCCGAAAAATATCTTCCGTGCTGCAGCACAGGCTTGGCGAGGGGTAAGCGCCGTTGCCTGACCGGCAGCTGCCGTCAACACCAATGAATACAACCAAACGGCAATATCCTGCAATGGCTCTCCTGTCCCGATCAACCTCCATACGGATGGCCATGAAAAAGACGGCCTTTCTGGGTGCGTTTTTTCTGGTTTTTCCTTTTATCATTCTCACCTGGCTGGAAGAGGTGTTCTCCAAAGGCGAGATGCTGTTTTCCTTTTTCGGCCATCTGCTCAGCCTGGTTCCCGGCCTGCCCGGCAGCTATCTTCGCAGTGCCTTCTATTACGCCACCCTGCGTAAATGCGCCTGGAACTTTCATATCGGCTTCGGCAGCTTTTTCCCCCACCGCGGGACGGAGATCGGCAGCAATGTCACCATCGGCGCCTATTGCATCATCGGCATCGCCACCATCGGCGCCGAGACAATCATTGCCAGCCGTTGCAGCATCCCCAGCGGCAAAACCCAGCATTTCGACAACGAGGGAAAGATGACAAGAAAGTTCACCCCCTCCAGGGTGGTCATCGGCAAAAACGTCTGGATCGGCGAAGGCTCCATCATCATGGATGATGTCGGCGACGACACCATCATCGGCGCCGGCTCGGTTCTGGCCCAGAAAGCCCCCTCTTCCTGTCTCATGGCCGGTGTTCCCGCCCGGCCGCGTAATTCCTGTTCCTCATCATCTCATGTGATTTAAAAAATTTCTTTTCCGGCTTGGAACCGCAGCCGGGTGGATCACACCGACCACCGTTTGCCGTACATCCCGCTCTACCATGAAGACAGTTACCGCCCCAGCCCTGAGACCTTCCTTTTCCTGGACCGACATCGACACCGTGCTCCTGGATATGGATGGCACGCTTTTGGACAAACATTTCGACGATTACTTTTGGGAACAGTATGTTCCCGAGCATTACAGCCTGCAGCATGACATTTCCATCGAGCAGGCCGGGAGAGAACTGCTGCAACAGTATCGAAGCGTGGAAAATACCCTGATGTGGACGGATCTCGACTACTGGTCGAAACGGCTGGGACTGGATATTCCGGAGCTGAAAATCCGCATCGACCATCTCATCAAGGTGCACCCGTATGTTACCGTTTTTCTGGAATTCTGCCGCAAAAAATCAAAACAGGTACACCTGGTGACCAATGCCCACTCCACAACCCTGAGCATCAAACTGGGCAAAACCGGTATCGCCGGTTTTTTTGATCGGATTATCTGTTCCCAGGAGGTGGGGTTGGCCAAGGAAGAAGAGGCGTTCTGGACGCGACTGCAACGGATGATCGGCTACGATCCCGAGCGGACCATGCTTGCCGATGATACGGAAAAGGTGCTGGATGCGGCCCGCCGCACCGGGCCGCGCCACCTGATCCACGTGGCCCGTCCCAGCAGCCGGCAGCCTCCCCGCCGCTCCCGGCGGTATCCATCCATTCTCTACTTCAGCGAGCTCATCCCCGCCAAAGAGCTCTCGCCGTTTTCGTAACTGCAGTCAAGGGGTTCGTCCTCCGGCGCTGCCTCCTGCCGAGGGACAGGAAACAGGCCCGGAAACCACCGGCGGACGACTTTGCCCGGAAATGATCCGGCCGGACCATTTCCGGGGGGAAGCAGGCTGCCCGCCTACTCGCTGATGGACAGCATCACCCGGAATCCCAGCGTGGGAAAGCGAGAGGTCGGATCGTGGTGATACCGCTTGGCCGAACGGGCGCTGGAGGCATCGTGATCCCAGCTGCCGCCGCGGCTGATGCGGTGAGATCCGGTTGTCCTCCCCTGGGGATCTGCAACCGGAGCGCCGTTATAGGTGAGGTCTTCCGGCGGGTACCTGAGATCCTCTTCGGGCGCTACTCCTGAGTTTGAGCGGTCGGCGCACCACTCCTCGACATTGCCGGACATATCGTATAATCCCCAGTTGTTCGGTTTCTTGCCCGCCACCTCATGGGTGGTCCCTCCGGAATTGCACTCATACCAACCGATGAGATCCAGGTTGGAGTCCAGTACGTCACAGCTGGCATGGCCTTCCGCGGAAATGCCGCCGCTGTAAAAGGCGGTGACGGTACCGGCCCGGGCCGCGTACTCCCACTGGGCCTCGGTGGGCAGGGAGTAGCAGGAGTTGGGTGTCTTATCGCAACCTGTCCTGTTTTCCATGGTGTTTAGGGTCTCGATAAAGAGCCGGGCTTCCTCCCAGCTGACTTTCTCCACCGGACAGTCAAGGCCACAGCTCTGAAAATTGGCCGGGTTGGTATAGCCGCTGCTCCCCATGACCTGCAGATACTGCCTCTGGGTCACCTCGGTGGTCTGCATGTAGAACGGCCTGGTGATACTGACCAGGTGCTGGATCTCCTGCTCATTATCGGGAATATGTGAGCCGAATTCCGGCGGCCAGAAGGGGCGGTGGGTATCGCCGGCCCGGCCGTTGATCCCGTCCGGACTCCCCATGATAAAGGAGCCGGCGGGGATACGGGAAAAGGTCATGCCCACACTGTTGGTGTAGGTGGAATCCGTGTCACTGTTCTGAGAAAAAAGAGGTATTACCACAACCTTGTCCGCCGCATTCACCGGTGAACACATCATCAGGCAGGAAAGCGCCATTCCTGCAAGCAACATTTGGGAAACACTCATCTTTTTTTTCATAATTCCTCCTGTAATTTGTCATTGCACGGTGATCTTCCACTACAACATCACCTGTTCGTCCCTGAAACCCCGGAGTACTGCACGGTCTTTCCCTTACGCCTTCTGTTGTACAAAAAAGCAGGGGGATTGGCAACGCTTTTTCCCCCTCTTCCGGGGGTCTCGGCCCGACTCGGCGAGGCAATCGCGAACGTGATAACACATTGATTTTATAGCTATTTTAACATAGCACATCTTTGCCCATCCTCCCCGGCATCCGGTTAACCCCCTGCGATCACACGACGATCCCGTTTCCGGCCTCCCGCAAGAAATCCCTCTGATATGGAATCTCAGGCCATGGCCGATTTTTCCCATGCTATTTTGCCGTATGGCATATAACATATAATGGAGAGACCCCGAAAATATAAATCATCCAATCCCGCTCGCCTTGGGAACCGGATTCCGCCTCGCCGTTACCATGGACCAATTCAGCCGCCACGCCCTTCTGCACAGCCTCAAGCTCGCCGACATCCTCATCCTGACGCTTGCCTTCGGAGCAGCCACCCTCACGGTGCAGCAGTCCGGCTCCATCTCCCTGCAGGACTTCCTTGCCATGCGCATCAAGGTGATGAACCTGCTGCTCTTTTTCGGCCTCGTAGTCGGCTGGCACAGCCTCTTCGTCTCCCTGGATCTCTATCATTCCATGCGCCTCTCGTCCAAACGCGCCGAACTGATGGAGGTTTTCAAGGCCACCACCCTGGGAACAGTGATGATCTTCATCGCCGGTGCCATCTTCAACATGGTGATGATCACTCCCCTGTTTCTGGCCGTCTTCTGGATCGTGACCAGTTGTCTCATGGTCCTCAGCCGCATTGCGCTGCGGCTCTTTCTCGGCAGAATCCGCAGCAATGGAAAAAATCGCCGCCATATCGTCGTGGTGGGCACCAATGACCGGGCCATCACCTTTGCCGATATCATTCTCTCCAAGCCGGAACTGGGCTACAGCCTCAGCGGTTTCGTCGACAGCTACTGGGCCGGACAGCCGGCCTGCTCGCTGCGCGACGACTATCCCCTCATTCACCCTGATCATTTGGGCGAATTTCTCCATGACAACGTCGTCGATGAGGTGATGCTCTGCCTGCCGGTTACCGAATATGTCCGCCACGCAACCCGAATCATCGACACCTGCACGGAACAGGGCATCATTGTCAGGGTACTGGCTGATTACTTTTTCTCCCAGCTGGCCCATGCCCGGGTGGAATCCTTCGAGGGGCGTTCCATTCTCACCATATACACCGGTGCCATGGGCGGACCGCCCCTCTTTTTCAAACGCTGTATCGATATCGGCCTCTCCGGCATCCTCCTGGTCATGCTCCTGCCCCTCTTTGCCGGTGTTGCCCTGCTGATCAAGTGCAACTCCACGGGCCCGGTCTTCTTTGTCCAGGAGCGGTTGGGACTGAACAAACGCAAATTTCGCCTCTATAAATTCCGGACCATGGTGCAAAACGCCGAAAAACTGCAGCGGGAACTGGAACCCCTCAACGAGGCCCGGGGCCCGGTCTTCAAGATCAAGAACGATCCCCGCGTCACCCGGGAAGGGCGGTTTTTACGGAAAACCAGTATTGACGAGCTTCCCCAGCTGGTTAATGTGCTCAAGGGAGATATGAGCCTGGTGGGGCCCCGTCCGCTGCCGGTGCGGGATTATCAGGGCTTTGATCAGAGCTGGTTCAACCGGCGCTTCAGTGTTCGCCCCGGCATGACCTGCCTCTGGCAGATCGACGGCAGAAACGACATCCCCTTTGAAAAGTGGATACGGCTGGATCTGCAGTACATCGACAACTGGTCCCTGCTTCTCGATTTCCGTATCCTGCTGCGCACCATCCCGGCGGTCCTGGCGGGACGGGGCGCCTCATGAGGGGATTTGCGCCCAACGCATCAGGAAAGAGGATTGCCGCGGGAGCTCTTCAGACGCGGCGACCCGCCGCAAGCATCAACAGATAACAGATCCCGGCAATGCAGATGATCAGCGGTCCGCCCGGCAGATCAAGGCTATAACTCAAAAACAGCCCGCTGGTGACACAGACCATGCAGACGAGCACGGCCACCGCCATCATCTGCCGGAGCCCCCTGGTCAGTCCGGAGGCAACGGCAGCGGGCAGAGTGAGCAGGGCGATGACCATGACAATGCCCACCACCCGGACCAGGAGCACCACGGTCAGCGCGGTGAGGGAGAGAAGCAACAGGAAGTAAAAACC
The DNA here is from genome assembly GCA_964446115.1 of uncultured Desulfobulbia bacterium. Classification (GTDB taxonomy): domain Bacteria; phylum Desulfobacterota; class Desulfobulbia; order Desulfobulbales; family Desulfobulbaceae; genus CAYUNE01. Next base: position 156,521 of record CAYUNE010000027.1, on the reverse strand, counting down.
GGTATGCAGGCCGCGCAGCCTGGCATATTCCTCGTCAAAACAGACGGCCAGCAGCTGCGGATAAAAAAACCAGGCCACGCCGACCACCAGCAGATCCAGCCAGGCGACCAGATAGATATCGGTTTTCGAGATCATCAGGATGTTGCCGAAGAGATAGCTCATGGGATCCGCATAGCCCGGAGTGCCGGCGATGAAGAGCATTCCCGCGGCCATTCCCAGCGACCAGATGGCGCCGATAACCGTATCCTCCCGCCGGCTGCCGCGTAGGCTGACCGTGCCGATGACAAAGGCGGCAAGCAATGCGGCGGCAAGGGCTCCATACATGGGGTCGAGCCAGGGCAGGTCAAAACGGTACTGCAGAAAAAGCGCGGCGCCGATGCCACCGAGAACGCAGTGGGAAACGGCTCCGGCCAGGTAGGAAATGCGACGCGCCACCACAAAGGTGCCGATGACGCCGAAGGCGACACTGGCCAGCAGTCCGGTGATCAGGGCGTAGCGAAAAAAGGCCGCATCCGGATCAAACAGCGCCGCCACGGTCTCAATCATGGCTGTGCCCCTCCAGGGAACAGCGGTGATCATGGCGGATCAGGAGCGGATCGCCGCCGTAGATTTCGCGGATGTTCTCGCCGGTGAGCTCGCTGGTGGGATGGACGACCACCTGCCGGTTGACGCAGACGATGCTTTCGAAAAAGCGGGAGGCCACACCCATCTCATGGGTGATCATCAACACGGTGAGATCGCGCTCCGGCGCGCTGAGCAGGTCGAAGAGATACTGTTCCGACCCGGCGTCGATGTTGGCGGTGGGCTCGTCCATGATCAGCAGCCTGTTTCCGGTGGCCAGAGCCCGGGCAATCAACACCCGCTGACGCTGTCCTCCGGAAATTTCCGAGAAGAGCCGGTGGGCCAGAGAGGCAAGATGCATGTTTTCAAGAGCGCGGGTCGCCGCCTTTTCGTCTTCCCGGCTGTAGCCCCGCGGCCGTGGACCATGCAGCCTGCCCATGAGCACGACATCAAAGACCGTCACCGGGAAATCGGGGTCGTAATGGGCATACTGGGGAACGTAGCCGATGCGGCGCGCCGCCCGACGGGGGGGATCGCCGAAGACCCGGATATTTCCCTGATCCGGAATCAGCAGGCCGAGGATGAGTTTGATCAGCGTAGTCTTGCCGCCGCCGTTGGGGCCGACGATACACACCTTTTCCCCCGGAGCGATGGTGAGGTTGACGTTCTCAAGCACCGGAACACGGGCATAAGCGAAGCTGACATCTTCAATGGCGATATCGGGAATCGTGGTCATCATCGTCAAAGTATTACAGGAGATAGAAGAAGGGGTCAATGGTTACGGCGAACAACCGCCGATTGCCGCCCGAATTTTACTCACTGTTCCAGACGGGATGACTTTCCTTCTTTGCATGACCCGCCTGGAGCAGCCGGGCAAAAATACCATTTCCGCACAGACACTAGCTGACATTTCAGCTCCGATATGAAACAATAGTATAAATAACCGATCACAGGGTATGTAACCCTGCGGTATATCATACTCCCTAACTGTAATCGGTCACAGGCACCGCATCTTCACACCACGCGTCGATTACCACTCTTGCCATGTCGTTACGGATCAAAATAGGAATCGTTGTTCTCCTTGCCGCATTGTCGATCATCGGTATTGTCGTGGGCGCCGACCGCTATGCCGCCACCCTCACCGCAACCAGACAGCAAAACGCCACCACCGCAGTGGCCAAGGAGATCGATCAGTATATCTTCCACTATTTCGACGATGCCGTTTCCCGGCTGGCCCTGAACCGGGATGTCATCGCCGTCTGTTCGGGAACCGCAGTTCCGGATAACAAGGCCGTCCTCGGCAAGCTGGTGACGGCAAGGGAGGTGCTGGGCGCCTCCATCGTCTATATCCTGGACCAGTCCGGAACGGTGGTGGCCTGCTCGCCCTACGGCGACGGCAACAAGACCCTCACCGGCAAGCAATATGGCTTCAGGCCCTATTTCACCGGAGCCGTCAACGGCAAAAATGTACAGTATGCCGCCCTGGGGGTGACCACCGGGAAAAGGGGAATCTATTTCAGCGCCCCGGTCTATGATCTCGGCAACCCCGATCCTGTGGGTGTGGCGGTCATCAAGGTGGGGCTGGCGAGCATCGACTTTTCCATCCGCGAGACCGATGCCTTCCGGGATGCCATGCTGCTCTCCCCCGACGGCATCGTTTTCGCCGCCACGGACGAGGCCTGGCTGTTCAGGGCCGCCTTTGACCTGGAACCGGCCCGGCGGGACACCCTGCGGCAGAGCCGTCAGTTCGGCAACAGCCCCCTGGACCCGCTCTTCTTTCTGCTGCGCAATCCGCCGGAGGCAAATCCCTTCATCCGGATTCAGCAGGCACGGGTCCATGTGACCTCGCAGCCGCTTGCCTTCAACGGCTGGCGCATCGTCACCCTCATGCCCTGCCCCCACCCTCTGGACTGGATTCTCATGCTGACAACCGCACTCTTGGCCATGACTGCGGTGATTATCTATACCCTGGTCAAAACGGATCCCGGCAGAGCAAGGCGTGTCGCCGGGAGCAGGAGAGGGAGCATGCCTCCCTCCCCCTGGTCGGAAAAGGAGGGAGAACTCAAACACCGCATGCTCTTTGACTGCACCAGGGATGGACTTCTTATCCTGGAAAACAACCACATCGTCGAGTGCAACTATGCCGCGGCCAATATGTTCGGCCATGAGCGCAAGGAAGAACTTCTGCAGAAAAAACTGCGGGACCTCTCCCCTGCCCTGCAACCGGACGGCCGCGATTCGGAGAGCCTGGGAAAAAAATATATCACCAGATCCTGCAAACAGGGGCATGTTCGCTTTGAGTGGATTCACAAGCGGGCCGACGGCACCATCTTCCCGGTCGAAGTCGTACTCACCGCCATTCCCTGGCAGGGACAAAGCATCGTCCAGGCGGCCCTGCGGGATATAAGCGAGAGGAAAGAGAGCGAACGCGAACTAAAGCACCTGCTGCAGGAACAGAAGAGTATCCTCGCCGCCAGCCTGGTGGGAATCGTCCTGGTGCGGGAGCGAATCATCGTTGCCGCCAACCAGCAATTCTGTAACATCATGGGATACAACCGGGAGGAGGTGATCGGCAAGAGCAGCTTGATCTTCCATGTCTCCGAGCACGACTTTCTGGAATTCGGCCGTCTCTATTATGAGGGACTGGAGCACAACGACGTCGAGAATATCGAATATCCCCTCAAACGCAAGGACGGCTCCGTCATCACCTGTCTATTCAAGGGCAAGGCCCTGGATGCCGAGGATCTCTCCCGCGGCATCGTCTGGGTCATCGACGATATCACCAACCGCAAAAAAATCGAGGAGGATCTGCAGAAGGCCAAGGAGCAGGCCGAAGAGGGCAGCAAATCAAAGAGCCAGTTCCTCGCCAACATGAGCCATGAAATCCGCACCCCCATGAACGGCGTCATCGGCCTCACCGACCTGCTGCTTAAGACCAACCTCCAGGAAGGCCAGCGCAAGCATCTGCAACTCATCAAGGCATCGGCGGAACGGTTGATGCGTATCATCAACGATATCCTGGACTTTTCCAAGGTGGAGGCGGGTCGGCTGGAACTGGAAGGCCGGGCCTTCAACTTCCGCGACACCATTGATGAGGCATCGGGATTCCTGACCCTGCTGGCCCGCGACAAGGGAATCTTCTTCACCTGCAGCGTGGATGATCGGATTCCGGAAAATCTGGTGGGCGACAGTTCACGCCTCACCCAGATCCTTCTGAATCTTGCCGGCAACAGCATCAAGTTTACCCTCAAGGGGAGTGTTACCGTCGACATCACCCTCAAAGAACAGGTCAACGGGGACGCTGACAAGGTCCTGCTCTACTTTCAGATCATCGATACCGGTATCGGCATTGCTCCGGACAAGAAAAAAACGATCTTCGAGGCCTTTTCCCAGGCCGATGCCTCCCATTCACGTAAATTCGGCGGCACCGGCCTGGGGTTGTCCATCGCCGCCCAGCTCGTGTCCCTCATGGGCGGAGAGATCGGCCTGGAAAGCGAGCTGGGCAAGGGATCGACCTTCTGGTTTACGGCGGAATTCTCGCTGCCCGCCGCTGAACTCGACCGGCCGCCGGAGCAGACCGGTGAAGAGGAAACCTCCGCTCCATACTCCTTTGACGAGGTGCGTATTCTCCTGGCCGAAGACGAGTTCATCAACACCACCTTAGCCGTCGCCCTGCTCGAGGAAGAGGGATATCAGGTCACCACCGTGGAAAACGGCAGAGACGCGGTAGCCAGATGGCGACGCGAACAGTTCGATCTCATCCTCATGGATATCCAGATGCCGGAACTCGACGGCCTGGAGGCTACCTCCCTGATCAGAGAGGAGGAAAAGGAGCGGGGCGGCCATATCCCCATCGTGGCCATGACCGCCCACGCCATCCAGGGCGATCGCGACAAATGTCTCCAGGCGGGCATGGATGATTACATCTCCAAACCCATTGTTGCCGAGACCTTTTTCAAGGTTATCGAAGCCAATCTGAACCGAACCCGGCAAAAGGCGGCGTCCGAAAAAACGACAAGCAAACAGGTGTGAAACGGCTTCTCCTTATTCTCATAGCCCTCGGCCTCGTCGGAACAGCCGGCTATCTGCTGATCAACCAGGTGGGGACGCCCGCTGTTCCCGCCGACCTTCTGGCCGTAGACACTCCGCTGATCATCGAACTCACCGATCCCATCACAACGCTTTCACGCTTTCGTACATCCCGGCTTGCGAAAAAACTCGGCGAGGTGGACAGAGGCCTTCTCTGCCGGGAACTGGGAATCGAGCAATCCCGCTGCCGGGGGATCGAACGCCGGATCCGGGCCGTGGCCGCCCAGGTGGACAATCCCGTTATGAAAGAACTGTTCGGCCGCCAGGTGGTTCTGGCCCTGACCGTGCCCGACGCCGGCGGCACGGAGCGGTACGCGGGAGCGGCGCTGGATCAGCTGGTGGCGGTGGTACGACCCCGCCACCGGGCCGCCCTGCTTGACTTTTTCGGCAGGCTGCTGGCGGGAAAGGCTCAGCAGCTTGTGGAAAAATATGAGGGTATCGCCATACGCCGCGTTTTTCTGGACCGCGACAGGCCCATGCCCCCCGGACCGGGGAAGACGGAAAGCAGCGCGGAATCCCTGACGCTTTTCACGGCAACGGCCGACGGCCTGCTGATGGCCGCCTTTTCACCACAGCCGTTACGGCGCTGCATCGACCGGCTTCGTCACCGGCTGCCCGCAGCCGCCTCCCGGGCCTCCGATGAAATGCCCGATGGTCTTGGCGGCGATCACCGGCTCTTCGGTTACTGCAAGCTTGACCGTCTCTGCCGTCTCTTGCGGCAAGACCGGCTCTACCTGCCGCCACCCCTGCGGCAACGAATCCTCAACCTGGCCGCGGCAGCCGCCGTCAACGGCGGAATCAGCACCATGGTGATCACCGCCTCATCCCAGGGCAGGCGGCTTTCATATACCGCCGCCCTGCACTATGATTCCTCCGATCATGCAGCGCCAAAAAAAACCCTCTTCCGGCGGTTGCCGGATGCCAACCGCTCCCTTGCCCTGGTGCCGGGCAACCAGCTCCTCTACTTCTGGACAAATTATTTCGATCTCAATATCTGGTTATCCAAATGGCGGGGTTTCAGATATGATCCGGTGGAATGGCTGGAGGAAACCCTGCTCAAGACAACGGGACTCGGCATTGCGGAGCTCTCTGCGCTTTTTGGACGAAACTTTGCCCTCAGTGTCGCCAACGTCAACGCCGACCACTACGTGCCCTTGCCCATGATGTGTTTTTTCCTGCAGATAAAGGACCGGGCCCGGATGGAAGAAATCCTCCGAAAATCTCTGGACGGCCTGCCGGTGAAATACGATATGGTCAACTCCACTCCCGTTACCTCCATCCAGGCGGCCGGCGGCCTGCTGCAACCCTCATACGCCTGGGTCGATGATCTGCTCATCGTTGCCGACAGCCGCGAACAGATCGAAGCCGTTCTTGCCGCAGACGGCTCCGAAAAACTGGTCAACGACCCCTTCTACCGGCGAATCGACAACGGTATGGGTGAAAAAAACAACGCCGTCACCTTCATCAGGACCGAACAGCTCCTCGGGGTGCTCCAGACCTTCGCCGGCTGGGCGGGCACCACGCTGACCATCGAAGATGAAGGGGAGGCGGAGAGATTAAGCCTCCTGGTCAACCGGGTGATCATGCCGATCCTGGAGGGCCTGAAGATGTACAGGATCACAAACGGCCGGTTCTACAATACCGGCAACGAGTTCAAACTTGAGGCCGATGTTCTGACCGGCGACGCCTGATTCTTTTTTCATTTCCCGCCGCAGGAATGGCTGCAGGATGAAGGCACGTGGAAGCATGACGGGTTATGGCCGCAGACGACGAAGCACGCAACATGGAAACGATGGAAAAACTGGTCCGGGAATTACAGGACAACATCAACTTCAAGGAGAGCACCCGGGTGGGCGATATCGTCCTCATCGCCGCCCTCAAACCCCGGATGCTGGTCTATGCCCTGGTCACGGCAATCGAACGGGACAGGAGCAAACGGGACGAGTGGTGGCAGGTGCAAATGCATCTCCTCTCCGTCCCTCCGCAGAATATCACCTGGTTTTTACGGACCGAACAGCTCACCGGTCAGGAAATATTCACCATGGGCGGTGAGTCGCGTTTCATCAAGGCCATCGACATTCCAGCTCCCGCGGTTCCGGGGCCGCCGTCCGACAGTGAGGGGAAAAAAACCACGGGCCCGGGAAAACCCAAACTGCACGTCATCAAGTAGTGAAAACCCTGGAACGCACCTTTATCATTAAAAAAGAGCACGGCGTCCACACCCGGGTGGCCTGCAACCTGGTGGAGACGGCCGCCGGATTTTCCTCGCGCATCCTGCTCACCTGCGGTGAGCGCACGGCGGACTGCTCATCGATCCTCGATATTCTCGGCATGGCGGCGGGATGCGGTGCCGTCGTTTCCATCCGCATCAGCGGCGAGGATGCCGAGGAGGCCATGCGGGCCATGGCCGATCTCCTTGAATGCAGGGAGGAGGTGACATGAAAAAAACAGGCGCCTCCCAGCCAAACGGCCGCAGCAACAACGAACGCCCGCAAACCCTGCATGCCCTCGGCGCTTCACCGGGCAAGGCCATGGGCCGGGCCCTTGTGATCAAACGCCGTACCCGCCGCACCGGCTGGTATCATCTTCCCGACCGGCAAATCGATATCGAGGTGACCCGTTTCAAACTGGCAACCCGGAGGGCGGAAGAGGAACTGCTGGAGCTGCGCAACCAGTTTGCCGGCGACCTGGTCGACTCGCTGTCGATCATCGACGGCCATCGGCTGATGATCCGGGACCGGATGATCTTCGACCGGACCATCGAAATCATCACAACCCGGAAGATCAATGCGGAATGGGCCCTGGCCAAGGCCCTGCGGCGGATCAGTGAAAAGTTTTCCCGGATCAACGACCCCTACATCCGGGAACGGTATAATGACATCAAGCATGTGGCCGACAGAATTTTCGCCGCCATGGCCGGTCGCGGCTCCGATCCGGTTGAAGATGTCACCCAGCCGGTTATCGTCGTCACCCGGGACGCCTCACCCGAGGAGATCCTTAAACTTCACTCCTGTTGCGACCTCATCGGCTTGATCCTGGAAAAGGGCGGCGTGACCTCACATACGGCCATTGTCGCCCAGTCACTGGGTATCCCCGCCGTCATTGGTCTGCACCGCTGCTCCCAGCTGCTGGCAACCGACGACCTTTTGATTCTCGACGGTACCAGCGGCAAGGTATACCTCCACCCGGACCTGGAGCAACAACGGAGTTTTGCCTGCCAACGTCGCAAAGAGCAGCGCCTCTCACACCGACTGGCCGCCGCCGCCCACCTCATACCCGAAACCCGGGACGGTCTCCGCATCAGGGTCGCCGCCAATATCGAAATGGTCAACGAGGCGGACGCCGTCGTCCGCAGCGGCGCCGACGGCATTGGGCTCTTTCGTAGTGAATTCGATTACTTCTTGAGGGAGAGACCTCCCGGAGAAGAAGAGTTGTTCCAGGTCTATCGGGATCTTCTCGCCGTTCTTGCCCCGCAGCCGGTGACGATCCGGACACTGGATGTGGGCGGGGACAAATTCCCGGACCGCCTCTGCCTTGCCGACAATCGGTTTCTTCCGGAAAAAAATCCAGCCCTCGGCCTGCGGGCCATACGCTATTTCCAGCAGGAACCCGCCCTTTTCACCATCCAGCTCCGGGCCCTGTTGCGGGCGGCTGCCGCCGGCAGGCTACGCATCCTCCTGCCCATGATCACCTCCCTGGATGAATTCCTCCGCATAAAAAAAACCATTGCTGCGGTCATGGCGGATCTGCAGAAAGATCAGCTCGCCTTCCGGCCGGATGTTGAAATCGGCATCATGATCGAGGTGCCCAGTGCCGTGATCATGGCTGATTCCCTGGCCCATGCGGCCGATTTCTTCAGTATCGGCACCAACGACCTTATTCAATACTCCCTGGCCATTGACCGGGAAAACGAAAACGTCGCCCATATGTATGATCCGTTTCATCCGGCGGTATTACGGATGATCAAGCATACGGTGGATGCGGCCCACGAAGCGGGGATCGAGGTATCGCTGTGCGGGGAAATGGCCGGAAACCTGGTCTACGTTCCCGTTCTTCTCGGCCTGGGGGTAGATGAACTCAGCATGCGGCCGGGGATGATCCCCCTGGTCAAACAGCTGATCAGAAGCTCGGAGGCAGGCCGGCTGCAACGGCTGGGCACCCGTATGCTCAGGTGCCGGAACAGCGATGAAGCCCGCGCCTATCTCGGCAGGTATCTCCCGAAACGGTATCCGGAAAACTTTGCAAAGGACATGCTGCTCAAGTAAAATCGATGCCGACTACTTCAAATTCTCCAGCACCACGTTTACCCGGGCATTGAAGGCCAGTGCCTGGGTGGGGTCGTTGATATCCTCCCGGATGGTGTCGATCAATTCCGGCAGCCTGGATATCTCGGCCGGGCCGTTTTTCTTCCACTTGCTGACATTTTCCTCCATCACCATGCTGGCGAATGGACCCATGACCTGGGCCAGGCTGGTCTCAATCTTTTTCAGGGTGATGCTGTCCACCTCGGGAGTCTTCAATACCTTGTTACGCACACTGTTTTTGGCCATGGCCCGGGACACCTTGCCGCCGCTCCCGCCGGCGGAAGCTGGGGCCGGGGAGGAGATGTTGTGCATTTCCGACGCCGGTGATCCGCTGGGACGCAGTTTGATCTCCGGCTCGGTGGGGGAAGAGACGACGGAAGGCGACGGCGTCTCACCATCCATATCCGGCCGTCGTGGCCGGTCCGGGGGGGTGAATTCATCCAGCAAACGCCTGAAATCGCGGGCTGCATTCGGATTTGCGATCTCAGCAGCCAGATTGTTCACCATTGCACGCAGCTGACCACTGCCCACCTCGCCGTTTTTTGCCAGGCGAACTGCCTGTTCGCAGACCAGGGCTTCGGCTCCGGGTCCGATGGCCCGGGCGAGATGAGTTTCGATGCGCTTGAGCGCGGCCGTGCTCTTTTCATCAAACCCAAGCCCGGCAATGGTCGGCTGCGGCCTCGCAACTTGCCTCTCACTCTCCCGGGATTCCGGCTGGTTCAGGAGACCGGCCTGTTCCGACATGGTGTAACATTTCAGTTTAAAGTCGGCCGCCTGGGACGAATCCTCGATTTCCGCCGCCAGCAGGTTGACCAGTTTTGAAACACTGGAAATACCGCTGCCGTTGACCGTGACCTCCTCGATGCACTCGTCCATGACCATCCCGGCCACCGGCCCGATGATTCCGGAGAGTTCATCTTTCATGCGGTCAAACAGGTCCCTGGTCCGACGGTCCAGGGCAAGAGCTTCCTCCGTTTGCTCCTCATCGTCGCGGGTCACGGTTTCAGATTCGTAAGCGGTATCGGTCACCTCCTTGACGTCCTCGATATTGAGGGCAATGCCCTGGGCCAAATCGCGACGGATATCATCAACCAGCATACCGGCGGAGGTGGCGACCAGGGAACAGTTGGCATTGGGCTCGCAAATGGTCATCAGCACGGAGTCGGCCTCCAGGGCCATGCCCACCACCGTGTAGGTGTCGAACTTGAATTTGGCGGTCCGTACCTTGAAATCCACCATCCGGCCCATCTGCAGGAGCCGGATCAGGTGGGTACCCATGGTGTGGATGGAGTCCTTGTCAATGGTCAGCTGGTGATCGGTGCACAGCGGCCCGCCCTCCTTGCTGAAAATACATGAACCGGCAACACCGGGTAGAATGGAAATCTCGTCAAGAATCTTTCTCATGGTCGCCCCTCTGTTCTGGCTAGATATTCATCGCCGCCTGTAACTGGTTGATGACATCAGGTACATATATGTTTTCTTCGAGAAGTAACCCGATAATCACCCCGCCACGGGGAATGATCAGCAGTTCCTCGTAGTTTTCCATGGTGAGCAGAACAAGCTGCGGCCCCTTGGCATCCAGGGTCTCGCCCATCTGCAATCCGGTAATGATGCTGTATGTGATAAAATCGGCAATTTTCCGGTTATCCGCTGACTGGATAATGATCCGGCCATGGCGATTGAGAAAAAAGTAGTGACGCACCCCCGGTATGGAGGGCAACAGCTCCATACACCTGCCCACCATGGGATACTTGCGGCCGATATCCTCCGGTACGGAGGCCGTCCGGGCGGAAGCGGGCCGGTCCGGCGCGGCGGACGCCGCCTGGTCCGGCATCACAGCCGGCTGCTCGGCAGGCGAAGCCGGTTTCTTGGTCTCATCTTTCTGGCGGGCGACATCAAGGAGAATATGGGTGAGGGATTTATGGATGCGGCGAACGCGATCATAGAATTTCCCCACCCGCAGGGCGGGCTTGTCCCAGGAACAGATTGCATAGACGGCCTCCAGGCCGACGTTGAAATCGGTTTCAGCGTCGATCAGGGCCCCATCCTTCATGTAAAGGACTCCCCTGTTTGCGCCCGCCTCCACATCGATCATACAACTGTTTTTTTCCAGTTCCAGAACCTGCAGAAACGATGGCAGAGAAACACCGGTAATTATTCCATTTTCATTACCCTGCCCGCCGGCTGTTGCCGTCTCGCCACTGTTCATACCCATTGTCCCCAGTTCGAGTTAAAGTTTTACCTTTCCCAGGCTTTCTTTCATTATAACACGTATCATCTTGTTTTTCCAAAAAAACACAAAACAAGTCGCCCTCTTTTCCAGGCGTTTGAATTCACAACTTTCTACTTCAAATCTATCAAAAGCATGGAGGCAAAGTCAAACTTTGCCGTGATTTTCTGCCATTGCAGTCGTTGTGTTTATCGAAGCATCTCTCAATAATCTTTAGACAAATTTCTTGACAAAAAGTTTCGTGCATATGCGTATAACCTGGTCAAACGGCCTGTACAACGAGATTTCCCTTGAGTCCGGTTCCCTGGGGATATATCATTTATTTCAGAGACGCTCTTTTCCCTGTCGTTTCCCCAAGCCGCACCACAACCCCATCACCGCCAACACGGAAAGGCTTTCCATGGAACAATCAATGCCGCAGAAATCTCTCCTGTTGCGGGTGTATGGGTTTTATGCCGACGGCCTGCGGCGAATGACCCTGGGCAGAACTCTCTGGAAAATAATCCTCGTTAAACTCCTCATCATGTTCGGGGTGCTCAAGCTCTTCTTTTTTCCTGATTTTCTGCAGAGCCGTTTTGCCACCGACCAGCAGCGGGCCGATTATGTGCTGGGACAGATAACCGGAGCCGTTCCTGGAAATTCCACTGCCATGGAGGAAACAGACCATGATTGAAAACCTCGACCCCGGCCTGGTGAACTGGTCCAGGGCCCAATTCGCCTTAACGGCCCTCTACCACTGGATCTTTGTGCCGTTGACCCTGGGCATCACCTGGATCATCGCCTTTTATCATTCCATCTATGTCAGAACCGGCAGCATGGAGTGGAAACGGCTGACCAAGTTCTGGATGAAACTCTTCGGGATCAACTTCGCCATCGGCGTTGCCACCGGTATCATCATGGAGTTTGAATTTGGGACCAACTGGTCCAACTACTCGTGGATGGTGGGGGATATCTTCGGCGCGCCCCTGGCCATCGAGGGAATCATCGCCTTTTTCCTGGAGGCCACCTTTTTTGCGGTGATGTTTTTCGGCTGGAACCGGGTATCCAAAGGATTCCATCTCTTTTCCACCTGGATGGTGGCTCTGGGCTCCAACATGTCCGCGGTCTGGATCCTGGTGGCCAATGCCTGGATGATGCACCCCGTGGGCCAGGAGTTCAACCCGGATACAGCCCGTTTCGAGATGCGGAATTTCCTCGATGTCGCCTTTTCTCCGGTGGCGGTTTCCAAGTTCACCCATACCACCAGCTCCTCCATGGTGCTTGCCGCCATGTTCATCATCTCCATCTCCTCCTACTACCTGCTCAAAGGGCGCCACGGCAAGATGGCCAGGCGCTCCATTGTCGTTGCCTCGGTCTTCGGCCTGCTGGCCTCCGGCCTTTCCGCCTTCACCGGCGACGAGGCCGCCTTTGAGGTGGCCCGCAACCAACCCATGAAGCTGGCTGCCATCGAGGGGCTCTATGAAGGCGAGACCAATGCCGGCCTGGTTGCCATGGGCCTGATCAACCCAAAGAAAAAGGTGGGCGACGAGCAGCAACCATTCAGCTTTGAAATCCGCATACCCTATCTGCTCTCACTGCTGGCCACCAGAAATGTGGGTACCTTTGTCCCCGGTATCAAGGATCTGGTTTACGGCAACCCGGAACACGGTATCCCGGGTGCTGCCTGGAAAATGGAAAGGGGGAAAGAGGCCGTGGCCGCCCTGGCAGCTTACAAGCAGGCGAAAAAGGCGGGGAATGAGGAAGAGGCGGCCCGGACCCGGGCAACGTTTGAAAAAAACAGGGAATATCTGGGATACGGTTTTCTGGCACAACCCGAAGACGCCGTACCGCCGGTGGCCATCTCCTTCAACGCCTTCCATGTGATGGTCATCCTGGGTTCCATCTTTCCCCTGGTCTTTCTGGCCTATCTCTTTTTCGGCATCAGGGGCGGGCTGGAACAAAAAACCTGGCTGCTGCTGCCCGGCACCACCATGTTCTTCCTTGCTCTTGCGGCCCACTGGGCCGGCTGGATCGTGGCCGAGGTCGGCCGGCAACCCTGGGCCATCCAGGACCTGCTTCCCGTTACCGTGGCCCGTTCCAACCTGACCAGCTCCACCGTGCAGACAACTTTCTACATGTTCCTGGCACTCTTCACCATCCTGCTCATTGCCGAAGTGAGCATCATGCTCAAACAGATCAAGATCGGACCGGAGGAAAAGTAAATGATTGCCCAGCTCGATTATCAAAGTCTGCAACAGCTCTGGTGGCTGCTCTGCTCCGTGGTTGGTTCGCTCTTTCTCTTTCTCACCTTTGTCCAAGGAGGCCAGACGCTGCTCCGGCAGGTGACGACGAACGAGATCGAAAAATCCCTGGTGATCAACTCCCTCGGCCGCAAGTGGGAACTCACCTTCACCACCCTGGTACTCTTCGGCGGCGCCCTGTTCGCCTCTTTCCCGAAATTTTACGCCACCTCCTTCGGCGGGGCCTACTGGGTGTGGATTTCCATTCTCTTTACCTTCATCCTGCAGGCGGTCAGTTACGAATACCGGAAAAAACCGCGCAACCTGCTGGGAGCAGGCATCTACGAACTGTTTCTCTTCCTCAACGGCTCCCTGGGCATTCTGCTGATCGGAACCGCGGTGGGGACATTCTACACCGGCTCCAACTTCCGCCTCAGCGGCTACAACCTGGTAACCTGGACCCATTCCCTGCGGGGACTCGAGGCAGCCTTCAGCTTGTTCAACGTTTCACTGGGTCTCTTTCTCGTCTTCAATGCCAGAACCCTGGGCGCCATGTACCTGGTCAACAACCTGGACTTCAACGATACCCCGGGTTTGGAAAGCAGACTGCGCAGCGCCTGCGGGAGAAGCTTTTTCTGCTCGCTTCCCTTTCTGCTCTTTATTCTCGGCAACCTGCTGCTGATGAAGGGCTACGGCATCATTGACGACCAGGGGACAATCGGCCTTGTGACCAGGAAATACCTGGGCAATCTCCTGGCCAACCCCTGGCTTGCCGCCATGCTTGTCGGCGGCCTGCTTCTGCTGGTGATCGGGGTCTTCAAAACCACGGGAACCGACTCCACCGCAGGCATCTGGTTCGGCGGTCCCGGCACCGTGCTGCTGTCCCTGACCCTGTTACTGCTGCCCGCCTACAACAAGACGGCCTTTTACCCTTCCAGGGCGGACCTGCAATCCAGCCTGACCATTTACAATGCCTCATCGTCCCCGTACACCCTCAAGGTAATGACCTATGTGGCCATATTCATTCCCTTTGTTCTGGCCTATATCGCCTTTGTCTGGTGGTCCATGGACAGAAAAAAAATTACGGTGGAGGAAATTGCCGATCACTCCTACTAAAGAAAGCTCCGCCAACCAATTACAGGATGTCTCCCAATACCTGATTTCCATGGAGGTACACAGACAATGAACTTCTTTTTACTCATCAGCTGGGTGGCGGTTATCGCCGTCTCCTACAGAGTCGCGCTGGTTCTGCTCAAAAAATCGGACCTGCTCTAGAGGGCAACCCCCCTAACCGATCTCCGGGTATATAACCCTGCGGTATATCATACCGCCAATCTGTCATCGTTCACAGGCATCCCATCCCGGCACGGATGTGACCACCGGGAAAAGCAAAAAAGCCGTTACCGGAACACCCGGTAACGGCTTTTTGCTGCGTGCGGTCGGCACGCCTGTGATCGCTTCCATCCTCTGCCTTCACCACCCTCCGGAAGCTCCGCCGCCGCCGAAACCACCGCCGCCGCCGCTGAATCCTCCAAAACCGCCGCTGCCGCCGCCAAACCCGCCGGACCCCATCCAGCCGCCGGGAATGACGCCCGGTATTGTTTTTCTCCGTTTCCCGCCGCGGGCTTCCCGTCGCCTCGACCGGCGTATCTGCAGGATAAGAAAGATTACAAAACCAAGGAAAAAGAGAAAGGCGGCAATGGTGTCATCATCATTGCTCCCGGTCTGGGGTCGGGGCAGGCCGGTGGATGTAAACCGTATCTGGTAATGCTCGGCGAGGATATCGAGAACGGCTGCAGTGGCCGCGGCAACTCCCCGGGAATATTCACCGGCCTTGAAATAGGGAACCAGATTATCCCGGCCGATGCTCCCCACCAGGCTGTCGGGCAGAACCGATTCCAATCCGTAGCCGACCTCGAAACGGTACTTTCTCTCCTTGACGGCCACGGTCAACAGCAGACCGTTATCCTTCCCGCCGGCGCCCAGCTCCCACTTTTCGGCAAACCGCAGGGAAAAGGTGTTGATCTCCTCACCATCCAGCGAGGCCACGGTGAGGATCACCATCTGGGCCCCGGTCTTCTCTTCCAGCTCCGTCAGGACCCGGTCGAGCTTTTCCTCGGTGGGCCCGTCGATAATGCCGGCCAGGTCCATTATCCGGCCGGTGGGAACGTCGGGTACCGGCGGGGTCACGCCATGGCAGAGCGAAACGCACAAAAAAAAGAACAGCGCCGGAATCAGCAGCGCAACAACATTTCTACAGGGGAGGAGCATCGATCTTGTCCCGTAGCTTCTCGGTGGCGTGATAGAATTCCTCAAACCCGTGCAGCAGCTCCTGATCGTTGAAATCGAGCTGCCGGTGCCGCAGGAGAAACATCTTCCGAAAGATGCCGGTATCCACCCCGGTCAAGCGCTGAAGCTCGCCGACAATGGAGTGGCAGGTGCGGGGAGTGGGCCTGGAGTTGACGGCTAAAATCGCCCTGAACAGAGGAAAAAAACCGACGATGGATTCGGAGAGTCTCCGGATCAGCAGGTTGCGGTCGCCGTATGAGTTGAGATAGGCCTGGCGCAGCCAGATGAGCTTGGACTTAATCTCCCGGGCGCATTGCAGCTGCATATACTTCCTCTTGAAGGAAAGCCCCGCCAGAATATCCGGACCGTGGACCGTACGGTGAATCAGCTTGTAGCTGAGAAATTCCACCGGAAAGGTATCCAGAGAGGAGGTGATATAGTCCGGTGTCATGATCAGGGGGGCTGCGATCTTTCGGGGCTTGTACTTTCTGCCCAACGGAGCGAGATATTCGATAAATTTCAGATTCATGGACGGCAGCACCACAATGGAATTGATATCGGAAACCCGTTCGTCAAAGTCCGGTGTCAGGGCGGTGCCCACCAGGTGGATGGAGTGCAGCCTGACGATATCCTGTCGCTGCAGTTCGTTGAAAAAATCCTCAAAAATCGCTATCGGGTCCGTTTCTCTCTGGCTTGCCATCCGTGAATACCGTCGTCTGTTCGAGTCCCTCGTATTACCTGTGGTATGTATGTCCCGCCCTTATGGAACAGGCCCGGTAGAGCTGTTCCAACAAGATCAGTCGGCTCATCTCATGGGTAAAGGTCAACCTGGAAAGGGAGAGGACGACATCGGCCTCTTGGAGCACCCCGGGCGCCAGTCCCAGATGACCGCCGATGAGGAACACCACGCTTCCGAGACCGCTCCTTTCCCAGCCGCCCACCATGTCGGCGAGTTCCATGGAATCGGGCTGCCGGCCGCGCGCATCAAGCGCCACCTTGATGACACCGCTTTTACATCTGCTCAGAAGCAGACGGCCGTCACGCTCTTTCTGCTGATCATGAGTAAGCGAAGGAATGATCTTTTCTTTCAAGACAACGATTTCAACGGAAAGATACCTTCCCAATCGTTTGGCGTGATCCCTGATACCGGTATCGATATACTTTTCCCTGGTCTTACCGAGAAATAGAAAGACGAATTTCATCCAGATTGCTTTGTAACCGATCACAGGGGCAGGTAACCCCGGCAGTATATCATCTTCCAAACTGTAATTGTTCACAGGTGCTGCAGATTCGCACGCTCTCTCCCGGCTGCTATAGCCCCGTTATGGGGCCGGGAGAGAGTGTGCGAAGATGCGGTGGTTGCGATCAATTACATTGCTTTTCGTCTCTGGGGCGGTATAACGCCTCGGGTCGGCGTGGGGCTGAGAATAAATCTTTAGCAGGCGAGTACTTCTTTTTCAACCATAAGTTGCCTGAGAACGGCGCAGAAGGACTCGTAATCGAGGTCCGGATTTATTCCGGGGCAGGAGTTTTTAATGGTTTCAAAATTGGCGCGGTCTGCAAGTATGCTGGGGTGCAGGGGCCACTGGGCACAACGCCAGGGACGACCGGCATGCACCGTGCAACCGCGTTCATCGTCGTAAAAGATGCAGTGGCCGTCAACGGTCTTCATCTGAACGATATCGCCGGTCACCCTCCAGTACTTGTCCCGCACCACTGCTTCGGGCTCTCCCAGGCAGGCCACCATGCGGCGACGGTCATCCTCGTCCAGGGAGACCGTGGTCTCCCCATGGCAGCAGAAACCGCATTGGGTGCACCGGAAGATATCGTCGATGCGGGCCGCCTGCTGTGGTTTGCCGTCACTCATGGAACCGGTAAGGGAAAAAGAGAAAAGAAGATACCCTGAATCAGGCGTTGCCGATGATATCGCCGTAAATGGAAATATCGATACCGTGTTTGCGGGCCGCCATCTTCCATTTAAGCTCATCCGGAGTGTTGAAGAGCACATCAAAGTCGGAGGGCACGATCAGCCAGCCGTTATCGGCAAGCTCGGCCTCCAACTGTCCCGGTCCCCACCCGGCATAGCCCAGCATGAAGAGAAAGTGTTCCGGCCCCCGGTTGCGGGCGATATCGTAGAGCAGGCCGTTATCGCGGGACAGAGAAATACGGGGACTGATTTCCAGCTCGTTGCGGGCGGTGTAATCGGAGCTAAAAAGGATGAATCCGGCATCAAGTTCCACCGGGCCCCCGATATAGACAGGGGGCAGCGGTTCCTCGGGAATGGGCATTTCAGTGCCGCGCAGGATATCCACCAGGGTCATTTCCGGGTTCGGGTTGTTGATAACCAGGCCCATGGCCCCCTCTTCATTGTGGGCGCACATGTAAATGACCTGCTCCCGGAAGCGGGGATCAGGCATTCGCAGGGTCGAGATTAAAAACTGTCCGGCAAGACTTTCCATATTTCCTCTGTGACCTTCAGGCTCAAAAAAATCATGTCTTCCATATCACGGAGACGACTGAGCGGTTGGGCTTCCCAGTCCCCGGTCTTCGGCACCACATCCCGGATGGGCGGACGCGAACCATCATAAACAATGATACCACCGGAGTTCGACGGCCGTCAAGACCTTCCGCCCGGCGGACGGTGAAGCGCATAAGAAAAAAAGTTGGCGGGTGGGACAAAGGTACGGTATAGATTACGCATAATTATTCCCAGGGTTCGCAACCCTGGGAATAATATATACCTCTTGGCTGTAAGCGCTCACGCAGCATCCCCGACCCCGTATCCCAAAGCAAGGAGAACAGATGAGTGGTGCCGATTCAATCCAACCGCCGTCAACGGCTTTGAAAAACGCCATCCGCTGGATAGGCGAGACCGTGCAGCAGCACCCCGACAAATCCCGACAGAGCGTCATCAACGATGCAGTGCTGCGCTTTGATCTCACTCCCAGGGAATGTACCTTTCTTCAGGAGAACTTTCTGGAGATCATATCGCCTTCAGACTGAATCCGCCATCATCACGGGCAGGACGACGGTGACCGTGGTTCCGGCACCCTCCTCGCTCTCCAGCCGGATGGTGCCGTCGTGATCGGTGACGATCTTTTGCGACATCGCCAGTCCCAGCCCGGTACCGCCGGGCCTGGTGGTGAAATAGGGATAGAAGACCTGGCCGAGCATGGCCGCCGGTATCCCCCTGCCGCTATCCTTGATGGCAATGATTACCTCCCGTCCATCCGGACTGTTGCCGGCGCTGACGGCAAGGGTACCGCCTCCGGGCATGGCCTGCAGGGCGTTGAGCAGCAGGTTGAGGAAAACCTGATTGAGCCGGTCGGCATCGGCGCGCACCGGTGCCAGATCATCGGCAATCTCCAGCTTGAGAGTGACGCCGCCCTTGTCGATATCCGTACCCAGCAGCTGCACCTCCTTTTTCAACAAAGCCCCGATGTCCACCGGCTGCAGATCCATTGCCGCTGAACCGGTAAAGTTGAGCAGTTCGGTAATGGCACGGTTCAGCCTCTCCACCTCCTGAATCAGCAGCTGGGCGCTCTGCCGCTCCTTGCTTCCCGAGGCAAACTTACCCTGGAGCAACAGGGCAAGTCCCTTGATGGAGCTAAGAGGGTTACGCACCTCATGGGCGACGCCGGCGGCCATTTCACCAATGGCTGCCAGCCGTTCATGGCGCCGCATTTCCCGCTCGAGATTTTTCAGGTCGGTGAGATCGGTCAGCAGCAGCACCCTGCCGCCGTCGCCTTCCCGGCTCTCGGAAATCCTGATGACCTGACAGTGGAGAATACGGGTGATGCCGTCTGCGGAAAAATGGATGTCGCGTCCCTCGCCACCTGTCCGGCCGGTGCCGTTGTCATCCATCTCCTGTTGAAAAAAAACCGTAAAATCTTCCGGCAATACCTTCTCCGGAGGGGCGCCGGGCAGTTTGTCCGCCTCCACCCGGATCATTGCGGCGGCGGCCCGGTTACAGGTTTTGATCAATCCGTCCCGATCCGTGGCTATGATCCCCACCGGCAGGCGGGAAATCAGCAGTCCGGTAAAGGCCCTCATTTCACCAAGGGTATGCTGGGAAACCCGGTATCCCTGCACCGCAGCCAGAGAAAGCCAGCCGCCGCAGCCGACCAGCAACATGACAACGGACAGCACCGCCGCCTGCAGATAGAGCTTTTTGATGGCCGCATCATAGCTGCTGAGACTCAGGCCGGCTACGATCACATACTGCTGATCGGGATCAAAGAGACGGAAGTGGTGGTGGGGATTGAAACCGCCGGGTCCCCGGTAAGTGCCGAAGCCGCCCATGCCGTTGAGACGCAGCCACTTGCGAAACGGCGCATCCGGCGGCAATGGGCGCAGGGGGACAAAGGGACGCACCGCCTCGAAAATCCGTTCCTTTTCCCCGGTCGAGACAATATGATAATGCACCCTGCGCAGTTCGTGCACCTCCACAAAGGACTGCAGCTCGGAAAAGGCGATATGCAAGGTGGTGCCGATCAAGCCGGGATCGCTGTGGGCGACCACCTCGCCATCCTCGTCCACCACGGCCAGATAACGGATATCGGCGGCCTCGGCCACGTGGGAGATGACCCGCTGGACATGATCGTTCCAGGGATTGATAAGGTGCATGCCGCGGCGGAAATCGGCGACAAAGGAGGAGCGGGAGCCGGAGTTGACGATCCGCATCAGGGTTGCGGCCTTCTGGATGAGCGCCCGGGTCATGAGCCGTTTTTCCCGCTGTATATTGGTCACCGAAAAGACCACGATGATCAATACCAGCAGACCGGTGGCCATGGCCAACAGCCAGGGAGAGACATAGAAGAGACGGGTGCGGGTTTTCCGGTTCATGGCATGCTTTTTCTTTCTGTCTGAAGCAAAATTCAGGCCGGCCTTAAGGTAATCACAGGATGGGCAACCATGCGCTATATCTTGCATCCTAACAGTGATTGGTCGCGACCAACCGGCCGCACCCTCCTTTACCGGAGCGGTATCGGGTAAAAATTACCCACCCGGCCGGGGCGACCGGGTAAAAATTCCCCGCCCCTTGGCGGCACACGTCTCCCTTTTCCAACAAAAAAGCCGTACGGCCCCGGGGCACTGTTCATCTTTTCAAACAATCTCCTACTGTTATCAATAAAATTCCTCTTCGGGCATACCACTTGCTTAATCCAGGGGTACACAGGCAAACACCTCAGAATTTCAACCACGGGAGAAAACCATGAAAGACAGACACCCTCTCCGACACCTTACCATTATTTCAATCGCCGTCCTCGGACTCGGCATTGCCGGTGTCCGGTTTGCCGGGGCGCACGGTCCCGGGGTCGAAGGCCGGGGGCCCGGTGGTCCCTGTTTCGGCCAGGAACTGAGCGAAGAACAGCAAAAACAACGAAGCGCCTTTCTGGATGAAACAGCCGACATCAGGAAAAACATGGCAATCAAACGTGCGGAAATGCGCGCCCTGATGCGGAGCGACAACCCCGATACCGCCCAGGCCGCGGCCCTGTCCGCGGAGTTGTTCGACCTGCGGGAGAGCATGCGCAAGAAGGCGGCGGAAAAAGGCCTGCCCGCCTTCTTGGGTCCGGGACGACACGGCATGATGGGCCCCGGTTTCGGACCGGCCGGTCACCACGGCCGGGGCGGCCCCATGTAAACAATCACCACGACACCCCTCCTCCGGCCCCCACAGGTTTCCCCCTCCTTTTTCCTGTCGGGGCCGATTTTCTCCCCTTCCCCCTTTCCCGCCGATTTTTTGAAATTCACTTTCATAGCGGTTTCGGGTAAAACTATAAGGTACGCTGTTTTTCTCCGAGCCGCCTGTCCCGTCCCATATTTTCCGGTCATCCCGCATGTATCGAAACCAGAAGATCATCGTCATCATGCCCGCCTTCAACGCGGCCAGAACAATCCGCCGTACCTACGACGAGGTCATGGCCCAGGGCATCGTCGATCAGGTGATCATCGTCGATGACGGCAGCAGGGACGAAACCGTGGCCATCGCCAACTCCCTGGCCGGTTCATGCGTCCACGTCCATGCCGACAACCGCGGCTACGGCGCCAACCAGAAAACCTGCTACTCCCTTGCCCTGCAGCACCGGGGCGATATCATCATCATGGTGCACCCGGATTATCAGTACACCCCGAAACTCATTCCGGCAATGGCGGCCATGATCGGCAACGGCCTCTATCACTGCGTCCTCGGCTCCCGCATTCTCGGAGGCCATGCCCTCAAGGGCGGTATGCCCCCCTGGAAATATGCCGCCAACCGTCTTCTCACCCTGGCGGAGAATCTCCTCCTGGGCGCCAAACTCTCGGAATACCACACCGGTTACCGGGCATTTTCCCGCACCCTCCTCAAAGACCTGGACCTGGAGCTCTTCTCCGACGACTTTGTCTTCGACAACCAGATCATCGCCCAGATCCTGTGGAAAAAGTACACGGTGGCGGAAATCAGCTGTCCCACCAGCTACTTCCCGGAAGCCTCCTCCATCAACCTTGTCCGCAGCATCAGATACGGCCTGGGCTGTATGGTCACGGCCTGCTGCTTTCGCCTGGCCCGCCACCGTCTCATCACCTCCCGTCTCTTTCCGGTTCCATGAGCGACACCCCCCTGTTCCGCAGCGAAAAAAAACACCGCCCATTGCCGCTTACGACCGGCTTCCTCATTTCTTTCCTCACCGTTGTCGCCCTGGCCCTGCGGCTCTGGGACCTGGGCGGGGCAAGTTTCTGGCAGGATGAAGTTCTCACCCGCGAGATCATCGCCCCCGGCTGGAACGGCCTCATCTGGCGGGGAGCCTCCATTTCCAGCACCCCGCCTCTGTACTACGCCATCGAGCGGCTCTTCTTCCTGCTGTCACCGACGGAATGGAGCCTGCGTCTGCCGTCGGCAATTTTCGGCGCCCTCACCGTGCCGCTGCTCTTCCGGCTGGCCTCGCTTCTCACCGACCGGCAAACCGGCGTCGTCGCCGCCCTGCTGCTGACATTTTCTCCCTTCCACCTCTGGTATTCCCAGGATGCCAGACCCTATACCCTCTTCATGCTCCTGACGCTTGCCTCCACCCTGTCGCTGCTCCACCTCCTCAAGGCACCGGACAAAAAACAGTGGTTCCTTTACTGGCTCAGCATCACCCTGGGAATCCATACCCACCTGATGACGGCCCTGATTCTCATCTTTCACCTGGCCCTGGTACCCTTTGTGACCGGAAAAACCGGATACGGCGCTGTATGGTACGCAAGCCGGATCATTGGCTGCCAGCTGGCGGCCTCACTCACCTTTTTTCCCTTTGTTCCCGTCTTGCTGAAGGGGTTGGGCGTTTCCTACGGCATTGAACGCCCCTTTTCTCTCCTGGCCCTGCCCTATTCCCTCTTCGCCTTTTTCTCGGGTTTCTCGCTGGGCCCCTCCACTTACAGCCTTCATCACTTCTCCCCGGCACGGGCGATCACCCCTTTTCCGTTCGTTTTTCTTTTCTTCGGCCTGATCTTCATCCCCTGCCTGGCAATGGCGTTGCGGAGCCTCAGCCGGCGGCAAACCAGGATCGTTCTGCTGCTCTGGCTGGTCATTCCCACAACCCTGTTGACGCTCCTTGCCGTCAACACCCACCACTCCTACAATCTCCGATATATCAGTTCCCTGCTCTTTCCCCTGCTGATCCTCTGCGCCGCCGGCATCACGGCCGGCCATGGTCGCGGCATCCTCCTGCTGGCCGCGGTTCTCTCCTACCAGGCAACGGCCATAGCCAACCACTTCACCGATCCCGCCTACGCCAAAACCGATTTCCGCAGCGCCGCCGCCTATATCGCTGAAAACGGCAGCGCCGGCGACGCCGTCTACGTCACCGGCCACATCAAGCCCTTTCTCCATTACTTCCGGCCGACGGCGATGGAGGTGGTGGAACAGGGAGCCGTGCGGCAGGATTATGAAACGGTCGGCGGAAAACTGATGAAAACGGCCGGGAAACACCGCCGCATCTGGCTGGTGGAAACACGCTGGGAACAGTACGATCCCCACGGCTATGCGGCAAAATACTGCCGTCTCCACTTCACCGGTTGCCCCCGGTTCCGGCCACCGGAGATCAGCCGGGTGAAAATCTCCTGCTGGCTGATTCCCCGAAACCAGCCGGCGGAGCATGACCCTGGGCGCGAATGAATGCTCACGGAACAAACAACCGGCTTTGCTGAACAAGGAATCTGCAACCGGTTACAAGCGCAAGCCCGGCATCAGAGCAGCAGGGAAAGCGGGCCGGTGATGGCCCCTTTCTCCCCGGGACGCCACCTGAGGTCCTCAAAAACCGAATGACTGTCCTGACCGGTGAGAAGCTTCCAGGTGGAAAAATCGACCCACCGGTCGCAATACTCATGCTCACTCAGACAAAAGGGCAAGGGCGCCGTCGCCCCGTAGGTGTTGTTGTCGAAAACAATCGGGGTCTGCGGCAGGGAGGAGCGCTTCAGCACCAGCACCATGTTGCCGCCGCCGCCATCCTCCATGACGTTGTCGCGCACGGTGCAGCCCGAGGGGTTGTCGATCACCGGAAAAAATACCAGCTGGGCGCTGTCCCAGGCGGAAACCCCGTTGCGCCGGAGACGATTGTTCTCGATGAGATGACCGGCACCGCTGACCACGATTCCCCCCAGGGAGTTATTCTCAGCAATATTTGAGCGGATAACCATGGGTGAAACACCGCCGTCGATCATGATGCCGGCGCTGCGCAGGCTGCGACTGCCGCCGTTGACAATGGTGTTCTCGCTGAGGATGTTGCCGGGGCCGATGTTGAGGGCGTAGATTCCACCGCTGTCATAGGCCAGGCTGTTGGCCCCCTCGACCACATTGGCGGCAATGGTGTTGTCCGTTACCAGCGAGGCGGTCTCCCGGGAATCGGTGTTGAGGATAACGGCGGCGGCCCCGCTTGCCAGGATGTGATTGTCGATGATCCGGTTGTTACGGGAAGGCCGGTCATAGCTGTAGATGCCGATGCCGCAGACCAGGGGAGACTCCACCCGGCAGTTGCGGACAATGCAGTTGCTTGAATTCTCCAGAAGGATGGCGGTTTTGTGCCCCCGAAAACCGATGGCGCCCACCCCGATGTCGTCAAGAATGACCGAGTCCGCGCCATTGAGATGTACCCCGGTCTCGCCGAAACCATGGATATCGAGGTTGCGGATGATGAGGTCATGGCCGTTTACCAGGCGGATCCCGGTTTTCAGCACAGCCAACCGGGTCCCGGAGGCGGGATCGCTCTCTGCAAAGAGATACACGGCCTTTTGCGCCGAATCCCAGTACCAGTCACCCGGACGGGTCAGGCCCCGGGGGTCGGTTTGCAGGCCGCTTGTCGCCAGAGCTGCTGTAAAGGAGGTCTCGCGGCCGTGAACATCCGCCTGCCGGATCTCGACGCCGTCATCCGCCTGCCAGTGCCGCTGGGGATCACGGAAAAAGGTGATGCCGGAAATCCGGTTGGAGGCACCGTCAACGGCGGTCACCTGCATGTTGCAGTAAGAGTTTTCCAGCTGCAGGGCAACGGCACCCCGGGAAATCACCCCCTTTGCCGAGGCAAGAAAGAGGGTGGCAATGGGCGGTCTGGGTAGATCCCGGTGGAGAAGCAGCCCGGGCTCGGCGTCGATCCCGTTGCCCACGGTACGATAGATTGCGGTCATGCCCGGCACCGGCTCCCAGTTCAGCGCCGCAACCGCGGTACCGACCAGCCGTGGCCGCGGTTTTTCAGAATCGCCGTAATCCTCGACGACAATGGGGCTTTCGGGGCTTCCCGAGGAGGCCAGGACCATTTCCTCATACCATACTTCACCCCTTTTCAGGCGGATGATATCGCCGGGGGCAAAACTCCTGCGGGCAAGCATCCCCAGGCTTTTCCAGGCTGTTGCCTCCGAGGTGCCCGCCGCAGCGTCCGAACCACCGCCGGAGTCCAGATAATAGATGGTCGTCCGTCCCCTCTGCACTGTTACCAGCCAAAAAATCAACGTCGCAAGCGCAATGGCCAAACCCGTCGTCCCTCTCATATATCCCCCTCCCGTTGGTTTTCCTCACTGCATCGCCGTCTACCCCGCCGAAACTCGATGCGACTGAAAAATTCCTCCTGGGGCAGAAGACGCGGCATCAGCATCTGCAGGGTCTTTCGCGTATATCCCACGGCCCGCCACAGCAGGGCCCAACGGTCGAGCCGGGCGGCGCCGTCCCCCCGGAGCCGTGCAAGCAGCAGCAGGGGAAGGTTGATCACCAGGGCCTGCCCCACCCGGGCGACCGCCAGAAATGCCGTTTTCGCAAGTCCGTAACGCTTGGCGTCGATATGGGCGAAAGAAGAGCCCCACTGCAGACTGTACCAGCGCACATGATCGCTGGTGAAGCGCTCGGCACCGATACGGTGCCTGACCACTGCCCCGGGCGCATGGGCCATGACCACTCCGGCAGCCACGGCCCGCAGCAGAAAATCGCGATCGCAGCCGCCGGTGAGCATGGTTTCGTCAAATGAGCCAAGGCGTTCAAAGACCGAGCGGTGAACCATGCGATTGCCCCCCGGCGGTAGCGGCCACCGCTTCTGAAAAAGCTCCGGATTGCGCACCTCCGGAGTTTCGCCGCAGAGATCCCGGCACACCGGTCCCAGGCCGCCAAGCACCTCCGGGGCAAGATCCAGCTCCACGGGGCCGCCGACCATCTCCGCCTCGTGGCGGAGCGCTGCGTCATACAACCGGCTCAGCCAGTCGCCATGGGTGAGCTGATCATCATCGAAAAAGGCCAGCCACCGCCCGCGGAACTCCCTCACCGCCCGATTCAGCACCCCGGTATATCCCCGGCCGCCCACCTGAATATAACGCACCCTCTGGACTCCGTCATCGACCATGGCCCGCACCACCTGAGAAGTTGCGTCGGTGGAACCGTCGTCAAGCACCAGAATTTCATACGTGAAGCGGCCACCGGTTTCCTGTGCCGCCAGGCAGGCAAGGGCATCCCCAAGCATGGCGGCACGGTTGTAGGTGGGCACGGCAACGGTGATCGTCGGCTCCATCCCCTTCAGCGCTCCCACTCCCCAGCAGGCAGCAGGGCCAGCCGCGCCAGAACACACATGCTGAAAAATGTCATGAACAGCGGCCTGGTGATGAGGTTGGCCTCCAGAAAGAGGTTGAAGGCCAGCCAGAGCAGAACCGCTCCGGCAAAATCGTATTCGGCCCCATGCTCCGCGACATTCCGCGAGAGCAGCAACGACCTGATAAAGGCGGAAAGGAGAAAGAGGATGAGCACCACGGCCCCGGGATAACCGATTCCCAGCAGGGCGTCCAGGTAGCCGGAGTGGGTGGAATTCGGCAGCCATCCCACATTCCTTGCAATGGTATCGACATGTTCCGGACTGATAAAGGTGTTGAATCCATATCCCCGCAGGGGCCGCTGGGCCGCCCACCTGAAACACTCGGCCCAGAGCAGGGTACGACCGGTGAGGCTGCCCACCGACTCCCTGGCCGCCTCTCCCCGGCCCAGGGTCGAGGCCTCCTCGCCCAGGGAGAGCAGGCGGTCGCCGAGGCTCAGATAGGCAAGGCAGGTGATGATGATCACCCCGAGGATGACTAAAATCCGATCACCGGGAGAGCTGAGGCGGAACCGGAAATAACCCATACCCACAAGCGTGGCGACGACCGCCATGCGGCTCTTGGTGAGCAGCAGGAAAACAAGGGCGAAAATAATCACGACTGCCAGGAGAAAACGACGGCCGACCCGCTCCTCGCCGTGCAGCAGAAAAAGTGCCGAGATGGCCAGCAATCCGCAGTTCCAACCCATGGTAACCGTGTGGAAAAGACCGGCAAAGCGCCAGAGCTCATCGGCCGGATCCATGGTCTGCAACCGCAGTTCGTTGCCCACGGCCAGAAGCAGCGTGGTACCTGTGACCAGGACGGCCAGCAGGGCCAGTTCCCGCAGACTGAAGCGGGCCGCCGCCACAGTGGCCGCAAACCAGAGGATACAGACGATGACCACCCGCCGCAGGGTGAAAACGACATCCACTGACCAGGCAAGGCTGAGGAGAATCAGCCCCAGATACAGGATCATCAACAACGCGGTGATCGAGTTGAGCCGGTAGCGGTTCTTGGTCCACGCCAGGCTGAAGAGAGAGAAGGCGGCCAGCATCAGCAGGGCGATTCGACGCATGAGGTTGCCGTGCCGCATGCGTGCAATGGCCTCGGCAACGCTGAACTGATCCTCCATGAGCCACACTGTGCCGGGCCAGGAGAAATCAAAGGGGGTGGCCAGCCAAAAGACCAGCAGCAGGAAGAGAAAGGATGCCAGGATCAACGGCGTTCTTCCGGTGAAGGATTCGGCGAGGTTCTTCATGGTGCCCTCCTGTCTCTTTGCCGGCTTGCGGGGTTTTCGACTTGCGCCTCACATTTGCCGACCAGGGAAAAAAAGAGTCCCGACATAACGACGGCGGTGGCCAGGGATCCCGCCACCAGGGCCATGGCCACCCCGGCGGCCCCGAAAAATTTCACCAGCAAAATACCGCCGCCGAGCATAACCGCAAGGGGAACGAGGTTGGCCGCAAAGTAGAGTCGCGCCCGTTCCATGGCCAAAAGTCCCCGTGAAACAGGGAAGGTAATGGCCGATATCAGGATATAGACGGCCAGCAGCATCACCACCGGGGCGTGACCGCCGTATTCGCCGCCATACAGTAACGCCACCGCCCGGCCGCCGAAAAAGAGCAGCAGCACCGCCAGGGGCAGCAGCATGAATCCGCAGCCGAGAGCGGCGCGCACCACATAGCTTCCGAGTCCCCGTCTGCCGCCCCGGGTATAGGCCCGGATGATTTTCGGCCCCAGATAGTTCTGAATTCCCAGCAGCAAAGGGTTGGTGACGGCCACCACTCCCCAGCAGGCTCCCCAGACACCGGTTGCCGCAGTACCGTGAAAAAAGGCCAGCAACCAGGGATAGAGCGTCATGCTCGCCGCCCAGAGCAGACCGCTGAAAAAGACCCACTTCCCAAAGGAGAGGTTCCTGCGCAGATCCCGACCCAGCAGGGCGGGGGAAAACCCATAGGTGTGCCGCCTGCTCCACAGCCATCCGCCGCAGGCCGGTACACAGGCCAGACCGATGCAATACAGGGCGGTATTAGTCGAAAGCCGTCCGGCGGCGGCAAGCAGGAGCAGCCCGGTGAGCTGACCTAAAAAAACAGTGCCATCCAGCAGCAGCGCCGTTGTCATCTGCAAGGCGGCGAAGCAGACCCGGCGGATAAACTCCCGCAACAGCAGCGGCCAGACAACCAGGGCAAGTACAGGCAGCACCGCGGCAAGGCGATCAGCCGGGATTGCCTTTACCACGGAAGTATACCCGGTTACAATCATGGCCGCAACGAGAAGCGCCACCATGATGACCACAAGGAAAAACTGCTGGATCATGGTGTTCCCCAGATAGGCGGCCCGTTCTCCCCGCGGCAACCGTCGGCTGTAAACAAGGTAGGGCGAGGAGATCAGCGCGGTCTGCAGGTCGAGGGAAAAGACGATGATGCTGAAACAGAGCATGTAGAGGCCGAATTCCTCCTGGCTGCAGCTCCGGGCCATGACAATACCGGTGAGAAAGTTGGTGCCGCTGGCAACCACCTGGTCGGCCAGGGCCATGATACCCCCGTGGTGACGCCGGCCTGCGAGCCGGGCGATCACCAGGCCCGGAAGACCGTTTCCGCCGCTTTTTCCTCCAGCGGCCGGCATATCGACCTTTCTCCCCGGTCCGGGACGACGGTCTACCACTGCCCTCTTCCCCTCTTCCCCAGCGCCTGCCCCGCGAGAATCCACAGCCGCCAAAACAGGAAAAAGGGGGCGTAGACCAGGGCGCGGTACACCGCAGCCGGGGCCCGGGCCGAAATCAGGCCGATAAAAATATAGCCTGCCAGGCCCGCCACCGCCGCCGCCCAGAAAAAACTCCCCAGGGAGGGCCCATGATAATCCAGCAGGAAGAACAGCCCGGCTGCGACCAGTACCAGCAGGACAAAAATGGAAAAGGGCGGCAGCAGCAGCTCCAGGGCAGCGTCGAAACACCGGGGATCGCGCCTGGTCCAGGCGGCCCGCAGCAGAAGGGCGACATAGCGGTTCCTCACCTCGAACTTGCCCATATCCCAGCGGCGACGCTGTCCGCCGCTTTTGCCGACGCCGGGGTGCAACTCCACCTCCAGGCGGGCCTCGGGCGCAAAAATCACCCGTTTGCCGTTGACGAGCAGAAACATGGTGTACTCGATATCCTCCACCAGGGTCGTGGTGTTCCAGCCCAGCCGCTCCAGGAGCCCGCGGGAAAAACACATTCCCGTGCCCAGCAGATTGGCCGACCAGCCCAGGCGGCTCCTGCCCCGATAGCGCAGGTTGCGGTTGAGGGCGAAACCGAGGAAGGCCAGGCTCTCCATGATCGACCGCTGCGGATGCCGGACCTGGGAATAACCCTGGATCGCCTCCTCGCCACCGGCCAGATAGCGGTTCATGATCCGCAGGTAATCCGGAGCCAGGCGGGTATCGGCATCGATAACCAGATAGGCGTCGTGACCGCCGCGAGCCAGCAGGTGCGGGAAGGCCCAACCCAGGGCAAACCCCTTGCCCTGCCTGGCGGGATCATGCCTCTGGAGACAGAGCGCTCCCTGCTCCCGGGCGATCTCCGCGGTCTTGTCGCGACAGTTATCGGCGATAACGATTATCTCACGGAGCTCTTCCGGATAATCGAGGCCGCTCAATCCCCGCAGGGTGGCACCAATTGTCGCCGCCTCGTTGCGGGCGGGAATGATCACCGCAAAACGTTGCAGGGGGGGATGTTCCGGCAGCGCCCTTGCCGGCAGCCGGGCTGCTGCAGCCAGGAAAAAGAGATAGGCCATTAGCAGGAGAATGATAACGGCAAGGAAAAAAAAGAGGGCGTCCAGAATCATGGTAATTGATCACAGGATATGTAACCCCGCGGTATTTCTTACTCCCAAACTGTAATCGGTCACAGCTGTTGCAGATTTGCACGCTCTCTCCCGGTCGCTATAGCCCCAACTATGCGGCCGGAAAAGATTGAAGCGAAGATGCGCTGCCGGTGATCAATTACGGATCATGTTGCGCTCTTCCGGTTGAAGAGACGATGGCGGAGGAGCAGGGCAAGAAAACGGACATTGCCGATGAGGTAACGGCGCCAGAGGCGGCGGGGCTCGATGAACAGCCGGCAGAGCCATTCAAAACCGTGATCCAGCAGCCAGCGGGGTCCCCGCCTGGTATTGCCGGAGAGAAAATCGAAAAGCCCACCCACTCCCCAGAGGACCCTTGCCTCCAGCCGGGGGCCGAACTCCTCCATCCAGAATTCCTGTGCCGGAGCGCCGAAACCGATCACCACCACATGGGGACGGGCCCGGTTGACGGCATCAATGATCCTGCCGCTTTCACGCCGCCGGAAGTAACCGTGGTGGGTGCCGACGATCCGCAGTTCCGGAATGTCACGCTGCAGCCGTTCCGCCGCGGCCCGCGCCACGCCTTCGGCCGCGCCCAGGAGATAGAGCCGGATTCCACGCTCAGCGGCCATGGCGCAGAAATAGGGGAAAAAATCAGCGCCGGTGGAGCGGCCCGGTAGCCGGTGGCCGAAGAGCCGGGCTCCGAGAACCACGCCGATGCCGTCGGCATAGACGAGATCCGCCCGGTTGAGAAGGTCGCCGTAACGGCGATTTTCATGGGCGATGAGCATACAGTCGGCATTGACGTACATCACCCGGCGCTGCCGGTTGCCCGCGGCAAACTCAAGCAGGCGGTAACACAGCGCCGCGGTATCGACGACATCGATCTCCACTCCCAGCAGCGGCACGGTGCGCCGCATCTCGCCCTTGCCGCTGGTGACGACGGAGCCGGAGGTATCGGGCTGGTGGCAACCGCTCATGAAGGCTCACGTCCTGATGCCGGCAAAATCCATGATATGGCCGAAAATCGCCCGGCTGCCGCGGAGAAGATAACTCAGATCCTCCAGGGTGCGGATCTTCATGAGCTGCCTGAGCACGAAACGCGGCGTCATGAATCTCTTGTAGATGTCGCTGCACATCTTCATAACCTCCCCGGCCTCCATGTCGGGCATGGTAAAGACCGGCTCGGTCATATCGTAGCGGTCCCATGCCCGGGGATCCTCGAACCGAATCCATCCCCTCTTCAGGGCCTCGTCGAACAGCGGCGTGCCGGGATAGGGGACGATGACCGTGGCCTGGAGCATCTCGGCATGGCCCCGGGCCATGAGATCACCGGCCAGCTCCAGGGTGCGCCGGGCATCGTCGCGTCGCTCCCAGGGGTAACCCACCATGACCGTGAGCTGGATATCGAGCCCCGCCTCCGAGGCCAGGCGGCATCCCTCGACGATATCGGCGACCCGGAGATTTTTGTTGATACGATCCAGGGTTTCCTGGTTGGCGGATTCAAGCCCGGATTTCATCTTCCGGAAACCCGCCTTTTTCATAAGGGGAAGCAGCTCCGGCCGCTTCACCAGATAGTCAAAACGCATGTTGCAGGAGAAGAGAATCTCCCGGTTGAGACCGCGTTCGATCATACCGTGGCAGAATTTTTCCAGCCAGTTGCCGGCGGGAAAATTGCCGCTGTCGTCAAATATCTCCCGGACGCCGTACTCGCCCACCAACATCTCGATCTCATCGAGCAGGCTGGAGACGCTGCGGGTGCGGAACCGGGGGTAGAGAGTCGTCCAGGAGCAAAAGTCACACCGGCCCCACTGGCAATCCCGACCGGCCATGGTATAGCGGAAGGGATCCCGTTTTTTCCACTTCTCGAAGTAGAGGTGGGCCTTTGTCAGCCGGCGGTCAATAAAGGGCAGGCTGTTGAGATCGTTTTCCTGCTGGGAAAACGGTCCGCTGTTTCCAAGCCCCTCTCCCTTCCGGAACCAGATGCCGCCGGGCAGCGGACCGCCGTCTTCAAGAGCGGCCACCAGACCGCGCAGCGAAAAGTCATAATCACCCCCGGTGATGACATAATCAACACCGCAACGGCCGAAGGATTCCGCCGGCAGCGCGGTGACATGGTCACCCATGAGCACCACCCGGGTATCGGGGGAGACTCCCTTGACCTCCTCAACCAGATCCCAGTGCAGCCTGATCACCGGCGTTTTGCTCTCCATGACCAGCAGATCAGGTTTTTCCGCCTCAACGGTTTGCAGGAAGTGCTCCCGGGTGAGCTGTTCGGCAATACCATCGTACCAGACGACATCATGACCCCCCTGCTTAAGCAGGGTTGCTGCCGAGGCCGGGACCAGGGGATAAATGTAGGAGCCCAGACTCATCCACTGGAACTGCCGGTTCTGGGTCAACATGGGACTGCCCTTCCCCCGCAGTCGGGGATAGGCGATGATTATTTTCATGGCCGTGCTGCTCCAGCTCAAGTGAGAAGTGGACAGGGATTGAGACGGTCGCCGGCGGCGACCGTCGCGGGACAACCCGGTGATGATTCCGCCAGGGAGAAACTACTACAAGTCTACAGAAGCCTCAAACCATAATCAAGCCGCCGGATCGGGAAACGGAGCTGGGAGTCGACGACCGGGGCGAAAAAAGGCAGGAAGTTATTCCACGGTATGATAAAAACCGTACCCCAGGCCGATGGGAATATTCTTGCGGATGTAGAGGTCGACAAAACTGTTGACGTTGGCAATGGCCGATTTGGGAACATAGATAATGTCCCGGGATTCGAGGGAAATATTCTGGGTAATATCCGTTCCCTCCATGGCGGCCGCCAGATCGATCCTCATGATAAAGGGTTTGTTGAGACCGTTGTGGCGGATGACGAGAATCTCGTCGCTGCGGGCGGTGTTGCGCAGCCCGCCGGCCGCAGCAATGGCCTGCATGATGCTCATGGATCCTCCCATTCCGACCATTCCCGGCCGCGCCACCTCGCCGTCGACAAAAACCTTGCGGGAATCGAAGCTGCGGACAATGACGCCGATCTCCGGCTCCTTGATTCTGGCTCCATATTTCTTTTCCAGCACCGCGGCGAGTTCACCGGTGGTCAAGGAGGCGGCCTGTACCTCGTCGACAAGCTGCAGGGAAATACGGCCGTCGGGCCGTACCTTGACGGTATCGTTGAGCTCCGGGTTGTAAAAAAACTTGATCTCCAGCTCGTCACCGGGCTGGATGGCATAATTGGGCAGGGCGGAAGCCAGGGAAGGGGGAGGAGGTTCGGGTTCTCCCTGACCGGCAAGGGGAACCGCTTTTTTCGGCAGCATGGAACTGCAGGCGGTGATCAGCAACAGCACAACCAGCAGAACGATCCCCGCGGGCAGGGAGGCGGCGGAGAGGCAAGCAGGAGATTTTTTTTTCGGATGTCGCATGGCAGGTGTACGGGTTACTCTCAATTTTCGGTTCGGGGACGCCCCATGACCAGGGCATACAACAGGCCGCAGGCAAGGCCCAGGATGATTCCCACAAGGAGGTTGAGCTTCTTTCTCGGTCTCACCGGCTTGGCCGGAATCATCGGTTTTTCAATGACCACGACATTGACCATCTTCTCCCGGTCCAGGGCGTCCTGGATACGGCTGTCTTCGAGTTTGCCCAGAAAGGTTTTGTAGCTCTCGCGGTTCTGCTCCACCTGGAGTTGCAGTTCGGCCAGCTGCGTTTCCCGGCCGGTGAGCCGCTGCAACTCGGCATCGATCTGTTCCAGTTGCTGGGAAAAGGCTTCGATCTTCTCCAGTTGGGCGGTATAATCGATACGCGCCGCAGCCAGCTCCGCCTCCAGTTGCTGATAGAGCGGGTTGCGCCCGGTTCTGACGATATCGCGTGTGGTGGCATCCTGTTCCTCGATAAACCCCCTGATCATCTCGATATTTTCGCGGGTTGCCAC
Source organism: uncultured Desulfobulbia bacterium (assembly GCA_964446115.1). Classification (GTDB taxonomy): domain Bacteria; phylum Desulfobacterota; class Desulfobulbia; order Desulfobulbales; family Desulfobulbaceae; genus CAYUNE01. The sequence continues at coordinate 122,025 of CAYUNE010000027.1, read as the reverse complement.
CACCATGCGGTTATCCTCGGGATACCTGGCCAGCAGATCATGTTCCTTGATCTTGAGCTCCAGCAACCTGGATTTGGCATCATCGATATTCTGGAGCTGCGCCGACTCCGCAAACTGTTCGATACGCTCGGGAACCCCGGCCAGATACTCCTCCACCGCCGTCTGCTTGCGGGCAAGCTCCACCAGCCTGCCCTTTTCATCGGCGAGCCTGCGCCGGATATCGGTGTAGCGGCGCAACAGGTTGCTTTTCTGATCGCCGATGGCGAATATACGATTTTCACTGCGAAACAAACGCAGCTTCTCCTCGGCTTCGGCCAGCTTGGTGCGGTAAAGAGAGACCTGCTCTTCAAGAAAGGGTGATTTCGGGTTTTTGAAAATCTGCAGATGCCGTTCCTTGAACAACTCGGTGAGCCGGTTAACGACATCGACGCCGATCTGCGGATCCCGGTGCCGGAAGGCCACGCCGATGACGTTGGAACCCTTGATGTGATAAACATCGAGCTGCTTACGAAAACGCTTCACAGCAAGGGGCAGCAGCCGCTCATCGTCTCCTTGGCGCCTGGCCAGGCGGGGAAAAAGTCGCTCCACTCCCAGGGTGTCGAGCACCTCTGCGGCCAGTTCCCGGCTGCGGAAGATTTCGATCTCGGTGTTGATCACCGTATCACCGCTGAAGGAGTAGAGGTGGCGGGTATCGCCGTTGTTTCTGCCGCGGTCGAGGGAACGATAGACATACTCACGGCCGTATTTCACCATCAGGCTGGAAACCACCTCGTAAACGGGCGTCTGCACCAGGGTATAAACGAGCACCAGCAGCACCACGACCGTGAAGATCGTCAGCATGCCGGTAAAGCGACCCTTCAGGAGCGCGACGAGATCGACGAGGGTGTTGCTGCTTTGTATTTTGGCCATGATACCGTAAGTTTTAAACTGGGGCTGATTTCGTCAATAAACAGTGGTTCTGAGGTGTTATCACCCGGATGATGTTACACCGATTCCGGACGATCCACAACTATTTTTTGTTTCCCAAAAGCGGCCAAATGTGGTATTGCATATGCACTTTTTATGATCGTACCTGCTGCTTGAGGACTCGATCATGCAGAAGTGCACGGTATAAAAACCCTTCTTCCCGGTGGCTCATTCAGAGGGCCGCTCTTTTTGTCGGTTGTTACACAATAGACCCTACAGCAAGGATGAAAGTTACATCAATGAAATGGAAAAAAACCCAAGCCCTGATTTACGGCTGTTTTCTGCTGCTCTTCTGGACTCCCCCGGCCCAGTCCTGCGTGGGACGAATCCTTACCCTGGCTATCACCGATTCTCCGGATCAACAGCTCATCGGCCGCATCGTCGCCACTCTGATCACCGAACGCACCGGTACCACAGTCAACCTGAAGAGCACTGCCGATACCGCCGCCGGGGAAAAACTCCTGGGGGAGAAAAACGCCGATATCGTGATCAACTACATCAACAACGGCTTATCGCGCCTTGACAAAAAAAAAGCGATTACCGGGGATCAGGAGGCGTACGGCCTGGTCAAACAGCACTACAGGGAAAAGCTGGGCCTCATCTGGCTCAAACCCCTTGGCTACCGGGGACCGACGACGACCGCTACTGATCCGCAGCAAAGATCCCCGGCCGTGGTGGTGACCACCCGGGACGTCCTTGAACGCTTTCCGGTCCTTGACCGGGTCATCAACAAGCTGGCCGGCAGACTGGACAACGCCACCCTCGCAGCCTTGCTTGCCCGGATCAAAGAAAAAGAAGAAAAAGAGGTGGCGGTGATTGCCAAAGACTTTCTCAAGACACAACACCTCATCTGAAACTTCCATAAAGCTAGACCGGTTTTGAGAAGAAAAGGAGGAAACCATGAAAAAAGCAATCCTTGCCCTGATCATCATTGTACTTCCCGTTTCCGCACTGGCCCACGGCGGTATCTCCAAACTTCCCGATTCCGTCCAGATCCTGCAGTACAAGATGAAACTCTACATGAATGCCGACGATGTGGACACCATCAACAACCTGGCGATGGCCTACTTCCGCACCAACCAGCTGGAAGAGGCCAAAAAGCTGCTTCTTCCCGTGCTTGAAAAAGACGCCAACAACTTCAATTCCCTCGACGGCATGGGAATCATCCTGCTCAGGGAGGGCAAGGCCGGGGAAGCCCTTGAATATCTGCTGAAGGCCCGCGGGGTCAATGACAAGGATCTCCTCCTCCAGGTGCACCTGGCCATCGCCCATGAACAACTCAACCAGAAGGATCTGGCCGAAAACGAGATGAAAAAGGCGAAATCCATGGCCGCCACCCCCGAGGAACAGGCCTTGATCGAAAAAGAGATCAAACTGATCACCAACTCCTGATCCATCCGCGCAACGCGCCGACATTTACGGAAATACCATGAACAAAGGCATCACTCTTATTCTCGTCCTCCTGCTGCTGCTCCTGCCTGCCTGCAAAAACGAGGCGGACGCCGGCAAAAAGCGCAGCACCGGAACGCCGGTGCGCATCGGCTACATGATCTGTGACAGCAAAAAAGAATCGCAGGCCCGTTTCGCCCCGTTCACCGCATACCTGAGCGAAAAGACCGGGCGTCCTTTTGAAATGGTCCTGGCCAACACCTTTTCCTTCGAAGATCTCATCCGCGAGAAAAAGGTGGATTTCTTCCACGTCAACTCCATTATCGCCGTTTTGCTGAAGGAAAAATACCAGGCCGATCTGCTGGCCGTCGATATCCGGGGACGACACGGCTACAAGGCCAGCGGCACCATCATCGCCCGCAAGGACAGCGGCATCGGCACCATCGAGGACATGCGGGGCAAAACCATGATCTTTGGCCCGGCCCTGGCGCCCTTTGGTTACATGGCCCAGTATGCCCTGCTGCTTGAAAACAACTTCGATCCGGAGACCGATTTTTCCATGTATGCCATTCCCTCCGGAGCGGCCAAGCATGACAAGGTGATCTACGGCGTCTACTTCGGCAAGTATGACGTGGGCGCCGCACCGCGGATCGACCTGGACCGGTTGGCCGAAGCCCATGTTATCAACCTTGATGACTTCAACATCATCGCCGAAAGCGAGCCCATGCCCTACTGCACCATCGGTGCCGCCCCCGGCGTTGATCCGGCCCTGAAAAAACAGGTGACCGATATCGCCCTCAACCTCAAGCAGGATGAAACCGTGCTGGTGGACGGCGAGGTGCTCAAGGTGCTCAAGCGTATGCTGCTGCAGGGTTTCGCGCCCTTTGTCGATGCCGAATACGAACCCATCAGAAATGCTCTGAAACGCTGCAACATGGCCCCGTACAGAAAATTCTAGACGTGAGGTATACCAATGAAGAGGAACGTTTTTCCCACCTTCCCGACTCCGCCGGCCGGCGCCTGGCTGACCGGCCTGCTGGCTTTTTTTCTCCTGGCAGGATATTCCCACGGAAAACAGCTTGTTATCGAACCGACCACCATTACCGAAGATACTGTCTGGCAGGGAGAAATCCTCATCAAGGGCGATGTGGAGGTCGCCAAAGGCGTTACCCTGAAGATCATGCCGGGTACGGTGGTGCGCTTTGAAAAAATCAAGGAATTCGGCCCCGGAAAACTTTTCAAGGACAAGGCCCACCACTTCTCCAGAAGCGAGCTTTTTATCAGGGGCCGCCTCTATGCCCAGGGAACGCCCAAGAAGAAGATCATCTTCACCAGCGCTGAAAAAACGCCCGGTCCCGGGGACTGGGGCTCGGTCAACTTTCTGGACAGCATCGACAACATCATCGAATACTGCATTTTTACCTACGGCCAGACCGCCGTCCATTGCCACTCGGCCCAGGTGGTGATCACCAAAAACGTCTTTCAGCACAACGGCACCGCCATTGGGCAGAAAAACCTGAAAGGCGACCCCATCAAATGCGTCGTCCCCATGCTCTACAACAGCATCACCGACAACGGCGGCGGCATCCTCTTCGGCGGCGGCACCACTCCCACCATCTCCCATAACGAGATCAGTAATAATGTGTTTTTCGGTATTTACGTGAAAAAGGGCGGTCCGGCCAATATCCGTTTCAACAACATCACCAAAAACGGCAAGGGTGTGATCTTCTATGTGGTCAAAAACGTCGATATCCGTGATAACAATATCGCCGACAACATCGACTACAACATCTCCCTGCTGGAGGGACAGTCGGGGGATATCATCGCCCGCAACAACTGGTGGGGATCAACGGATGAAAAGGATATCCGCCGTCTGGTCATGGATAACGAGCGGGACAAGACGCTGGGCAATGTTGATCTGGCCGACTTCTACCAGGCCCCGGTTCCCGGAGCTGGACTTCTCTGATTGCGTCCTTCATTTTCGTTGCATTCCGCCGTGGACCTGACCCACAAACTGACCCTGGCGGCCCTGCTGCTCTTGTGCCTGACCACGGCGGCCATGCTTGGCCGGCACCTGCTTACACTCAACCGCGCTCCGGGGGAAACGGCTGCATGGGAGTCCGATTCCCGCCCGACCCTTGAACGACTGGTGGCCCGTAATGGGAAAATTTTTTCAGAGGTTGCCGACCTGCTGAAAAAAAAACAATACCGGGCCGGATTTGAAAGGCTTCGGGAAATCAAGCGCCTCCACCCGGACAATCCCCATACACTGGTCTTCCGGGCCAGGCTGCAGTACGGTTCCGGCCTCCTGGCCGCAGCCCTGCACTCCTATCGTCTTGCCGTTGACCGACAGCCGGATTATGCCGATAACAACACGCCGCTATATATCGGTGACGAGATCATGGACCTGATCAGCGAAGGCCGCGGGAAACTGAGACGGGAATTACAGTTGAAGCCGGGAGACGGGCGGATCTCCATGGCCCTGGAAGATCTCTCCTATCTCCAACGGCGCATTGCCGGCGGCTGTGAATAAGTCAGTGAAATTTCCATCTGTCGATACCGCTCTTCTTGCCGGCACCAGCCTGGGGGCGGGCGCCGTCTTCCTCACCCTGCTGGGCAATCCGGTCAACTCCGGGATCTGTATCTCCTGTTTCCTGGAAAACCTGGCCGGAGCGCTGCGGCTGCATGGCAGCCCGCGGATGAGCTATATCCGTCCCGAACTCATCGGCTTCCTGCTGGGCTCTTTTTTCATGGCCCACCGCGGCCGCCGCTTCCGGGTCACCGGTGGTTCTTCCCCTCTGCTCCGTTTTTTTCTGGGTTTTTTCATGATCGTCGGCTGCGCCGTGTTCATCGGCTGTCCCATCAAACTGATCCTGCGTCTGGCCGCCGGCGACCTCACCGCTGTGGCCGCCCTCTTTGGTCTGGTTTTCGGGATCTGGCTGGGAACCCGGTATATCCGTGCAGGTGTTGCCCTGGACAGGGCAAAAAACCTGCCGCAGCCAAACGGCTATATTCTTCCGTTGCTGTCCCTCCTGCTCCTTGCCTTTCTGCTGCTGAATCCCGGATTTCTGCAACAGGGCAGCAGCGGACCCGCCGCCCGCCACGCCCCGATACTTGTCTCCCTGGCCGTGGGACTGCTCATCGGCGCTTTGGCCCAGCATTCGGGTTTCTGCATCACCGGTGGTATCCGCAACCTGTTGCTGGTAAATGAAAAAACTCTTTTTTACGGAGTGGTGGCCACGTTGATATCCGCGCTTATGGTGAGCCTGCTCAGCGGCCATTTCCACTTCGGCCTCGACGCTCAGCCCGCCTCTCACCTGAGCCACGGCTGGAGCTTTCTGGCCATGACCCTGGTGGGCCTGGCAGCGGTGCTGGTGGACGGCTGTCCCTTCCGCCAGGTTATCAGGGCGGGACAGGGCGACGTGGATGCCGGCATCACCTGTTTCGGCATGCTGACCGGCGGTGCCTTTGCCGTGGGCTGGCTGATGCGCAGCACCTCGGCCGGTCCCACCTTCAACGGCAAAATCGGGGTGTTGGCCGGCCTGATCTTTTGCCTGACCGTGGTTCTTGCCCTGCGGCCGCCAACCGGATCCGGACCCGGCAATCGCCGGAACTAGAAGAAAACCGGAAAGATCACAACCCAATGAGCGCAACAAGATGAAGTGGTTCACAAAAAACAAAAAGAAGGGGAAGGAGAAAAATCCGCCGAACCGGGTGGAGCGCGGTCTGCTTGTCTTTGCCCATCCCACCACGGTGATCGCCGTCGAGGAGCTGCTCCGCGACGAGGGGTATGCAATACGGGTGGTGAGCCCGCCGCCCGCCTACCGCACCGGCTGCGATCTCAGTGTCGAATTCCCCCTGGAGCGGGAAGCGGCCATTACCGCGCTGCTCAACGACGTCAACCTGGCCCCCCTGGATGTGGTGCCCATCGACGGCAAGGGTATGGAACCGCTGCAGTTCGTCCGTACCAAGTATTTCGGAAAATACCTGATGATCCGCGCCGCCAACATGAAGATGACCGTTGACACCGAAACCATGGTCATCGTCAACATCTCCGGCGGCGGCTGTCCCGATGTCCCCTACCTGGCAGGCGAACTCATCGGCAAACGGCTGGACGAGGCGCCCAATCCCGGCGAGGTGGGTTTTTCCCTCTGCGCCTATTCCCTCAACACCGCCCGGGAAGAACTGATCCGGGAGCTGGGAGTCTGAACCATGCTGCTGCTCGCCGGATCCGTTCCCATCGACAACCTGCCGCTGCTGCTCGGTCCCATCGAGGTCACCGACGGGGCAATCATCATTAACGGCCACAGGTTACCCATCAACCGCGGCAACGAGGCCATGATGAGTGCCGCCTGCCTCATCTGCCGGGAATACGGTATCAGCCCGCCCATGGGTCTGGTGGCCGGCGATATCGGCAAACGCCGGGGCAGCGAGGCCATCTACCGTTATCTGGCCCGTCACCTGCCGGACCTGGGAGCGACGACCCTGACGCTGCACTATGTGATGCCCGATCTCAAGCTCAACAAGGAGATCCTGGCCACGGTGGACACCATGGCGGAAAAACCGGTGATGATCGCCGATGCCGGCTCCATGTACGTGGCCAAGGCCGGAGGGGATGCCCGCTATTATGAAATTTTCACCCCGGACCTGGGAGAAACCGCCTTCCTGGCCGATGACAAGGCGGACCACCCCTCCTTTACCCGGGGCTTTATCTTTCACCTGGAGGATGACGTGCCCGAACTCATCCGCCGCGCCTACCGGGGCGGCAATGCAGCCCGGACCATGTTCGTCAAGGGTGCCACCGACTATATCTGTCAGCAGGGCGAGATTATCGACACCCTGGACAGCCCATCCATTGAAACCATGGAACCCATCGGCGGCACCGGTGACCTGATCACCGGTATGATCAGTGGTCTTGTGGCCGCCGGTCTTCCCCCCCTTGATGCCTGCCGCCTTGCCGGCCGGGTCAACCGGCTGGCCGGAAAACTCTGCCGCCCCACTCCAGCCACCCAGGTGGACGAAATCCTGCCGTTTCTCCCCCAGGCCCTGCAGCAGACGAGGTAAAATCCCATGGCAAAGATCATTATTCCCTTTCCCCTGCGATCCCATACGGACAACCAACGCGCAGTCACGGTGGACGGCGATACTCTGGCCGCGGCGATGGACTCCCTTTTCAACCGGCATCCCGGGTTGCAGAGTATCAACCGGCAACCCGGTCTGCTGTCGATTTTCATCAACGGCCGGGCCGTGGAACGGCACCCGGAGCAGTGGCAAAAAATCGCCGTTACCGCCGATGACGAAATCACCCTCATCATCCCCATTGCCGGAGGCTAGGAAAGGCATATGGCACATATCCACGGATGCGCCCGCATCATCCTGCCGGAACCGCTCTGGAAGGAGATCAAGGAGCACTGCCGCAGAAAACTTGCCGGTGATTTTCTCCCGGATGAAAGTCCGGTACCACGGGCCTATGGAATCCTCGCCGGCAGCCGCCACGGTGACGAGCTGGTTATCGACAGGGTTCTGCCGGTGAAAAAAAACGCCAGAAACAGGGAACCGCTCAAGAGCTACATGGATCAGATGCTGACTCGACACGCCGTTCCCTCGACCACGCCGACGGCAAACAGAGGCTGGATCACCGACCCCGCCGAACTCATGGAGTGCTATAACCGCTGCGACCGGGAAGACCTCCTCATCTTCGGCACCTATCACATGCACGTGGTCGCCTGGAAGGGAGATCCCCGGCGCGACACGCCCACCCGGCTGGATACGCTGCTGGCGGAAAAGAGCAACCTCTTCACCTTTATCATCTCCATGGTCGATATCAGTTCTCCCTCCATCCGCGCCTTTTTCGAGGGCGATCCCGCCCGGGAAACACCCCTGGTCATCACGGACCGACCCCGTTATCCGGCACCGCATCATCACCCATGAGCGTGAAAGAAAGCATAGCAGCACAACCGGATCTGGTACTCGAATACACCGATCCCCTGGAGGGATTCAAGGGCTGGCTGGTGATCCACCGGCTCTCCCACCGGCTCTGCGCCGGCGGCTTACGGGTGCAACCGGGTCTTAGCCGCGGGGTTGTGGAGCAACTGGCCGCCACCATGACCCTGAAGATGCGAATCACCGGCATCCGGGCCGACGGCGCCAAAAGCGGTATTGACTACGATCCCACCTCCGCCGGTAAAAGGGCGGCCCTGAGCCGCTTTCTCAGGGCCATTCGTCCCCATGTCCTTGACCGCTATTCCATGGGACCGGACATGAACACCACCATGCCGGAACTGGAGTCGATCTGCGGTGAGCTGGGGATCCCTTCCGGGAAAATCGCCGTTGCCCGGGCCCAGGAGCTCGACGAGGCCGACTTCAGGAAGCGGCTCGCCCTGCTCGATCAGCCTCTTGCCCACGCCACAGCGGGGCGGTTGCGATCCGGTGCCGGTCTGGCCGCGGCCTGCCTGGCCACCCTTGACCATTTACGCATTCCCCGCCACCGGGCCCGGGTCGCCATCCAGGGTTTCGGCGGCCTGGCCTCCGGCGCCGCCTTTTTCCTTGCCGGGGCAAGGGTGATGGTCACGGCGCTGGCGGACCGTGAAAAGAGCCTGGCGGCCATCGGAGGACTTGACCTGGAACCCCTGCTTGCCCAAAGCCACGACGGACTCATTCCGGACAACGCTCCATCCGCCGTCTACGGCAAGCGGGACGATATCCTCACCCTGCCCTGCGATATCCTCATTCCCGCTGCGGTGGAAAAAAGCGTGGATTCCCGTATCGCTGCAAAGCTCCGTGTCCGTGCCGTGGTATGCGGCGCCAACCTGGCAGTCACCCCGGAAGCGGAAAAAATTCTTGATCAACGGGGAATCCTGCTGGTTCCCGACATGGTTGCCGGCTGCGGCGGATCGCTTTCCATGCAGGGGCTCTTTGGGCCGCGGCATCCCCCCACCGTCCAGGAGGTCCTGGAACATGTGGAAAAACGCATGACCGCCATTGTCGGCCGGCTGCTGCGCTACGGCCAAGCGGAAAAAATTCCGCCGCGGCAGGCGGCCTTACGGATCTGTGCGGCAACTCCGATTATGCCGGACAGTCGTCCATATACCCTTTCACCCATGGAACCGCTTCCCAGCTTATGACCAGCCATCCTTTCGACTACCGGATCAACGCCCATGTCTACTCCACCCCGGAGTTTGAGGCTGTTTTTGCCGAAAAGGCCGTGTACCAGCGCTGGCTCGACTTTGAAGCAGCCCTGGCCGCGGCCCAGGCGCGGCATGGGGTTATTCCGGCCGCCGCAGCCCGGGAAATCGCTGCCCGGGCGCAACTCGGCGCCATCGATCTAGACCTGGTTCGCAGAAAATACGCCCGCAGCCGCAACTCCGTGGTTCCCCTGCTGGCCGGTCTGCGCCAGGCCTGCAGGGGCGAGGCCGCGGATTTCGTTCACTTCGGCGCCACCACCCAGGATGTACTCGACACCGGTGAAATCCTCGCCCTGCGCCGGGTCCTGTCCCTGCTCTATCCGGAGGTTCGGCATCTGGAGAAAATCTGCCTGCAACTGGCCGACACCCACCGCGCCACTCCCATGGTCGCCCGTACCCACGGGCAACAGGCCCTGCCCACCACTTTCGGCCTCAAGGCCGTTATCTGGGCTGCGGAAATCCGACGCCACATCACGCGGATCAAACGGTTATGGGATCTCCTCGACTACGGTCAGCTAAGCGGTGCGGTGGGCACCTATGCCGCTTTGGGTGACCAGGGCCTCGAAATTGCCGCTACCGCCATGGCCCTGCTGGGCCTCAAACACCGCCCCCTTTCCTGGCACACCAGCCGGGACGATATCGGCGAACTGAGCGCCGCCTTCTCGCTGCTGGTGGCGACCCTGGCAAAAATCGCCGGTGAAATCGTCCAGTTGCAAAAAACGGAAATAGGCGAGCTGTCGGAACCCGCTCCCCCCGGTGCCCTCTCCTCGAGCACCATGCCCCACAAGCGCAATCCGGTCATCTGCCAGCGGATCGTGGCCACGGCCAGGCTGGTGAAGGGCCTGACCGGCACCATGCTCGATTCCCTTGCCCATGAACATGAACGCGATCCCCGTAACCTCTGGGCCGAATGGCTGCTCATCCCGCAGCTCTGTATCCACACCGGTTATGCCGCCTGTGCCATGCGCTCCGTCCTGGACGGTCTCCAGGTCGATACCGAAAAGATGCGTGCCAACCTCCATGGCCGCTCGCACCTCATCACCACCGAATGGCTGCTCTTCCAGCTGAGCGCTTCACTGGGAAAGGCCGGGGCCCTGGAAAAACTCCACACCCTGACCGCAACCGGAGAAAAGCAGGGGATCACCCTGAAGGATGCGGTGCTGGCCGACCCCGAGATCGGCGGACTGTTCAGCCGCCGGGACCTGGCTTGCCTGGATCATCCCGAATGGTACGGTGGCGAGGCTCAACGCATCGTTGATCTGACCCTTGCGGAGATAACCGAGCAACGCCGGGAGGAGCCCCGCAGCCTGCAGCTGAAATCCCATGGATACGACCGCCATGAAGAGTTGTAATCCCAACGGTCATATTGTCGACTCCCGTTTTTACAGCGGCTCCTACACCACCCGCGAGGCCCGGGAGATCTTCTGCGATCTCCGCCGCTACCAGCGTTGGCTCGACGTGGAGGCGGCCCTGGCCCTGGCCCAGGCCGACCTGGGCATCATCCCCTCCCGGGCTGCGGCCCGGATCAGGGAAAACGCCGGAATCGAACGGCTTGATCTGGAACTGATCCGGAATGAGCTGCGCATCACCGGACACTCTCTCATGCCCCTGCTCAAAGCCCTGGAACAGGCCTGCGGCCAGGAGGCGGGGCGCTTCATCCACTACGGCGCCACCACCCAGGATATTCAGGATACAGCCCAGGTTCTCGAAATCAGGGATGTCCTCACCGTGGTGCGCCGGGATCTCACCGCCCTCATCATCCGGGTGATGGAACTGTGTGAACGCTACGAAGATCTGGTTACCATCGGTCGCACCCACAACCAGCATGCCCTGCCGACCACCATGGGGCTGAAGATGGCAGGCTGGCTCGACGAGCTCTGGCGGCAGCACCAAAGGCTCGAAGACGCGGAAGAGCGGCTGCTGGTCAGCCAACTCTTCGGCGGAGTGGGCACCATGGATGGATTCGGGGAACAGGCCTTTGGGGTGCTGAAAAACTTTTCCGCCCGCCTGGGGCTGCGGCCGCCAATGCTTTCCTGGCATGCCTCCCGGGACCGCATCGCCGAATTCCTCACCTTCCTGGCCCTGCTTGGATCAACCTGCGCCAGAATCGCCGAAGAAATCCGCTGCCTGGCCCGCAACGAGGTGGGCGAGATGGCGGAACCCTTCAGCTTCGGCAGGATCGGCAGCAGTACCATGCCCCACAAGCGAAATCCGGAAATGTGCGAGCAGGTGCTGGTTCTGGCCCGGCTGATCAGTTCCCGCCTGTCTCCGGCCTTCGAGGGCCAGATCAACGAACATGAACGGGACTACCGGGCGGTGCGGCTGGAATGGGTGAGCGTCACCGATGCTTCCCTCTACACCTGCGGGCTGCTTGATTTGATGAGAAAAATTCTCGACGGGCTGGTGATCCACGAGGAAACGGTGCGGAAAAATGTTCGCCGGGCCGCGGCGGAGATTTCCACCGAGGCCCTGATGTTCTTCCTGGCACCGGCCATGGGCAAACAGGCCGCCCATAGCCTCATCTACGAGGCTTCCATGGCCGCCGTCGACAGCTCCGGCTCCCTGCTCGACATGCTGCTTGCCCGCCCTGAAATCGCCGAAAAGTACGGCAGGGAAGAAATCCTCCGGGTCATCCGCCCGGAAAACCATATCGGCATGGCGCTTCAGCTGACCCGCAACACTGTTGCCCGCATCCGGGCAGCCCTCGCCGATCATGATCCGGAAAAACTCGATGATCCCGGCTGTCCGCTGCGCACTTTGTCGGAAAAGGAGATACAATGCCGCCGCTAGAGGAAAAAGAAAAAAACCGGGAACGCTACAGGCGCCAGCTCATCATCGATGGCTGGGGGGAGGAGGGCCAGGAAAGGCTTGCAAACAGCCGGGCCTTCATTGCCGGTGCCGGAGGTCTGGGATGCCCCGTGGCCATGGGCCTGGCCTGTGCCGGCGTGGGCACCATAACCATCTGCGATTCGGACCGGGTGGAGCTGAGCAATCTCAATCGCCAGTTTCTCCACACCGAAGAAAATCTTGGAACTCCCAAGGCCGAATCCGCGCGGCAGGCCCTCTCGCGGCGCAATTCCACCATCCGGATCATCACCCTCACGGAAAAGATCAGCGACGATAACGTCGCCGGGCTGATCGGAGATGTGGATATCATCCTCGACTGCCTGGATAACTTCACCGCCCGGCTGGCCCTCAACCGCTACAGCGTTGACAGAGGGATCCCCCTGGTCCACGGGGCCATCTGGGGAATGGAGGGCCGGGTCACCTTTATCCATCCCCCCCACACCCCCTGCCTTGGCTGTCTCTATCCCGCCATGCCGCCTGCCGGCGGCGAGATTCCGGTGCTGGGCAGCGTGGCCGCGGCCACCGGCAATATCCAGGCCACCGAGGCTGTTCTCCATCTGCGCGGCACGCCCCCATCCCTGGCCGGCAGTCTCCTGATCCTCGATTACGCCACCATGCATTTCCAGCGGCTGACCATGGGCAGGGACCGCTCCTGCTCCCACTGCGCCCAGCCGTGACTGATATTTCCCATTTTCGGGAAATCACAATTTCCAAAAAGAAGCCGGTCCCCAACAAATTTCCTTGCTATCAAAAAAAATGATAGTATAGTCATGGGCCGGAAAGTTCAAATGGAAGGTACGGTCGACAGGGGCCAAGCAGGTCGATCGTTCCAAGCCCACGGGTCCGCGATGCCGATTACATTACGACAACTCGAGATATTCATTGCCGTTGCCGAAACCCAGCAGGTAACCAAGGCGAGCAAAAAACTGTTTCTCACCCAGTCAGCGGTCAGCATGGCCCTGGCCGAACTGGAGAATCAACTGGGAGGCCTGCTCTTTGACCGCCAGGGACGCAGCCTGCTGCTCAACGACCGCGGCCGCTATCTGCTCCCCCTGGGACAGGATATCATCAGCCAGGTCAACAATGTGGAATCGCTGATGAGCGAACACAGCGGCTCCCTGGCTGGTTCCCTCAGAATCGTGGCCAGTTCCACCATCGGCAACTACCTGCTGCCCTACCTGATCGGCTTCTTCATTCACCGCCACCCCAACGTGAATATCGACATGCTGGTGGTCAACACCAAGGTTGCCGAAGAACTCATCGTTGACGGCAACTACGACCTGGGCTTTGTGGAAGGAGCGGTGAGTTCGGAACGGCTGCAGATCATTCCCTGGTTTCAGGACGAGCTGGTAATCTTTGCCGGTCCCACCCATGACACGGCTTCCCGTGACCATTTCAGGATACCGGAAGATCTGAAAAAATGCCGCTGGATCATGCGGGAGGAAGGATCGGGAACCGCGCAGATCTTCAAATCCAAGCTGGGGGAACATGCCTCGGATCTGCGGGTAGTGATGAAACTTGGTCACTCCGAGGCCATCAAAAAAGCAGTGGAGTCAGGGGCCGGCGTCGGCTGCCTGTCGATTCTCACCATCTGCCGCGAAATGGAACATGGCTGGCTCAAGCGCTTCCAGGTGGATGGCGTCGATATGCATCGGCAACTGCTGATGATTCACCGCAAGAATAAGGCCAAGACCCGGCTGATCAACAAGTTCATGGATTTCTGTTCCATCATGACCGAGTGCAGTCAGAGTCGGAAATGCCTCACCTCTCCCTGGAAGCTCCAGGATCTCCTCGCCAACTACGACGAAACCGTCGATCTGCATTGAGCAACCTTTCCACGGGCCGTCCCGGAGCCAGGGGTTGCAGATAGCTTAAATCTTTCCTCCCGGCCGCTCTATCCCCACTATGCGTCCCGGAGAGGGTGAAGATGCGGTGGTTGTGATCAATTACCGATCTTACCGGGATTCCAGGGCTGCCAGGGCCCGTTTGATCCGCTCCATGCCTTCGATAATCACCTCCATGGAGGTGGCGAAAGAAAAACGGACAAAGTCATCGGCGCCGAACGCCGCCCCCGGCACGCTGGCAACCTTGGCCTCGTCGAGGAAGTAGTCGGCCAGGGCCACGGAATCGTTGATCACCTTGCCGTTGAACGACCTGCCGTAATAAGAGGAAAAGTTGGGAAAAACGTAAAAGGCTCCCTTGGGATTGACACAGGTAACTCCCTCGATGGATCGCAGGTCTTCCACAAAGAAATCACGGCGGGGCAGAAAGGCCCCGGTCATGACCTCCGGAAAATTCTGAGGTCCGGTGAGGGCTGCCAGGGCCGCATACTGGGCCGGAGCACAGGGGTTGGAGGTGGACTGGCTCTGGATCTTGTTCATCGCCTTGATGAGGTGCTCGGGTCCGGCACTGTAACCGATGCGCCAGCCGGTCATGGCAAAGGATTTGGAAACGCCGTTTAAAACAATGGTCTGCTCCTGCAACCGCGGGTCGACATCAAGGATGTGAGGCAGGGGATCGTCCACATAGGTGATGGTCTCGTAGATATCGTCGGTGACGATGAGCCAGCCGTTTTCAAGCGCCATTTCACCGATGGCCGCCAGAGCATCCTCCGAAAAGACGGAACCGGTGGGATTGGAAGGGCTGTTGATGAAGATGGCCCGGGTTCTCCCGGTGGCATACTCGGCCAGGATGTCGGGATTAAGGTCAAAGTCCTTTTCCTCGTCCAGGGGCACGATTACCGGTTTGCCCCCGGCCAACATCACCATGGGCGGATAGGAAACCCAGTACGGCGCCGGAATCAGTACCTCGTCGCCTTCGTTGAGCAGGGCCTGGAAGATGTTGTAAAGCCCGTGCTTGCCGCCGCAGCTCACCTGGATCTGCTCCGGACTGTACTCCCAGCCGTGATCCTCCTTGAACCTCCGGGCAATGGCCTCCCGCAGTTCCGGGATACCGGGAACCGCGGTATAGCGGGTATAGCCGTCGTCAATGGCCTCCTTGCCGGCGGCACAGACATGCTCCGGGGTATTGAAATCGGGCTCGCCAACGCTGAAGTTGAGAATATCGGCGCCTGCAGCGCGTAATGCCTTGGCCTTGGCGTTGACCGCCAGAGTGGGAGAAGGTTTGATCCGCGTGACCCGATCAGCCAGAGATATCTTCATGTTTTTCACCATTTTCCAGAGACTTTGTTTCCGTCCGGCGCAGCCGTCCGCGCTCGGATGTATCCGATCTACACGGTTCGAAAATTTTTGGCAAGAGTGAATGAGGCAAACGTCTCACTTTTCATTCCCGGTTGCCGCCCGGTAACCGACCACGGAGCATCCAACCCCGTGGTAAATCTTACCTCCAAACTGTAATTGGTCACAGGTGCTGCAGATTTAAGTGAAGATGCGGTCCCGGTGATCAATTACCCTGCGCAGAAGCTGAAAAGGTCTATTCCTGGTAGCGGTTTTTGATGGTCAGCCACAGATCCTGCTGCCGGATGAAGGAATCCACGACCCGGGGGTCGAAATGCTGACCCCGTTCGCTGATAATGGTGTTTTTGACCATATCGTCGGGAAAACTTTCCTTGTAGCAGCGCCGGCAGCTCATGGCATCATAGACATCGGCCAGGGCCATGATGCGGGCGGCAACGGGAATCTCCTCACCCCTGAGACCGTCGGGATACCCCCGGCCATTCCACTTTTCATGGTGGTGACGGGCGATTTCATATCCCACCTTCAGGTATTCGGTCCCGGTTTTTTCAAACAGCTCCCGGAGAAGATTACCCCCCAGGCTGGTGTGGGTCTTCATGAGCTCGAACTCCTCGTCCGTGAGCCGGCCCGGCTTGTTGAGAATATGGTCCGGGATGGCCACCTTGCCGAGGTCATGCAGGGGACTGACCCGGGCGATCTCCTCGACCTTCTGGGGCGACAATCCCATTTCCGGGCAACTGCGATAGAGATCGTCGGCCAGGATTTTGGTATAGTGGCGTACTCTTTCCAGGTGATAGCCGGTCTCCCTGGAGCGATATTCGGCGATCTTGGCCATGGAGAGGATCAACTCTTCCTGGCTCTCCAGTCGAAGCACCCGGGCGGCGCCCTTGAGCCGCAGCCGCAGTTCCTCGGGGAGAATGGGCTTGGTCAGGTAGTCGTCGGCTCCCAGCCGCAGGGCCCGGATCAGGTTGTCCTTGGAACCATCGGAGGTAAGTACGATGATATAGGTGTATCGCCGCTCGGTACTGCGGATATGGCGGATAAGATCGAAACCGTTTCTCACCGGCATGTCCAGATCGGTGATCACCAGCCGTACCTCGGGATTTTTGTCCAGCAAATGGGCGGCATTCAAGCCGTTTTCCGCCTCATGGGTCCGGTAACCGTCCGCCTCAAGCGTCATCCTCAGCAGGAGGCGTTGGGCCATATCATCCTCGGTAATGAGGATATTTTTCTGCCATTCGTTGATAATCATATCGTCGATGGATTCTCGCACGAGCACCGCAAAACAGTGCTCATCTTGAAAAGATCAGGGGCGTCTTGCAAAAGGAGAAAAAGAATATTTCACTTGAATTTGCAGCACCTGTGATCAATTACAGTTTGGAACCAAGATATACCATAGGGTTGTATACCCTGCGACCGGTTACGTTTACTTTAGTCCGCCCTTGTAAGATTATCCCATATTTTTTTCACTTGTTTTTGCACCTTTTCCTCCCGGCGGACATCAATGTATCATATACTCGAATAGGGAACCGGTTCCAGGCCGGCTCATCCATGATAATGGTCCCCGCTACCCGAACCGGGACCCAAACAGACGCCGACGGGTAAACCGGCTCCACCGAATTATTGTATCACATGACGGCAGCAACGGAAAACAACAGAAAAAAAAGGTTGAATGATGACAAAACAAAAGATCACCTCCGTTATCCTTGCGGCGGGCAAGGGCACCAGAATGAAATCGGCAAAGGCCAAGGTACTGCACGAGGTCTTTTACCGCCCCATGATCCACCATGTCCTTGATGCAGCCATGGCCGCCGGTATCGATCACCACGCCGTGATCATCGGTCACCAGCGGCAACGGGTTCAGGCGGTTCTGGAAAAGTACGAGATCACCCCGGTGGTTCAGGAAGAGCAGCTGGGTACGGGACATGCGGTTCTCTGCGCCGAGGAAGCCTGCCGGGATGGTGACCTGGTGATGATCCTCTGCGGCGACACCCCGCTCATCAGGCCGGAAACCCTGCGGGACATGATTGCGGCCCACCTCGATCATGCCGCCGCCGTCACCCTGATGACCACCACCCTGGACAACCCCTTCGGCTACGGCCGCATTCTCTCCGATGACCAGGACCTGGTCTCCGCCATTGTCGAGGAAAAGGACGCCACCGACCAGCAGCGGGCCATCCGGGAGATCAATGCCGGCATCTATCTCGCCGAGACCTCCTTCCTCTTCGACGCCCTCAAGCAGGTGGGCAACAACAACAGCCAAGGCGAGGTCTACCTGACCGACATCGTCGCCATTGCCGGCCGGCAGGGTCGGACCGTGCGAAAGTTTGTCCATCCCGAAGCCATGGACGTGCTCGGCGTCAACTCCAGGGTGGAACTGGCGCTGGCCCATCATGAACTGCAGATGCGGCGCAACCGGGAATTGATGCTCTCCGGAGTGACCATCTACTCTCCGGAGAGCGTCTCCGTGGCTCCGGGAATCGACATCGGCCGCGATACGATCATCCATCCGGGCGTCCATATCACCGGTTCCTCGCAGGTGGGCAACGAATGCGTGCTGGGTCCGGGTTGCCTGCTGGACAACTGCCGCATGGGCGACAAGGTGGTGGCCGGCGGTCTCTCCGTCCTTCACAACTGCACCATCGAGGATCAACGCCGCATCACCCCGCAAACCATGCTCCTGGGATGATCCCCTCTTTTTCGTTATTTGAGTGTTGGCAAGCCGTTACTCTTTCATTATGATGGGTCTGTCCAAGGCGGAACAACATCCGGCGGTCCCCGCCGGGTTTCTCTCTTTCAATCAACGATGCGGAGTGCCCCATGAGTGACCTGAAAAAGATGTATACCAACATTCTCGGTGACAGTTTTCCCCTGGAAATGACCATTTCATTCGGTGACCAGACCCTTGTCTACCGCAAGAGGACCTGGAAGATCACCATGGAAAACGGTGAGGAGGAGGAACGGGGCCTGCGCTACGGCGAAAATCCGGATCAGGAAGCGGCGCTGTACGAACTGGTCAACGGCAATCTGGTACTCGGCGACTGCGCCTTCATCGAACCGGGTAACGGCCTGGTGAGCGCCATCAGCGTCGAGGATATGCTCCAGGTGGGAAAACATCCGGGTAAAATCAATCTCACGGATGTGGACAACGGCCTCAACATCATCAAATACCTGGTGGACAAACCGGCGGCCGTTATCCTCAAACACAACAATCCCTGCGGCGCCGCGGTCGGCGACAGCCTAAGTTCCGCTTACAACCGGGCCAACCGGGCAGACCGTATCGCCGCCTTCGGCGGTGCGGTGATCATGTCCCGTCCGGTGGACAGGGAGACCGCCGAACTCATGGCCGCCAACTATCTGGAAGTGGTCTGCGCCCCTGATTTCGAAGAGGGAACCCTGGAGATCCTGGCACGTCGCAAGAACCTGCGGGTCATCCGCATGGCGGCCATCGACCGGCTGGCCGATTTTGAGAAATTCCGCTTTGTCGATTTCAAGAGCCTCATCGACGGCGGCATCATCGTCCAGCAATCGGCGATCAACTCCATTCGCTCCATCAACGACCTCAAACCGGCCACCGCCGTCTGGCAGGGCAAGGAATATGCCTGCGAGCGACAGCCCACCAGCCGGGAAATCGACGACATGATCTTTGGCTGGGCCGTTGAACACGGGGTCACCTCCAACTCCGTCATCTATGTCAAGGACGGTTGCACCACCGGTATCGGCACCGGAGAACAGGACCGGGTGGGGGTGGCGGAAATCGCCGTCCACAAGGCCTATGTCAAATACGCCGATATCACCTGTTTCGATACCTTCGGCATCCCCTATGCCGACCTGGCCCTGGAGGTGAGCCGGGGCAAACGGGACCGGGCCGATCAAGAGGCCGTTGATGCCAAAGTCCGGGAAGAAAGGGCCGGGCTGCCGGGGTCGGTAATGATTTCCGATGCCTTCTTCCCCTTCCGGGATGCGGCCGACGTGGGTATCCGCGAGGGAATAACCGCCATTCTGCAGGCCGGCGGCTCCATGCGTGACTACGCCTCCATCGAGGCCTGCAACCAGGCGGATCCCCAGGTGGCCATGATGTTTACCGGCCAGCGCTCCTTCAAGCACTGACCGGCGACCATCCGCCCCAACTCCTGCATCTCCCGACCGCAACGGCCGGAATCCAGCCCCGTTCCCGGATTCCGGCCGACACAACCGCAACCGCTCGCATGAAAAGAAAACTCACCGCCATACTTTTTTTCCTCCTGCTTCCCATCTCCCTCTCCCCCTTCAGCCCCGCTGCAGCTACAGACAGGGGGATCAGCGGCCGCTGGTATACCTATGACGACCACAGCGGCGAGCGCCGATCCATCGTTGTTCTCGAAAAACTTGACCACAGGCTCGTGGGCCGCATCGAAAAGGTCTTTTTCAAACCGGGTGACGAAAAAAAGTGCAGCAAGTGCACGGGAGAAAAAAAGGATCAGGACGTGGAAGGCCTGGAAATCATCAGCGGCCTCACTGAAAAAGACGGCATCTGGCAGGGCGGCACCATCCTGGACCCGGAAAACGGCAAGGAGTACACCTGCCGCATCCGACAAAACGGTGATGAATTGGAGGTCAAGGGCTACCTTTTCATCTTCTACCGCACCCAAACCTGGAAACGCTGCCCGGAAAACGAAGACCTGTCCCCTCCCCGATAGCGAAACTCCGGGGAAAAGGGCAAGCGCTCGCGGGCAGGAGGTAGTAATCACCGGATGCCACCCCTGCGGCTGGTGGCAAAAAAGGGATATCAGCCCACAATATCGACCCAGCTGCCGCTGCGGGCGGAACGGATACAGGCTTCGCAGATTCTAACCGCTGCCAGACCCTCCGGACCCGGAACGGGATTTTCCGCCTTTCCCGCCAGGAAATCCCGCCAGTCGGCCAGCAGCGGCATAATGGTGTTTCCCGGCGGGTCATGGGCAAGGACAGTTCTCTCCGTACCGCGCACAAGCTCGAGGAAATCATGGATCTGATCGCCGTGGAGCTGACCCTGCTCTCCAACGAACTCGAAGCGGCCGGAACGGGCATGACCGGTTTTGGAACAGTCAACGCTTCCCAGGACACCGCCCTCCATCTCCACCAGAACCAGAACAATATCCTCCAACCGCCGGTTATGGCGCCGGGACGTCACCGCCGTAAGCCGTTTGATCTCGCGCCCGGTGATGTGGCGCAGGGCATCGAAGACATGCACGGCCGTGTGAAAACTGACACCGGCACCGGCCAGTTCCGGCTTTTCATGCCATTCCAGGGTGGAAGGCTCCAGCCGCTGGTTGGCCGAGAAGGTGCACAGGGGGCCGATGCGGTGGATCTCCCGGCAGAGGCCCTGGATGACGCCATTGTATCGCAGGGTCTGGCCAACGGTGAGGCCCAGGCCGGCCTTGCTGAAAAGCGTGACGATCTCGGCGGCGCCGGAACCGTCGACCGCCAGGGGTTTTTCCACCAACAGCGGTTTACCGGCGGCAATACAACTCCCGGCTATCTCCAGGTTCAGGGAAGGCACGGTGACGGCAATCACCGCCTCAACCCGGGCATCGGCCACCAGGTCCCGCCATTGCCGGTGCCAGACCGCATTCCACTCCTCGGCCTGTCTCCTGCCCTCGTCCGAGCGACGACTGATGGCGACAAGGCTCAACCCATCGATATCATGAACAATATGATTGGCGTAACGGCTGCCGTGCTTGCCGGTGCCGATGATTCCGACTCTCATTTCACCTCCCTGGGGATTGTCTGAGCGGCGAGACCACATCGCTCTTTCGCAGCGGACCCACCAGCTCATGAACACCCACAAGCCGGGTGTTCTCCACCAGAATATGGCGGCAATCGGTGAGGGCGTCCAGGGTCTCCCGGTTGGGATGGCCGATGGCAATGGCCCACCCCTGTTCCAGGGCCCGGCTTACCAGCTGTTCGAGCTTGTGACATATCCTGCCTGAATTGTGGATATTGTCTAGAAAGACATGGCGACGGGCCGTGGGAATTCCCATGTCGGCCGCCTCCAGAAATCCCACGCTCTCCGCCGTGGTGAAAGAGTCGACGAAAAAGAGCTCCCGGCTCTTGACCACCGCCAGGAGGGCGCGCATGTGTTCCGCATCGGTGGTATATCCCGAACCCATATGGTTATTGATGCCGATGGCAAAGGGCACCCGGTCCAGGTTCTGCTCCACCACCGGGGCCACAAATTCCAGCGGGGTGGCGAGATAGAGCCCGCCGGGCCCGATATCCCGGGATGGATCCGCCGATTCAAGCGGCTGATGGAGGAGGATGTCCCGGCCCAGCTCGTAGGCCTGCCGCTGCAGTTCCGGGGTGTGGGGAGCGTAAGGCAGAAAGGAGAAGGTGAGTTCAAGGTCAAGGGCCAGCAGTTTCCTGCCCACTTCCGGGTGATAGCCCATATCATCGATAATAACGGCCACCCGCGGCGGTCCGGCGGTTCCGGCATCATATCCGGCCGCAGGCGGCTGCGGCGCCTCCGGCGGGTAAGGTTCCTCGAAGACGATCTCCGCTCCGGGGGCGGGGACGGCAATGGTGGATCGCGCCGGCGTCTCATCCCCATCATCCGTCCGCCGGAAAAAGGAGCAACCAAACGCAATAATCACCAGCAGCAGGGCAAGCAACCGGCTCACCTGCACCAACTTCTCTCTCTTCTTCCGCCGTTTTTTCATTCCATGAAACCTCTGCCGATCCTCTTCCCGGCACCCGGGCGGTGTATTGGCAGGATCAGGCGATGGCGCCGTGAAGCGCCCTTTCAGTGATCCCGCTCAAGGACGTAGTGGGCCAGGCTGACGAGTATGGCCCGGTTGACGCTGTTTTCCGCAGCCGAAAAGAGCCGCAACCCCTCGACGGCCCGGTGAATCAACTCCTCGGCCCGCTGCCGCGCCACGCCAAATCCGTCATACCTGAAGACAAGCTCCCTGACCCGCTCCAGCTGCTCCAGGCGACGTTCCCCGGTGATCAACGCCTCCAGTGCCTGTCGGTCAGCAGCCGAGGCCGCCCGCAGGGTCAGCAGCAGCGGCAGGGTGATCTTTCCCTCCACATAGTCGTTGCCGATCTTTTTCCCGGTTTTTTCCCGCTCGCCCTCATAGTCGAGGAGATCGTCGATGATCTGGAAGGCTCGTCCCAGGTAAGTGCCGTAACGCTGCAATGCCTGTCGCCGCCTGCCGGTGACACCGGCAAAAAGCGCCCCTGTTTCACAGGCGGCACCGATGAGTGCGGCCGTCTTTTTATCGATAACCTGAAAGTATATCTCCTCCGTAACCCGCGGATCACCAAGGTGGCGGAGTTGCCGGAACTCACCATCGACCATGGCGGCGGTGGTTCCGCTGAAAACATCAAGAGCGGCGCCGCCCCCGTACCGGCCCACCAGTTTCATGGAGCGCGCATGCAGCCAGTCACCGGCCAGAATGGCTGCGGTCGGCCCGAATTTTTGGGTGACGGAAAGACGGCCCCGCCGCTCCCGGGCATGATCGATGACATCGTCGTGGACCAGAGTGGCCACGTGGAGATATTCAAAAGCAATGGCCAACCGCACGACCCGGTCATCTCTGCTGCCGCAGAGTTCGGCGGCCAGCATCACCAGCAGCGGCCGGATGCGCTTGCCGCCACCGAAGACGGCATACTCCAGTACCTCGGCCAGGAGGGGATCGTCACCTTCGACGGCCGCGGCCATATCGGAGCGCATCCCCCGTTCGATGATCTCTCCCCTTTGTCCAATATGTTCAAACAGTCGTTGAGAATCCAAACAGACACCCTCTGTATCCATTGCGGTTACTTTTCCCGTGCCGCATAGTACCCAACATTCCGCTTATAGGGAAGGGCATTCCTGCCGTGGTCGCTTAAGAGGCCCAAGCAAACGGCTGTAATTGCCCACAGACACCGCATCTTCACCGGTCGGCACCGGACCCGTCCCCGGGAGGCAGACGCCTGAAAAAGTCCCGGACCTCGTCCAGACTACGGCTTACCGGGCTCTGCGGCAGGCTGCGGAGAAAACGACGGCCATATGCCCGGGTATAGAGGCGGCTGTCCAGCAGGGCGATAACGCCGCAATCCTCGGCCTTGCGCATGAGCCTGCCCACGCCCTGGCGCAGGGTCAGGATCGCCCGGGGTATCTGGAAATCGAAAAAGGGATTCCCGCCCAAGGCCCGGACCCTTTCCATGCGGGCACTGATCACCGGATCGCTGGGTACCTCAAAGGGAAGCTTGTCAATGATGACGCAGCTGAGGGATTCACCGGGGATATCCACTCCTTCCCAGAAACTGGCCACCGCCAGCAACACCGAGGTTGTCTGACGGGAGAACGATTCCAGCAGCAGGCGACGGGGCGCATCGCCCTGTTTGAACAGGGGATAAGCGAGTCGGTTTTCCAGGGCGGCATAGGCACTGTTCATGGCGCCGTAACTGGTAAAAAGCAGGAGCGAGCGGCCGCCGGCCGCCTGGACCAGCTCCACCAGTCGCCGGTGCAGGGCCTGTTGATAACCGGGTGCCCCGGGAACCGGAAATTCATTTTCCGGAACATAGAGCAGGGTGCGGCCGGCATAGTCAAAGGGCGAGGGAAACACCAGGGAACCGGTTTCCGGCGGCAACCCCAGCCGCTCCCGGAAATAGTCGAAATCGCCGCCGCCCGCCAGGGTGGCCGAGGTAAAGAGACAGCGCCTGACCATGGTGTAGAGGGTTGCCTGCAGATCTCCGGCCACGTCGATGGGAGAGGCAGACAGGGTCAGGGTGCGTTCGCGGCGTTCGAACCAGTGGACAAAACGCGCCTCTCCGGGATCGGTATCCCCGAAAGACTCGGCGGTGATCTCCTCCAGCCGGTCACGGAGATCCAGGCAGCGAGACGCCATCTGTTCCCACGGTTCGCCGTCGAAATCCTCCAGCCGGGCGGCCAACCGGGAAAATCCAGCCAGCAATCCCGCAAGAGCAGCCTGCAATCCCTCCTGATTTTCAATGACTCCGGCAAGGGGGAATCGCCCTCTGACAGTGGGAAATAAGGAGATGAACTCCTCGACGTTTTTTTCCAGGGCACGGGCGGCAACGGCGAGACGACCGCCCTGTTCCCCGCCCGGTTCGTTGCGGGCCGTTCGTTCGATATCTCCGATGAGATCCAGTACCTGGTATTGGCTGAAGGAAAGGCCGAAAAAGGTGGTGGCAACCTTTTCCACATGATGGGCCTCGTCAAAAAAAACAGCGTCATAACGGGGCAATACCTCGCCATAGCCGCCGCGGCGCACCGCCAGATCGGAAAAGAGGAGATGATGGTTGACCACCAGCAGGTCGGCGGCGGCCGCATCCCGCCGCAGGCGGTTGAGAAAACAGTCTCTGGTGTCCGGACAGTCACTACCCGGACAGAGGTGGGAAAGACAGCAGATTTTCGCCCAGAGTCCCGAATCGGCGCTGAGCCATCCCAGCTCGGTCCGATCGCCATAACGGCTGCTGCGGATCCAGGTTTCGATCTCTCCGTCCTGCTCGCCGCCAAAGAGCTTTCCCTGGCCCGCGGCCCGCAGTTGCCGGTAGCGATAGAGACAGAGATAGTTCTGTCTTCCCTTGACGCAGAGCGCCGTCAGATCCGCTTTCACCACCCGTTGAATAAAGGGGATCTCGCGTTCGAGAATCTGGTCCTGGAGGTTCCGCGTGGCGGTGGACACCACCACCTTGCAGCCGCTCAGGACCGCTGGAATCAGATAGGCCAGAGTTTTGCCCAGGCCGGTCCCGGCTTCAACCAGCAGCGAACGGGCCATGCGGTTATCATCCCGGGAAAAATCTCCATCGTCGTCTGCCAAAAGTTCATCCACGGCCCGGGCCATCTGAAGTTGCCCCGGCCGCACCTCGTAGTTTTCCAGATGACGGGCAAGAATCCCCTCCGGGCCGAAGATTTTTTCCATGTCCATGGCCAACGCTCTCTATCTCCACAGCGCCAGGGCGCATACCCGCCCCAGCCAGACGCATGCCAGGCCGATGATCACCTGGGAGGAGACGTTGATCCCGGCGGCAAGATATCTGGCATCACGCAAAAGATTCATGGTTTCAAAACTGAAGGTGGAAAAGGTGGTAAACGAGCCCAGCAACCCCACCAGCAGAAACATCCTGGCATCGGTTCCCAGTATGCCGCGGCTCTCCGCCAGATAGGCAAAAAATCCAATGCAGAAACAACCGATCATGTTCACCGACAAGGTGCCATAGGGAAAGTGGACACTGGAAGTGGCGGTCTGCACAAAACCGCTGACCAGAAAACGCAGGATGGCGCCGACAAAACCGCCCAGTCCGATAATCACGATATTTCCCACCGACTGCACCGCCTTTCTCCCCTATCCTTGGCCGCCGCTGTCCACTTCATCCAGCCGCAGCCGCTGCCGGTGATCGGTGAGCCTGCCGGTGAGCAGCAGCAGGGCCGCCACCACCCCGAATCCGGTTCCGGCACAGATGAGAAACATGATGAGAATCTGATACTTGACGGCCTCCATGGGCGGTGAGCCGCCGAGGATCTGCCCGGTCATCATCCCCGGCAGGCTGACGATCCCGGCCGCCGCCATGGCATTGATTATCGGGATCATGCCCGACCGCATGCTTTCGCGCCGGATATCGCCGACGGCTTCGGCAAAGGTGTGTCCCAGCAGCAGCCGCTGCTCAATGACCCGTTTGCTCTGCCGGACCGTTTCGATCATCCGGTTCATGGCCAGGGCGATGCCGTTCATGGTGTTGCCCAGCAACATGCCCAACAGGGGAACGGCATACTGCGGCGCGTACCAGGGGCGGTTGCCGATGATCACGGTGAGGGCGAGAAAGGTGACACTGAAGGAGGAGATGAACATGGCTCCGGTGCCGATGGCGTAGCCGCGCCATCCCCTGATCCGCCGTCGCTGCCGGGCCGCCACTTCCCGTCCCGCCATTGTCAGCATGACCATGGAGATAACGAAGATAAAACCGAAGTTGGAATAGCCGAAAAGCGATTTCAGCACCAGGCCGATGAGCAACAGCTGCACGGTGGTGCGCAGGGCCGAGATGAATAATCGCCTCTCCAGACCCAGGCGGAGCCGCAGGCTGATCAGGGCAAGCAGCAGAACAAGCCCGGCGGCAATACCGAGATCAACGGCGGTGAGCGGAATGACACCCATATTCTTTCCCATATCCTTTTCAGTGATGTCCCATGCCTTTTCTCATCCCTCATCCCGCCGCGATATCGTTACCCCGCAGGTGCAATTTTTTTTGCAATCCCCACGGGGCAGACAACTGACTCTGAAAACATATTGTTTTTCTAGTAGGTTATCCGAGAACGGCGCCGTCATCATCTCCCTGTTTCCGCATGGCTAAAATCCTGTCCGCCACCCGGCGCAGCTGCTGCGGATCGTGACTCACCCAGATAACCGGCACCCCATGTTCCCGACGATAGCTGCCGAACAGCTCTTCGACCAGCTCCGTATTGCCCCCATCCAGGCTGGCGGTGGGTTCGTCTAGCAGCAGGGCCCGGGGTTCGTTGACCAGCAACCGGATGATGGCCAGCCGCTGACGCTCACCGCTTGAAAGGCGCTGGATGCTCCAGGAGAGGACATCCGCCGGAAAGCCAAGTCCCTCGGCCAGTTCCACCACCCGGTTTTTGTGCGCATCGGCAAAATGCTCCCCCACCGTATCGGCCCACCAGCCGCTTTCCGCCGGCAGCATGCCGATGAGCCGTCGCCACCTGGGCGCCCGGGTGCGGTGACAGATGATCTCGCCAAGGCTCACCTCGCCTTCATGGGGATCAAGGTCGGCAATGGCCCGCAGCAACAGGCTCTTGCCGGATCCCGAGGGTCCGGAGATACCGATACAGCTGCCGGGGGCGACCGTGAAGGAAAAGGGGCCCTTGCCGAGAAAGACCAGATCACGCACCTTGAGCCGGTTCATTTCCGTCCGTTTTTTTTGTCAACAGATCAACAAGGTGGGAAGCCACCTGGTCGGCGCCGTTTTCCCGAACATCGTTGTCGGCGGCCAAACTCAAAAGTGCGGGAATCTTCCGGGTCCAGTCGCCGCTTTCGAATTCCGCCTCGCCGACGGCCATAGCCGCCATCTCCTCGCGGGCAAAACGACTGAGCCGGATCGACTCGCGAAAATTGCTCCTGGGGATATAGCCGTAGGGAACTCCGGCCTGCCACACCTCCGCCAGGGTGGAATATCCCACCTTGCCGACGACCGCCCCGCTTGCCGCGATGAGATCGGGATGATAAAACCCCGACCGCATGGGAAACAGGCGAAGGTTGTCCTCGCAGGTCATCTCCTCCGCCCCGCCGGGCAGCAGGAAGAGATATCGGCGTCTCCTCCTGAGCCGCTCCAGAAAAGAACAGCGGCAGGCAATGCCGCCCATGGTGACGAGGATCATCGGCAGATCGCCACTGCCGAGCCTTTGGCGGACAACCCGGGCCGGGGTCCTGGGCTTCCTGCTCACCGGCGGGCTGGTGAGGGCGCCGGAACGCGGCCTGCAGACCGGCTCGGTCTGGATGTGATGCCCGGCCCTTGAAAAGATTTCCGCAAGATAATCGATATGCGGCAGCAGGCGGGGATATTTTTCGGCATAGCCTGCATAGATCCAGTCCCAGGTGAAATTTTCCACCAGCACCGAATCAATCCCCGCCTCTTCGGCAACCGCAATACCCAGGGGTGCGATATCACAGACCACCAGCTCACAGCCCGTCTCCACCAGTTGCCCGGCCAGTTTCCCCACCAGCCGCCGATCAAAGGGAAAAAAAGCGTCCAGCCGCTCACAGGTCGCGTCCATATCCTCCTCAAGGGGAGATCTCTGCACAAGGCCGATATCCGTTTCAAGTGCGTTGAGGCTAAATCCCCTGCCCAGCGATTCGGCAAAAAACCAGGCGGGCAGTGATGTGCGGATATGAAAAAAACAGGGGAGACGTTCCTGCAAGGCGGCCATGATCGCCACGGCCCGGGCGGCGTGACCAAAGCCGTGCGGGGTGATGAACCAGGTCAGATGATGGACCTCTCCGCCAAGGTCTATGTCCCTGCCGAACCCTTGCGTTTCAGGCATGACGCCTCCCCAGGCTAACCGTTTGCCTGCCGCTGGCGGGCAATGAAATGATAAAGGTCGTCCCCTTGCCTTCGGTGCTGCGCACCTCGATGCTACCCCCATGGGCATCGATAATATTCTTGACAATGGCCAGGCCAAGGCCGGTTCCCTGATGTTTATCGGTGTAAAAGGGTTTGAAGACCTGTCCGATCTTGCCGGCCGGGATACCGTGGCCGGTATCGGTGATGCGGATGCGCACCTTCCCGGCGGTGGTTGTGCCGGCGCCGATGGTGAGCTCGCCGCCTTCTTCCATTGCCTGGATGGCGTTGACCACCACGTTGAGCAGGGCCCGGTAGAGCTGATCCGGATCGGCGCAGACCGGCGGCAGCGAGGCGGGAATTTTTTCATGGAGAGTGATGTTGCTGTCTTCCAGCTCCGGTTTGATGAATTCGATGATCCTGGAAATGATCTCGGCCAGGGCAATATCCTCCGGCCGGGGATTTTCCGGTCTGGCAAAGTCGAGAAACTGGCGGACAATGCCGTCCAGACGGGAGGTTTCATCGACGATGATCCCGGCAAGATGTTCGTTGCCGGGCGCCACCTTGCTGATGCGCCTGCCCAGGATCTCGGCGGTGCTGCGGACAATGCCCAGGGGATTCTTGATCTCGTGGGAGACCCCGGCCACCATCTTGCCCAGGTGGGCGAGCCGTTCGCTCTCGTGGAGTTTCTTCTCCAGGTTTCGCTGTTCCCGGGCCCGCTCTTCAAGAATCTTGTTGGCCCGCACAACGATATAGCTGAGGATGCCGAAGAGGATACCCATGATCAGCAGGGAGAGGAAGATGATTCTGGCCTGGAGCTGGATGATGGCCCGCAGGTCCTCGGAAAGATCCTGGACAATCTCGATAACCCCCATGATGGTGCCCTGGCGTTTGCCCAGGCTCCGCTCGCGAAAGGGAATGGACATCTTGAGCTTGCAGGTCACAGGTGAGGCGCCCGGCAACAGGCTGAAGAGAGAACCGCTGGTTTCCAGGATGGAACTGTGCTTGCCCTCCAGGGCCTTTTTGTACTCCAACCCCCCCACATCCCTTTTCCCCACCAGCTCGGGCACGGTGGAATAGGAAATGATATTCTTCCTGGAATCGTAGATGGTTACCGAGTCGATGCGCATCCCTCTGGTGATCTCCTTGACAATATTGTCCAGCCGTTCAAACTGCAGGGGATTGCGCATGGTGATCTTGCCGAACTTGACAATGGTGGGCACCACGAACCGCCGCCAGACCTGATCGTTGAGATTCTCGGCAAAGTACAGAACATAGGCGTCGCTGCGCTCGAAGAGGACCTTGCGGGCATTGTTGGAGATAATCCAGGAGAGGAGAACGGCGAAGACCAGGATCACCGCGAAACTGGTGAACGAGAAGTAGTGCACCAGCCGGAAGGGCTTGAGAGTGGCGTCGATCTCATTGTCCTGCCTGCGGCGGCGCACTCCGCCGGTATGGAGAAAGGTGCGCAGCCGCTGATGCATCTCCCTGGTCCAGTCCCGGCAGCGGTTTACGCCTTTCACCGTGGCGGCGACAAGCCATGCGACGGATCCCTTCCATGCAGCGGATCCCTTCACAGCAGGACAGCTCCCCAGACCAGCACTACATTGACAAGGGAGAGAAACACAGCGGCCGAGCCGCAATCCTTGGCCTTGCCGGCCAACGGCCGCCACTCGTCGCAAACAAGGTCCACCACCGCCTCGATCGCGGTATTGAGCAGCTCGACAACGAGCACCAGCAGCAGGCTACCCGTCAACAGTCCCCTCTCCAGACCGTTGTTTCCAAGCAGAAAGGCAAGGGGCAGCAGCAGACAACAGCAAACCACCTCCTGGCGAAAGGCGGCCTCCTGCCGGAACGCCTGGCCCAGGCCCGCCATGGACCATCCAAAGGCCCGGAAAAAATGCGTCACCCCCCGGCCGGTATCCGTTTGCCGTTGCCGTTTCATCCGCCGGCCCGGGGCAGGGTTGCTGCAAAAAACCGATTTCCTCTTCCCATCAAGTTAGCCCGTCCCATGATTCAAACCAGGCCGTCCGACCCGGTTGCGAAGTGATTGACGATCTGAATCGCTCCAATATATCATCCATTGCCGGCAGCGTCAAAACACTCTGTTGTTTTTTGTAAAAAGGCGTACCGGGCTCCATGGAGGTGTGGCAAGGAGCGATTTCTTGTCACCCGGGTGCGGTTGTGGTAATGTTGACGGACACCCCGGACCGGGCCCGGGCCGGGAAGCCGTTCCGGACCGGACGCCCTTCCGCGCCGCCGGACAGAGACGAAAAGACCGCGGCAAGGCGGCCCGGGGAAGGTTTACAGGGGTGCTATCCCTATGCTGAATCACAAAAAATTGTCCCGGGGAGTGCTTCAAGGTTTTTCCCGTGGACGATGGGAACCTCTGTTGCGATCACAAGAATTGGCCTTCTTCCTGCAACAGAGGTTTTTTTTCAGACCGGACCGGATGGCCCGACAAAATAACGAGGTACGGAAATGAGCCAGGACAAGGGCGGCCCGCAGCCGCATAACCGACCGGTAACCGATGAGGCGATTTTCAAGGTCACCAAGGAGATCGTCGTCAAGTTCATCGAGGTGGGGCGGCTGGCCCCCGCCAACTTCGACGAAACCTTTGCCCGCATCTTTCACACCGTCGAAAAAACGGTGCGTAAATGAGCGGCGTCGGCGTGCTGGATCCGGCCTGCAACCGCATTCCCGACCAGGTTCACCATATCCACATCATGGGCGTCTGCGGTACGGGCATGGCCTCGCTTGCCGGCATGCTCAAGGAACGCGGCTTTCGGATCAGCGGATCGGATGAGAACGTCTATCCGCCGATGAGCGAATTTCTTGCCGCCGTCGGCATCCCGGTACAGAGGGGTTACGACGGCAAAAACCTGCAGCCGCGACCGGATCTGGTGGTGGTGGGCAACGTCATCAGGGCAACCAATCCCGAAGCCGTGGCCCTGGGAGAACTGGGCATTCCCTATGTCTCCATGCCCCAGGCGCTGGGCTTTTTTTTCCTTGAGCGCCGCACGCCGCTGGTGGTCTGCGGCACCCATGGCAAGACCACCACCTCATCCCTGCTGGCATCCGCCCTCTTCCACGCCCGGCACGATCCCGGGTTCCTCATCGGCGGTATCGTCAGGGAGTTCAACCGCAGCTACGGCCTGGGCAGCGGCGAATATTTCGTGGTGGAGGGCGATGAATATGACACCGCCTTTTTCGACAAGGAGTCCAAGTTCTTCCATTACCGGCCCGCCTGCGCCATACTCACCTCGGTGGAGTTCGATCATGCCGATATCTTTCGGGATTTAAATGCCATCAGACGGGCCTTCAAACGATTTATCGCCCTGCTTCCCGCAACCGGGGTCCTGGTTGCCTGCGGTGACGACGCCGAGGTCATGCGGCTTGCCGGTGAGGCCGGATGCGAGGTAATCACCTACGGCGGCGGCAACGGCTGCTCCTGGACTCTGGACGACTATCGGATCCGGGGCTCATGGTCCGAATTTACCCTGATTCATGATAATAAACGGTGGGGCCCCTTTACCGTTCCCCTGCCCGGCCGCCACAACATCCTCAACAGCATGGCGGTCATCGCCCTGCTCCACCGGCTGGGTCTTGCCGAGGAGGCAATTTCCCGGGGATTTAAGGCCTTCGGCGGTATCAAGCGCCGGCAGCAGATACGCGGGGTGGAAAAGGGTATCACCGTCATCGACGACTTCGCCCATCACCCCACGGCGGTGCGTGAAACCCTGGCGGCCCTCAAGGCCGGTTACTGCGGCCCGCACACCGGGGGACGTCTCATCGCCGTCTTTGAACCTCGCACCAATTCCAGCCGTCGCAATATCTTTCAGGAGAAATATGCCCGGGCCTTTGACGCCGCCGATCTGGTGCTGGTGCGGGAGCATGTGCCGCTGCCCGGGTTGTCCCGCCGGGAGCAGTTTTCCAGCGAAAAACTGGTAACCGACCTCAGCGCCCGCGGAATCAACGCCCATTACTTCGACGACACCGGCCGGATCCTCGACTATCTCCTTGCCCACGCCCGGCGCCGCGATATCATTGCCGTGCTTTCCAACGGCGGATTCGACAATATCCACGTCCGGCTCCTGGAGGGACTGCGCAATCTCCCGGCTACTCCTTGACAGGGGCCGCAAGAAAATGTAAAAGGATGGCAATCGATTTGGCTACGGGCAATCACAGGGTGAAATCAAGGAGTTGTCCCTTGGAGTGGATTGCGGTGATGCCGTTTCCATTTTCCTGCCGAGAACCGGTTCCTCAATCTCTTCATTTTTTTTGATCAATTCCGAACTCTTTATCTACTACGAAGGGGAATTTCTGTATGAAAATTGCGGTGATGAAAGAAACCCACAAGGGAGAAAAACGGGTCCCGCTCATACCGCCCACCGTGGGCAAACTGGTGAAGCTGGGTGCCGAGGTCCTGGTGGAAAGCGGCCTGGGACAGACCTGTCGCTTCGCGGACGAGGCCTACCGGGAGGCCGGGGCCACCATAGCGGACTCGCGGGAAGAGATGCTCAAAAATGGTGATATCGTCCTGCGGTTGCGCAAACCGCCCATCGAGGAAATCGAGTTGATGAAACGCGGTTGCATCCACGTGAGCTATCTGGATCCCTTTAACGAAAGGGAACTGGTGGACAAACTGCAGGAATGCGGCATCAGTGCCGTGAGCCTGGAAATGCTGCCCCGGACGACCATCGCCCAGAAGATGGATGTCCTCAGCTCCCAGGCCAATCTGGGGGGATATGTGGCGGTCATCATCGCCGCCGAACAGCTCGACAAGATCATTCCGATGATGACCACCCCGGCGGGCACCATCAAACCGGCGCGCGTCTTCATCATCGGGGTCGGCGTCGCCGGTCTGCAGGCCATTGCCACGGCCCGTCGCCTGGGGGCCCGAGTCGAGGCCTTCGACACCCGGCCGGTGGTGGAAGAACAGGTCAAATCCCTGGGAGCCAAGTTCGTCAAGATCGACCTGGGTGAAACCGGTCAGACCAAGGATGGCTATGCCAAACAGCTCACTCCGGAACAGCTTCAAAAACAGAAGGAGGGCATGGCCAAGGCCTGCGCCCTGGCCGATGTGGTGATCACCACGGCTCAGCTTTTCGGACGTCCCGCCCCGCGGATCGTTGACCGGGCAATGATTGCCGGCATGCAGCCGGGCAGCGTCATCGTCGATATGGCGGTGGAGACCGGGGGCAACGTGGAGGGTTCGGAGGTGGATAAGATCGTCGAGGTCGAAGGCGTCAAGATCATCGGTCTCGGCAACCTGCCCGGACGGGTGGCGCTCACCGCCAGCCAGATGTACTCGGCCAATCTCGGCAACTTCATCGATCACTTCTGGGACAAGGAAGAGGAGAGCAAGGGCTTTCGGCTCGACCTGGAAGACGAACTGATCAAAGGCGCGCTCATTACCCACGACGGCGCCCTCTTCAGCGAGATGTACAAAAGCATCATCAACAAGTAAGGAAAAACAATGGAAGCGATTTACCTGACCTTTGTCTTTGTTTTGGCGATTTTTTTGGGTTTCGAGCTCATATCCAAGGTACCCTCCACCCTGCATACGCCGCTCATGTCCGGCTCCAACGCGATTTCCGGTATCACCCTCATCGGGGTGCTGGCCTCGCTGAAGGCCGACAACCTCAAATTTGCAACCTTTCTCGGTTTTCTCGCCGTGATCTTTGCGACCATCAACGTGGTGGGCGGCTATGCGGTCACCAACCGCATGCTGGAGATGTTCAAGAAAAAGGATGAAGGAGGTTCGAAATGAACTCAACGGCCCTCTTTATCAACTTCACCTACGTCCTCTCGGCGGCACTTTTCATCTTCGGCCTGAAAATGCTCTCCTCGCCGGCCACGGCCAGGCGCGGCAATCTGGTTTCCGCCTGCGGCATGCTGCTGGCCATTGTGGTGACCCTCTTTGCCCAGGGCATCGACTACAAATGGATCATCCTCGGTATGATCATCGGCAGCGCTATCGGCTACGTGGCCGCCAACCGGGTGGAAATGACCGCCATGCCCGAAATGGTAGCCCTTTTCAACGGTTTCGGCGGTATCGCCAGTATGCTGCTGGCCTGGGCCGAATACCATCAGCATCCGGAGATTTCTTCCTTTATCGGCTTCGTCGTCTTCCTCTCCGCCTTTATCGGCGGCGTCACCTTCTCGGGCAGTATGGTGGCCTACGGCAAGCTGAGCGGAAAAATCACCAGCAAGGCCGTGGTTTTCAAGGGACAGCACATTGCCAACGCCCTGGTGCTGCTGGCCGCGATTATCTCGGCCCTGGTATTTTCAAAAAATCCGGCCGGCCATTACGGCGCCTTTTTGCAGATCATCTTCGTTGCCCTGGTTTTCGGCGTCACCTCGGTGATTCCCATCGGCGGCGCCGACATGCCGGTGGTCATCTCGCTGCTCAACAGCTACTCGGGACTGGCCGCCTGTGCCGCCGGCTTTGTGGTGGGCAACAACATTCTCATCGTGGCCGGAGCCCTGGTGGGGGCCAGCGGCATTATCCTCACCAATATCATGTGTAAGGCCATGAACCGTTCCCTGGCCAACGTCCTGTTTTCCGGTTTCGGCAGCACCACCCAGGCAGCGGGCAGCGGACCCCAGGGAGAGGTCAAACCCGCCAGTGCCGAGGATGTTTACTACATTCTGGAAGCCGCCGACTCGGTGGTCTTTGTTCCCGGCTATGGTCTGGCCGTGGCCCAGGCCCAGCATGTGGTTCGTGAACTTGGCGACCTGCTGGAGAAAAACGGCACCGAGGTTTCCTATGCCATCCATCCGGTGGCCGGCCGCATGCCGGGTCACATGAATGTGTTGCTGGCCGAGGCCAATGTGCCCTATGACCAGTTGGTGGAAATGGATGATATCAACCCGCGGATGGATTCCGTGGATGTGTGCGTGGTGATCGGCGCCAACGACGTGGTCAACCCGGCGGCCCTGGATGATGAGTCCAGCCCCATCTACGGCATGCCCATCATCGAAACCCAGCGGGCCAAGACGGTCATTGTGCTGAAACGTTCCATGAATCCCGGTTTTGCCGGTATCCAGAACGCTCTGTTCTTCTATCCCAATACCCGTATGTACTTTGGAGATGCCAAGGCCTCGATCCAGGCCCTGGTGGCGGAGTTCAAGGATTCCGATTGATCGCAACGGCAAGTCCGGCACGCGCCGCAGGAGCAACCAAAAAGCCCGGAGCCTTGCGCTCCGGGCTTTTTTTTTCAGCGGATTTTGGTGATCTCACCTCTGAGTTGCGACAGCATGCCGCGGTAATCAGCGCTTTCATCCTGACGGCCGGCATTCTGCTCCAAGGCCAGGGCGATCTCCGCCAGGTCGGATAATCCCAGGTTGAGCAGCGCTCCCTTGAGTTTATGCCCCGCCTTGCTCAACCCGGCCAGGTTGCCGCTTGCATAGATCTCCTCGGTGGTTTTCAGATGGCTGACGATGGTATCGACAAAACTCGGCATCATGGTGTCGATCTTCTCGTCGGAGAGGTTGAATGCCATGTGAAGATGTTCCCGGATGCGTTGCTGGTAGCCTTCTCTGATCATAACTGTGTCAACTGTCATTTCTCCGAAAACGGTTAGCCGCACCCTTTTCGGTTTCGCGGTTGCGGCAATGATTTTTGCCCTTGATAATCTTCATTCATTGTATATTTTTTTTCTCCTGAAATCAAAAAATCAACCCCGGAGATATCACCTTTTCTCTTCCCCAGACCAGGCATGAACTGCGCAGCGAGGGGATGCTACGAAGAATGCAATGACAAAGCAGCCACTTGTCAACCGTGTGGGACGCATCCTCACCGACAACCAACTCCTGCTCCCGGAAAGCCGGGTCATCACCGGGGTCTCGGGCGGAGTGGATTCGGTGGCCCTGCTGTATCTCCTCGCCGCCCTGGCCGATTCCCTGCGGATCTCGCCGGTGGCGGTCTACGTGGACCATGGCCTGCGACCCGATGAAACCGGTGCCGAGGCGCGGCTGGTTGCCGGCCATGCCGCCCGTCTGGGACTTAACCATGAAATCTGCAGGGTGGATAGCGCCGCCCATGCCCGGGAGAAAAAACTCTCTCCGGAACATGCGGCCCGGGAGCTGCGCTACAGCTGCCTGCGCAGGTGCGCGGAAAAATATGACGCCCCCCGCATCGCCGTGGCCCATACCGCCGACGACCAGGCCGAAGAAGTCCTGCTGCGGCTGCTGCGGGGTGCCGGCGGCAAGGGTCTTGCCGGGATGAGCCTCATCAACGGCGACATCATCAGGCCGCTTCTGCCCATCCGCAAGGAAGAACTGCGCGACTACCTGCAGGTCCACGGCATCCCCTTTTGCGAAGACAGCAGCAACCGGAACCTCTGCTTTACCCGCAACCGGGTGCGCCATCTGCTGTTGCCCTTCCTGGAACGCCGTTTTGGTCCGAACATCCGCAGGGCACTCATCAAGAGCGCCGACAACCTGGCAGCCGACGAAGAACTGCTCCGGGAGCTGACGGAGCAGGCCCTGCGCCAAACGGTCCGGCAACCGGAGAGGGAAGAGGAGGGAGAGGGGAACATCCCGGTCTGCCGGATTCTGCGGCAGCGGTTTCGCCGCCTGCCGGCGGCATTGCAACGACGGGTGGTGGAAAAGGTTCTCTGGCGGATGAAAAGCCCGGCCCGCTACGTCCACATCATCGACATCATCGCCGCCATCGACCGCGGCCGTACCGGTACCGAGCTGCATCTCAGCCGCGGGCTGCGGCTGGGTATCCTGCGCGATACGGCTGAATTCTCCCACCCGCGGGGCAGAAGGGCCTGGCGGGGCCGACTTTTTGAAACGGAAGAACGAAAACAGCAGGAATGAATGGGGCTCTCCGGTAAATTTCCCCTGCAACACCGCCGATAGATAAGATGACAACGTTCACCCTCGACAAGGTACGTACCATGCATCCATCCGACTTTATCAACATCAGCGCCGCCGAACTGCGCGCCTACCAGGAAAATCATCGGGAAAACGAATACCTGCTGGTGGATGTCCGCCAGCCAGGAGAATACGCCCAGGGACATATCGCCGGGGCCGAACTCCTGCCCCTGAGCGAGATGGGCGCCCGCCTCACCGAACTGCCCACGGACAAAGATATCATCTTCTACTGCCGCTCCGGCAAGCGTTCCCAGGCAGCTGCCCTGTTCTGGACCGCCGGCCGCCGATCCAGCCGCTCAACCTACAACCTTGAAGGCGGTATGCTGGCCTGGGACGGCCGCACCCTCAAAGACTTCCCCAGACTGGAGGTCCTTGACCTGGAAGCCGGGCCCGATCATCTCCTGAAAGCGGCCATGAACCTGGAAAAGGGGGCGGAGCTCTTCTACAACGAGGTTCTGAAACGCTTCCCGGATGCCCCTTTTGCCTCGGCCATCCACCAGCTGGCCAAGGCCGAGGAAGGCCATGCCCGGCTCATTCACTCCCTGCTGACCCGCAACCAGGAGTCACCGCCCCCCTTTGAAGAGGTCTATGCATCCCTGCCCGGCGATGTTCTGGAAGGCGGCCGTTCCCTGGCCGATATGCTCTTCATGCTCGACGAGACCGACGAGGATCCCTGCACCATGGTGGTGGAACTGGCCCTGACCATCGAATATGCAGCCTACGACCTCTACCGGAGCCTGGCCCATCTCTACAGCTCCACTTACCTGGAAAAACCAGCGATTACCATCGCCCAGGCGGAAAAGGAACACATGCGGATCGCCGCCGACGCCCTGGCCCTCTGCCGATAGGCCGCCTAGCCCTTGCGCAGGACCCGCTTGTCGCCGATGCGGATGGTCAATTTGATCTTGTCGAAATATTCAAGCAGGGGAATGGTGAATTTACGGGTCAGCCCGGTGAGATCCTTGAAACGGGGGGCGTCGATCTCGCCCTCTTCTCTGATGTATGCGGTCACCCGCTGCTGCAGTTCCGCCAGTGACCCGGCCGTGAAGTAGAGCGACTCGGTAACCCGGACCAGCTGCTTTTCACGGAGAAGCAGGGTCAACACCTCGCGCACCTGCTTCTCTGGAAAATCGTCAAGTCCGGCAAGCACATCGCGGATGTTGGGCGGCCTGAGCCCCGCCTGTTCATAAAGGCCCATAATCCTGGCCTTAACCTCCTCGTCATCCGCCTGCAGCGCGACCTCGTGGGAGGCAAGCCGGATCAGGGCCTTGTCCCGGACAATCCGGTTTTTCTTCACCAGGTCGTTGAGACAGAAGGCGAGCAGCCGGGCATCGATATAGCGGGGCAGCTGCGAGCGCAGCTCTTCAGTGGCCAGACCGGCCTTGAGGGGATGCCGCCGGTGATATTCCTCCAAAAAGTCCAGGATCAATCCGGTGACGGCGGAATGCACCGAGGCGGCGATAAAGCGGCCGCTGTCGGACTCCACCAGCCTGATACCGCCGGAGGAAAGCGGTTGTTGCAGGATTTTTTCCAGCCGTTTGCCGAAAACTCCTATGCGGGTGGCCAGCACATCGCGGGTAATTCCTTGGGGGCCGCTTTCCTCCACAAAGAGCAGCAGACGCTCCTCGGGTCGTCCCCGGCGGTAGACGGCGAAGATCTCGCGGTTTCTGCGGCGATCCGCATCACTTACCCGCTTGCGTTTTTTCGAGGCGGAGTTGACGATGGTGCCGCCTCCGATGGTGAGCACCGGTGAATAGCTGCGGACAACATATCTGTCTCCGGGCCAGACAGCGGCCTGATCCTTGAGCACCAGCTGGACCGCCGTTTCCTCGCCGGGACGGATCTCGTCCGCCTCCAGAAGGACGATGCGCCCCATGATCTCCCTTGCCCCCACGTGAACCCGTACCTGGGTACGGTTCTTCAGCTTTTTGCGGTTGGAATCCAGGTAATGAAAATCAGCATCAAGGATATAGGACGGGGTGAGGCAACCGGGGGTGGCGGCGACATCACCGCGGTTGATCTCGTCCTTTTCGATCCCCTGGAGGTTGATGGCGGTGCGGTGGCCGGCCTCGACCAGATCGACACCGCTGGAGTGAACCTGAATGCCGCGAACCCGGGCTCTCTTGCCGCCGGGATAGAGCATGAGCTCCTCTCCGACCCGGATACGGCCGGAAATCGAGGTGCCGGTGATCACCGCTCCGAATCCCTTCATGGAAAAAACCCGGTCCACGGAGAGGCGAAAAGGCCCGAATTCCTCCTGAAACCGCATGGCTCCCACCTTGGCGTCCAGGGCCCGCCGCACCTGCTCCACTCCTTCACCGGTCACCGAGGAAACCCTGATGAGCGGCGCATCCTCCAGAAAGCTGCCGCGGAAGTAATCGCGAACGTCTTCCTCCACCAGCTCCAGCCACTCCTCCTCCACCATGTCCATTTTGGTGAGGATGATGAGACCGTCCCGCACCCCGAGGAGCTTGCAGATCTCGAAATGCTCCCGGGTCTGGGGCATGATCCCCTCGTCGGCCGCGACGATGAAGGCGACCAGGTCCATGCCCGCGGCCCCGGCCACCATATTCTTGACAAACTTCTCATGACCGGGAACATCGACAATTCCCAGCCGGTGGCCGCACTCCAGATCCAGATGGGCAAAACCCAGTTCTATGGTGATTCCCCGTCTCTTTTCCTCCTTGAGCCGGTCGGTGTCGATACCGGTGAGGGCCTTGATGAGGCTGGTCTTGCCGTGGTCCACATGGCCGGCGGTGCCGAGGATGATTTCACGCATGGCTACTTTGTCGGCGCATCAGAGAAAGGGATTGCTCCGGGCTTCGACTCCCAGGGTGGAGGTATCGCCGCCATAGCCATGGCCGGGCCAGATCACGGTTTCCGGCGGCAGAGTGTCCAGCAGCCGCCGGATGGAATCACGCAGCTCGCCGGTATTGCCGCCGGGAAAATCGGTGCGCCCCACCCCGCCGACAAAAAGCGTATCACCGGTGAAGAGATTGGGGGCGCTGTGGAGACAGATGCCGCCCGGAGTGTGCCCCGGGGTGTGGATCACCTCCAGCTTCTCGTTGCCGAAAGCGATAACATCGCCTTCCTTCACCCGGATATCGGCAGGAGGCGACGGGTCCAGCCCCAACATGGAGAAGTATTCGGCTATCTGCGGATCGGCGATAAAGTCCGCCTCGGCCTCATGCATGATGATCTCGGCGCCGGTGGCCTCCTTGATCTTCGCGTTGCCGCAGACATGATCGGGGTGGGCATGGGTGGCGATAATGTACTTGACCTGCAGGTCATCAGCCCGGCAGGCGGCGAGAATCCTCTCCTCGTTGCCGCCCGGATCGATGATGACCCCGATACCGGTCTCCTCGCAGGAAACGATATAGCAGCATACCTCCAGCATACCCACGGTCAGCTGTTGAATCTTCATCTCTAGCTCTCCCCGTCAACCACCGCAGCCGCAGCCGCTGTCGAGACTGATGGTATCCAGGCTCACCCGCTTGATCGGCGGCAGCCGCTCCTCGATGGCGTCCACCACCTTGGCAAAGGCCCGGGTGGCGGGGGTATCCGCATCCGAAGAGAGATAGGGCCTGCCGGTATCACCGGCCACCACGACCTGGGGATCCATGGGCACCCGACCGATAAAGGGCAGGTCGAAATCCCGGGCCGTCCGTTCGCCGCCGCCGCTGCTGAAAATATCCACGGTCTCGTTGCAGTGGGGACAGACAAAACCGCTCATATTCTCCACCACACCCACAACATCCATCTTCAATGTCTTGCAGAAGTTGATGGATTTTCGGACATCGGCCAGGGCAATGGCCTGGGGGGTGGTGACCACCAGGGCAAAAACGCCGGGAATGGTCTGGGCAACGGAAAGCGGTTCGTCACCGGTTCCCGGAGGGGCGTCCACCACCAGATAGTCGAGGTCGCCCCAGTCCATATCGGCGACAAACTGACGGATCGCCTGAATCTTGAGGGGACCGCGCCAGATCACCGCGTCATCGCGGTCCTTCATCATATATTCCAGCGATACCACCCGCAGGTTATCATTATAGATCAAGGGCTTGACCAGCTCGTCCTTGTCTTTGGGCGGCTCCAGGGTGCCGGTCAGATTGAGCATACGGCACACATCCGGGCCATGGAGATCCACATCCATGAGTCCCACCTTATGCCCCTTTTCGGCAAGGCCGATGGCCAGGTTGACGGAAACCGTGCTCTTGCCGACCCCGCCCTTGCCGCTCATTACCAGAATCTTGTTCTTGATCTTGCTGAGGGATTTGTTGATTGCCAAATCCTGCTGGGCCATGGCCGCATCGGCCGTACCACAGGTTCCTCCGCTTCCGCAACTGTGTGACATGGTCTTTCTCCTTCACTGGTGGCGTCATCCATACACGGTCTTTTCATCCGGTCTGCGCATTTTTTTGTTGCAGTTGCACTCCGTGAGACCGGACGAAAATCCCGCGCCGGGACAGCCACGTATTGGTCAGGCCGTGGATTCCGGTATAATCGGAGAACCGCTAAGGGGAGCCGATACTGCCGGTTGCCGCGTTCCGACGCATAAATAAAAATGAAAAAAAGAAATCTCTTTCAAACGGGTCAAATTGTGAGGGTATACATTAATGCCGTATCCATGAAAAGCAATGGAAATCATCGCCCCGGCCGGGAACGGAACAGGTGATCCTGGATTTGCGAGATGATCATGCCGGTCAGCATCAGGCCACAGCCCACAAGGGCGCCGGGACCCGGTTTTTCCCCGAGAAAAAGACGACCGCCGACCACGGCAAAAACCGTTTCCAGGCTGAGGATAATGGCGGCATGGGCAGGGTTTGCCCGTTGCTGCGCCACCACCTGGAGGGTATAGCCGATACCCACGGAAACAATGCCGCCGAACAGAATGGGGACCGCGGCAGCAACCAGGGCGCCCGGCTGCGTCGTTTCGATGGGCAGGGCAACGGCAAGACTGAGGAAGCCGCAGCAGAAAAACTGATCCCGGGCCAGTCGCAAAGGTGGAATCCGGGGAGTCAGGATACTTAGCAGCAACACATGCAGGGCCCAGAACAGGGCGCTGAGCAACACCAGAAAATCGCCCCGGCCAAGCAGGAGCCCCCTGCGCCCGGTGAGCAAATAGAGACCGCAGAGGGAGACAAAGGCGCCGAGCCAGGTGCCGGGACCGGTGCGACGGCCAATGGCCAGAGCCAGTATCGGCACCAGCACCACGTACATGCCGGTGATGAAACCGGCCTTGCCCGCCGTGGTAAAACGGATACCGCACTGTTGCAAAGCGGCACCCCCAAAGAGCACCAGGCCGGCCGACAGGCCGGCGGCCAACGGCGTGATACCGGTCTCTTCCTCCGGCTCCCCGCACTGATTTTTTCGCCGGGAAAAGGGAATAAGGCAGACCCCTCCCAGGAGAAAACGGATGCCGTTATAGGTAAACGGCTCCACATATTCCATGGCCGCCCGCTGGGCGACAAAGCCGAAACCCCAGATCACAGCCACCAGCAGCAGAAGCAGGTCCGCACGCCAGTTCCCCTGGTCCGCCGCAAAATGCGTCATGGATTAAAATCACACCGAGCCGGGCAACCGTTCCTCCACCTCGCGCCACAGATTCTCGTAGGCCCGGGCGGCGGCGCTCCGGGGCAGGCGGGCGGGAACCGGC
Organism: uncultured Desulfobulbia bacterium; assembly: GCA_964446115.1. Taxonomy (GTDB): domain Bacteria; phylum Desulfobacterota; class Desulfobulbia; order Desulfobulbales; family Desulfobulbaceae; genus CAYUNE01. The sequence goes on along the minus strand of CAYUNE010000027.1, from coordinate 78,865 downwards.
TGCCGGTAGACTCCCATCTTCTCCACATCGGCGAGAAAGGGGATCGAGGATGCAAGCACCCGCTTACGCTTGCCGAAATGTGCCATCATCTCAGTGTGCATCTTCTTGCGCTTATCCACCATGGAAAAGAGAACAAGAAGTTTTCTGCGGTCGACCCCTGTTTTCTTGAAAAAGGCAAGCAGTTTCTTGAAGGAGAGCCAGGAAAGAGTGGTGGGAATGAAGGGAATGAGAATGATATCGGAGGCATCAAAGATATTCTCCGACAGCAGGGTTATGTTGGGCGGACAGTCCAGAAAGATGTGCACATATTCCCGGGTAAGGGGTTTGAGGATCTTGCGGATGCGACGGCGTGATTTCCGGTACTCGTCCAGGGCGATATCGATATTGCGGTAGGTAAAATCCGCCGGCAGCAGGTCCAGACCCGGGAAATCGGTGCCGCGGATACTGGCGGCCACATGCTTCCCCCCTTTAAGAAAGGCATCGGCATTGAACTTTTTCGGCGGCCTGACCCGGAAATAGTAGCCGGCCGATCCCTGGGAATCCATATCGCAAAGCAGCGTTGCATTGCCCGCCCGGGAAGAGAGGTAGGAAAGATTAACGGCGGTGGCCGTCTTTCCGACTCCGCCCTTGATATTATACACTGCGATAATTGCCATGACGCTTCCTCATGCCTCCCCTATCGTCATGGGGCACCCTGCTCCCATACGAAAATCCGGCTCTTCCGGAGAATTTGCGGGTAAAATCGACCGTCGAGATTATTTCAAAAAAATGTGCATTCAGTCCGGTCGGCAAGTAAATTTGCCGACCTCGACCAAGATCCATGTAGGAGGACTGAATGCACATAAAGACATTGCTCAATTACGTCACCAATTTCAAGGGATTTGTTTTCCAGGATGCACGGTTGGATCGTGAAAGGAACAGATTGCTCCTTCCGGGTGTCCTGGGATACTGTGGCGGAAGCCGTATCCTGGGTTGTCCAATGGGGACTTGCCCACACACTATTGGCAATCAGCCTATGCCGGACTTTACCCACAAATTTGCCTGAAGAGGCAAAAAAACAACCACCGGACCATCCCACCACCCGGGAACCATCGCGCAGATGCGGCGCTGCCTGACAAATCCGTCCTGTCATCAATCCCGATCATTCTCCGGCTCGAAGGAAAACGAGGCCAACCAGGAGTGCGCCCTGCGGATTTCGGTGCCGTCCGGCCAGGTTTTTTCCCGGGTCAAGTGCCTGACAAGCTGTATCCCGGCGACTCCCCGGAAGTAGCGCTGGAACACCTTAAAATTTCCGCTCAAGGAAGAATCAGCCCATTTCACTTCGAGCAGCACACAGGGGGCGGCGTCTCTGGTGACCAGAAAATCAATCTCCTTGCCATCCTTGGTCTGCAGATAATGGAGCCCCATTTCCTCTCCGAAACAATCTTCACGATACTGGATTTCCTTGAGCAGGGCGCAGGCGGTCAGGTTTTCAAGCCGCGTCCCTGAATCTCCCGGAACCTGGCCGGTATCATAAAAGTAAAATTTCGGCGCTTTGAGAAGAGACCGGGCAATATTACGGTGATAAGGCGTGACCCGGAAGACGACATACATATTTTCAAGGATCGTCAACCAGCGTTTGACCGTCTTGCCGCTGGTCTCCAGATCCCGCGCCAGGGAACTGTACGAGACCGGGCTGCCGACCCGTCGCCGCAAGAGCTGGATAAGCGTTTCAATTGCCGTGATCTGCCGCACATTTTCCAGGTCCAGGAGATCCTGCCTGAGAATGATGTCAAGGTGTGATCGCTTCCATCTTCCGTAATAGCTCTTGTTCCCCTCCAGGTACGGTTCGGGGAAGCCACCGACCTCAAGCAGCCGCTCCAGCGCCTTTTCCGGGGAAATATCATCAACAACGGCGAGGATCTCCTTCACGTCCAGGGGATGCAGTCTGAACTGAAAAAAACGTCCGGCCAGAGAATCCCCCACCTTTGTATAGGTATCAAGCCTGGCGCTACCGGTCACCACCAGGGCGGGGGGAATGCCCTCGCTATCATAAATGCCCTTGAGCCATGACTTCCAGTTTTTCAGCTTATGCAGTTCATCAAAGATGATCAGGGGTTTTTTCCGGTCCCAGGATCGTTCCAGCAAATCCAGCCGATGCTCCGGATTGTCAAAGTTAAAATAATCAAAATCAGCGGCCAGCATCCTGGAAAGCGTGGTTTTGCCCACCTGTCTGGGACCGGTGATCAGGATAATTTTGCGGTCAAGATCCTTTTTGATCAATTGGGTAAGATAACGTTCCATGCCGACCATTATAACCCTCGGTCCCGAAATGTCACGACCAAAACGACCCGTACCCCCTAAAAGCCGCCCCGACCGTGACAGACCCGTGGGAGGCCGGTCCCCGGCCGATCGAACGTTCCGGGACCTTCGCGCAGGGAGCTGCGCTCCGACGGGGGAAGGGAGTCACCTGGCCCAATTTTCGAGCTTCAGGCCGTCTATCCTGGAAAACTCTCTAGTGTTATTGGTTACCAGAATCATGTTTTGGGATCTTGCCAGGCCGGCAATGAGAAGATCGTAGGCGCCGATCGGCGTTCCCCGTCTTTCCAGATCCGCCCTGATAACCGCTGCTTCCGCGGCTGCGGCGCGATCCAGATCCACTACTTCAAGGGGGGCGAGAAATTTGTCCAGGGCCCGATAAGATTTTCGGGAAAACCTACTTTTAGCGGCCCCATACTCAAGCTCAAAAACGCTTATTGTCGAGATTGCCACATCGCCGGGGTGATGGCGCGCAAACCGCTCCAGAATCTCAGGAGGCTGTTTTTTTATAAGATAAATGCAGATATCCGTATCGAGCAGATACAAAATCACAACGACTCTCTTTCCTGAACGGCGGGCTGACGGCGGCCATCTGCAAAAAAATCATCAGGAAATTCATCCAGGGAACTGAACAAGCCCTCCCAGCTGCTTTCCAGCGGCTCCAAAATAACGCGATTGCCGCTTTTGTAAATCCGCACCTCCTTGCCGGGCATTCTGAAGGGCTTGGGAAGCCGCACCGCCTGGGAACGGCCATTTTGAAAAAGTTTCGCGGTTTGCATGTTTTTCTCCCCCCGGTCAAATTGATATATATTTATAATATAGACCGCAAAAACCAAAAGGTCAATACAGGAGGCCGGCTCCCCGGCCGATTGCACGTCCCGGGACCATCGCGCAGGAGGCTGCTCTCCTACGGGAAACAGCATTGGCCGGGAGGTAGGTTCTTTGGCCGGTCGCGAGGTGATCAGGTAAAGAGTCGTTGGTAGGTGGCTGTGTTCTCCGGGGAGGCGAAACGGGTGAAGCTGTCCTCGAAGCGGGTGCGCACCCGGCGTTGTTCGTGGTGGATATTGGTCATCAGGCCACCGATGGCGGCAGCCAGTTCCCGCGAGCGGATGGTGCCCGGTTTGACGGTTTCCAGGTAATGACGCAGCATGTCCAGCTGGACGGAGAGATCGTTGAAATCGCCCAGGGTGTTCTGCAATCCCTTGAGCTGCGTGATCAGTGTCTTCATCTCCTTTTTGGGGTAAAGAGAGCGGAAAAATTCCAGCATGTAGCGCAGTTTTTTACCCTGAATCCGCAGCCTGTGGAGACTCTCGTCCGGGCTTTCCCGGGTGATTGCCCGACCGTCCGCCACCACCCGCCGGAAGCGCTTGCGGATCAATCGGCGGGATAGCCTATCGATTCCGACCTCTGCCAGGCGGCCGCCGTGGTGATCATCGCTGTCGAGAAAGGCCCGCCAGTTGCTGATAATCTCCCCATAGGCATCACTCTTGAGAAAACGGACGAGTTTCCGACGCTCCCGGCGCCGTTGCTCGCGGAGATCCTCGAAAAAATAGACCAGCCCCGGCTGCAGCCATTGCGGCAGCCGGGCCCGGTAGTCATCTTCCATGAGCCCATAAACGTCCAGATCGCGGGTGGGGCCGGTAACCCGGCCGATTGTCCTGAAGGATTCGCCGAAACCGCCGACCACCTCCGGCGGCAGTACCTTCTTGAACATGGCCAGGGCGGAACGGGTACGGCGCACCGCCACCCTGAAGTCATGGAGAAATTCCGAATCAAGATCATCGAGGATCCCCGCCTCGTTGCAACGCATGGTTTGCAGCAGGTCCTGAAAAAGGGTCCTGGCCGCTGCCAGCGAGGTGGCCTTGGGATCCAGGACCGGGGAAAAACGGGAACTATAGTCAAGGGGACGCCGCGGGTTACCCTGCAGGGCCACCTGCATCTCATCCGCCGGCCCCTCGGGCTCACCAAACCCCAAACGCTGCAGATAGCGGCTCAGCTTCGCATATTTGCCGCGATACCCCCGCACCGGCCGCAGGGTGAGCTCCTGCTGCGGCGCTTCATCCGCACCGCTGTTGCCGCAGCTGATCAGCTCGACATAGGCCACTGTTTTTTCATCACTGTTGAGCAGCCGCAGAATGGTTTTCTCCCGTACCACCCGGCCCAGGGGCAAAAGGGAGCGCATCTGCAGAATTTTCTCCAGTCGCCGGCGAAAATCGGATTGGGGAAAATCCCACCAGAAGCGGTTCCTCCTGCCATCGGCCTGTGCGGCGGCGATCACTTTGCCGTCCTGCCGCCGGACAAGATGCCAATGATTGCCCCGGCAAAAAAGGCACATGTCCTTGCGGAGAAGACGCCAGTCAAAGGTGTCGTAGTAGACCCGTTCGCTGCGTATTCCGGGTTCCGTCGCACACCTGAATTTTCCGCTGATGGAAGCCGTGATCTCCCCTTGGGAAATATCAGGGGGAAGCCGCCACGTTATCTGACGCATCTCGCTCATGATTCATCCTGTTTTTTTTAAGATTACCAGGGTAATACCACGATTGGCGCGGTTGAGATCGGCGTGACCGGCAAGGAAGGGAAAACGCCGCAGCAGCCGGGCAATCCTGGGGATACGTCCGGCGAACTCTTCTCCGGTGATAAAGTCGTTGATCCGCTGCCGGGCTTTCATAAACTCCAATTGCCTCCGCACCTCGCGGCGGATGCGTCCCCCCCGGCCGCTGGACCCGTACCCGTGAATAACGGTGAGCACTGCGACGGACTGGATTTCAGCTGTCCGTATCTCAGACTCCAGCCGTTTCAGGGCCTGCTCCACCAGAGGCATACCCTGTTCCAGGTTGATCAGGCGGTGGGATTCACCCTGCCGGAGGATGGCGCCGGATGCCTGTCTGCTGTTGCAGAAGGGGCAGCGAAGAGTTCCGGCCCCGATCTCGTTGCCGCAGATTTCACATAACCGCCCATCCGCGCTAGATTTTGGCAAGCGCCTGTTCATACGCTTTTTTTGCCTCATCTGAAAAACAGACAAAGGAGACCCGCTCGATCTTCTCGCTGCTGTCAAGGGCCCGCAGGGTTTCACGGACGGCGATTTCGGTGGCCAGGTCCAGTGGAAAGCCAAAGACGCCGGTGCTGATGGCCGGAAAGGCAATGGTGCGGATATCGTGCCGGGCGGCAAGCTCGAAGCAGCGGCGATAGCAGGAGGCGAGCTGCTGAAGCTTGACCTTGCCGCCCTCGCGCCACACCGGACCGACGGTATGGATGACATGGCGGGCCGGCAGGTTGTAACCGCCGGTGATCTTGGCGTCCCCGGTTTCACAGCCGCCGAGCTTCTGACACTCCTCAAGCAGCCCGGGTCCCGCGGCCCAGTGAATGGTGCCGTCGACGCCACCTCCTCCCAGCAGGGAGGGGTTGGCGGCGTTGACAATGGCATCCACGGCCATTTTGGTGATATCGCATTGAACGACTTCGATTCGCTTGGCTCTCATGATCTCTCTCCTGCCGTTTTCTCCTTCACCGCCTGCGCACATCGATCACCTCCGGCATCTGCCGCAGGTGTTGCTGGACGTTTCGCAGTTGCCCCAGGTCGGTGACTTCGACAACGACGTTCATCTCCGCCAGGTTGTCGGAGGTGGTCCTGGCCTTCATCTCGACAATATCAACATTGGTGCTGCTGATGGTGCTGCTGATATCGACGACGATATTTTTCCTCGACTCCGCTCTGATGAGCAACTCGGCCCGATGGACCCGGTTTTCACCGGCAGACCACTCCACGGTGAGCCAACGGTGCGGGTCGGTGGCCAGCAGGTTGGGACAGTCGGACTTGTGTACCGACAGTCCGCGGCCGGTGGTGATGAACCCGATGATATCGTCGCCGGGAACCGGTTTACAACACTGACTGATGCGGGCCATGAGATCGTCCACCCCGTCGATGATTACCGCCTCGCCGCTTCCCCTCGGCTTCCTGGCCGTCTGACGCCGCAGCGCCCGTTCTTCCGCCTCTTCCGCCAGTCTCTCCTCTTCCCGATCGCGATATTCCTCGGGCAGCAGGGCCTTGAAGAGACGATCCACCGTGATGGAACCGGCTCCGACCTTGGCAAGCATATCATCCAGGGAGTTGCAGCGCAGTTCCCGCAGCAAAGACTTGATATGCCCGGTCTTGATCAATTTTTTTAAGGTGGTGTCATACTTTTTCAGTTCCTTTTCGCAGATCTCCCGACCCACCGCCAGATTTTTCTCCCTTTCCGTCCGCCGCAGCCAGGCACGGATACGGGTGCGGGCGCGGCTGGTCTTCACCAGTTTGAGCCAGGCCTGCTTGGGATGCTGATTCTTGGCGGTGATGATTTCGACAATGTCGCCGTTCTGCAGCTCATATTTCAGCGGCACCATGCGGCCGTTGACCTTGGCGCCGGTACAGCGATCCCCCACGGCCGTATGGATGGAGTAGGCGAAATCGATGGGCGTGCTGCCCCGCGGCAGCTCCCGCACCTCGCCGCCGGGAGTGAGCGCGTAGACATCGGGCTCAAAGAGTTCGCCGCGCACCGATTCCAGGAACTCGCGCGGATCCTCCACCTCCTGCAGGGCCAGCACCATCTGTTTGAGTTCCCTGAAAAGGCGGGCGTCGTCCCTGGAAATGGTCTGCCCCTCCTTGTAGGCCCAGTGGGCCGCCACCCCTTCCTGGGCGATATGGTCCATCTTTTCGGTGCGGATCTGAATTTCGATGAAGTGCTCGTGGGGTCCCAGCACCGTGGTGTGCAGGGACTGATAGTTGTTGGACTTGGGTGAACTGATGAAGTCCTTGATGCGACCCGGCACCGGCGGCCAGTCCTCGTGGACAATGCCCAGGGCCTCGTAGCACTCCTTGACGGTGTGGAGAATGATGCGAAAGGCCACCTTGTCGTAGACCCGGTCCAGGGTGATGCCCTGGGCAACCAGCTTTTTGTAGATGGAGTAGAGATGCTTGGGCCGGCCGATGATGCGGATGGGAACGATGTTGTTGCGTCGCAGCTTGGCCTGGAGAATGCCGATCACCTCGGTAACGTAGGCCTCCCGTTCGGCCATGCTGCCCTCCAGCAGCGAAACCAGGTTTTCATACTCACCGGGAAAGAGATAGCGGAAGGCCAGGTCCTCAAGCTCCCGCTTCATCCAGTCGATGCCCAGGCGACTTGCCAGCGGGGCATAAAGATCCATGGTTTCCCCGGCAATGCTGCGGCGGATCTCCTCCGGTGCCGATCCCAGGGTGAGCATATCCTGGAGACGATCGGCGAGCTTGACCAGCAGCACCCGGATATCACTGCTCAGGGCGAGAAAAAATTTACGGATATTTTCCGCCTGGTGAGCCAGACGGCTGTTGTAACGGATATTGGTGATACGGGTGGTGCCGTCCACCAGGGCGGCGACATCGCTGCCGAAGAGCTCGGTCAGCGTCTCAACGGTGGCCTTGCCCTCCTTGATGGAGCCGTGCAACAGGCCGGCGACGATGGTGTCCAGATCAAGTTTCATGGAGGCCAGGGTAGTGGCCACCTCCACCAGATGCTGGACATAGGGAATGCCGGAGAGATGCCTCTCCTCTCCATGGGCCTCGCAGACAAAAGCGTAAGCCCGGTTGAGCGGCTCCAGATCGACATCCTGGAGATAGCCCGACGCAATGGAGACGAGACCCTTGATATCAGCCATCGTTGATCCTGTCGCAGATCGAGGCAACGGCCCGGTCAAAGGCGACGACATCGGTCCGGCCGTCCCGCCGGCGACGGATCTCCACCTCGCCGGCCCGGGCAAAACGCCTGCCCACAACAACCCGGTAGGGAATGCCGATGAGATCGGCGTCCTTGAATTTTGAGCCGGGCCGTTCATCGCGGTCGTCCAGGAGCACGTCAAGCCCCTGGTCCCCCAGCTCCCGGTACAGTTGCTCGGCGGCCGCGGTGATCTTTTCGTCGCGCAGATCCAGATTGAGGATGATGACCTGGAACGGCGCCAGGGGCAGAGGAAAGATAATGCCGTTTTCATCATGGTTCTGCTCGATGGCGGCAGCCACCACCCGACTGACCCCGATACCGTAGCACCCCATGACCAGGTGTTTCTCGGTGCCGTCCCGATCCTGGAATACGGCCTGCATTGCCTTGCTGTAGGCCGTGCCGAGCTTGAAGATATGCCCCACCTCGATACCCTCCACCAGGCGGATGGTTCCGCCGCACTGGGGACACCCGTCTCCGGCAACGATCTGCCGCACGTCACCCAGACGGGTGACGGTAAAGTCGCGGTCGAGATTGACGCCGGTGTAGTGATAACCCTTTTCGCCGGCACCGGTAACGGAGTCGGTCATGACGGCGATTTCCTGATCCGCCGCCACGGTGATGCCGCTCTCAACCAGCCCCACGGGCCCCAGGTATCCGGCAGGCTGACCGAGCTGTTTCCAGATGGCGGCCTCGTCCATGGGTTCCACCTCGTCCGCACCCAGCAAATTTTTCAGCTTGACCGGCTGTACCTCGCGGTCGCCCCGTACCAGTACGGCCACGGGCTTGCCGTCGGCAAGGTAGATCATGGTCTTGATGAGGTCGCGGGGCCGGACCCCGAGAAACTCGGCCACCCGGTCCACCTTTTTCATGCCCGGCGTCTCCACCTTGACCAGGGGACTGAGTTCCGGTTTTTCCCCCTCCCCTTCCGGGGGCATCACCGGAGCCTTTTCGACGTTGGCGGCATAATCGCATTCCCGGCACACGGCCAGGGTATCCTCGCCGGTGGCGGCCAGTACCATGAACTCATGGGAAAATGAGCCGCCAATGGTGCCGGTATCCGCCTCCACGGCACGAAAATCAAGGCCGCAACGCCTGAAGATCCTGGTATAGGCCTCATACATGCGATGGTAGGCCTCGTTGGCGGCCTCGTCGTCCACGTCGAAGCTGTATGCGTCCTTCATGACGAATTCACGGCCGCGCATCAGCCCGAAGCGGGGACGGATCTCGTCACGGAACTTGGTCTGAATCTGATAGAGATTTAAGGGCAGCTGCCGGTAGGAGTGCACCTCGCGGCGGATGAGATCGGTGATGACCTCCTCATGGGTGGGACCCAGGCAGGACTCGCGGTCGTGACGGTCGGTGAAACGCAGCAGCTCGGGGCCGTATTTCTTCCAGCGACCCGATTCCCGCCAGAGGTCGGCGGGCTGCACCATGGGCATGCTCAGTTCCTGGGCGCCGGCCCGGTTCATCTCTTCACGGACAATGGCCTCCACCCGGCGCAGGGCGGCCAGTCCCAAAGGCAAATAGGTGTAGACGCCGGAGGTCAGCTTGCGGATGAATCCGGCCCGCAGCAGGAGTTTGTGGCTGACGACCTCGGCCTCGGCCGGGGATTCTTTCAGGGTGGGTAACAGCATCCGTGAATAGCGCATCTTCTTTTCCGTCTCTTTTGGGGTGTCACAGCATGAATCGGATCAGGGAGGGGTTCGCATCCCTCCGGCACGGGGCGGACCGGCCGGACAAACCCGAAGACCGGTGGCTCCGAGAAGAACAATGTACGCCATATGGGCCCATGATGCAAGAGCGTCCCGCTGTTTCCCGGAGTTCACAAAAACGGAAAATTTTTCCCTTTTTTTGGTAAAATGTCACTGCGATACCGGCAACTGAAATATAACATACCGATTTTAGTGCTATATTTCAGGACAGCAAAGGGAATGTTTCTTGCATCGAAAAAAGGTGTCCCAAAAAAGAACGCAACATGTGAAAATGCACTCTATCAGTCTCTCCACCAAGCTGACCCTCACCCTTCTCCTGGTTATCACCCTCCTGTGTACCTCGTTCGGTTTCATGGCCCTGCGTACCTACGAGTACGCCCTGATTAACCAGGGTCGCAGCCTGGCTCGCCAGATCATGCTCTTCCGCCACTGGGTCGCCGGCTATGACGGCATCTGGAGCAAGAACAAGTACACCAAGGATCTCGGCTACCTGCTCTCCTTCAAAAGCGACGAGGGCACCACCATGGACAGCACGGACCAGCCGCTGGCAACCAGCCGGGACACCACATTCTTTCTGCACAACCCGGCCCTGGCAACCCGGGAGCTCTCCAACCTCTCCCGGGAAAAATATGGCTGGACCGTCCGGGTGGTCTCGGACCGCAACATGTCACCCCAAAGCGCGGTTGATCCCTTCGAAAAAGAGGCCCTTGCCGCCATGCGGGACTCCGGAGAAGATGAATTCTGGGGCTGGGACGGCACGGTTTTCAGGTTTACCAGTGGTTTGCGGGTGATAAAGGAGTGTCTGCAGTGCCACGGGTCCGATCAGGAGATTTCCTCCACAACCATGCAGGCCCTCAAGGCCAAGTACAACGGCAACGTCGAACAGGCCACCGGCTACAGGACCGGCGAACTACGCGGCCTCATCAGCATCAGCATTCTTCCGCCGCAACGCAGAGCGCTGCTGAAGCTCTTCCTCGATCTCAGGGTGGTTGTCCCCTTTGTCCTTGCCCTGTTTCTGCTCCGGCTCTTCATCGGCAGAAGCGTTATCAAGCGGCTGCGGCAACTTGTCACGGCAGTGCTGCAAGCCGGCGTCGGCGAAATCCCCACCGACCACGGTTTGCGGGTGGAGAGCCTGGAAATGGAAAAAACCGCCGATGAAATTTCCCGCCTGGCACTAGCCTTGCGGAAACTGCCGGGCATGGACCAGGCCTTCTCTTCCACCGGAAACCGGAAATCCCGCCGCTGATCTTGTCGCAGCCCTTTCTTTTTTCTTGACAGGGAAGCGCATCGGTTTATTATCTGAACAAATGATCATATGATAAAAGGTAAAGACATGAGTTCGGTAAAAAGAGCAACCGAAATGGAGGATCGCTGCGACTGCCGCTGCATTCACCTGGAACGGGTGACCGCGGCCCGGGAGCATGCCCTGGTCCCTCGGGAAAATGATGGACTGGCCGCCCTGTTCAAGGCCATGTCGGATCCCAACCGCCTCCGGATTCTCTGGGCGCTGGCCGGCGGCGAGATGTGCGTCTGCGACCTGGCCATGTTTCTCGGGGTCAGCGAATCCGCCGTCAGTCATCAGCTGCGTCTGCTACGGCAGCTGCACCTGGTGACCAACCGGCGCCGGGGCCCGGTGCTCTACTATCGACTCAGCGACCACCATGTGCCGCAACTCATTCACCTGGGCCTTGAACACCTCCGGGAAGAAGAATGAACAAACCGCATCCCCTGTCAAAAACATCCAACGGTATCCAACCATGATTTTCGGCTTTTTCCACGATCTGTTTCTCGCCTCCTGGGATATGCTCAGACAGGCATCGATCTACATTCTCTTCGGGCTGCTGGTGGGTGGTCTGCTGAAGATGTTTCTCTCTCCGGCCTATGTGGCGGCCCACCTAGGCTCCGGCCGCTTCTCCTCGGTATTCAAGGCCGCCCTGCTGGGTATTCCCATTCCCCTGTGCTCCTGTGGAGTGCTGCCGGCGGCGGCATCCCTGAAAAAACAGGGGGCGAACAACGGTGCCGTCACCGCCTTTCTCATCTCCACTCCGGAGTCGGGGGTGGATTCCATCTCCATAACCTGGGCGCTGCTTGACCCGGTGATGACCATTGCCCGTCCCGTTGCCGCCTTTTTCTCCGCCTTTGCGGCAGGGTGCGCGGAAAATTTTTTCAACCCGCCGGATGCCGCCTCCAAAACAACCCCGGACCTGAGCTGCCCTTTGGACAACTGCTGCGACGGCATCGACTGTCCGCCCCACGAGCATCGGAACCATCACAGCCTGGGGGAAAAACTGGGTCGCGGCCTCCGCTATGCGGCCACCGATCTCTGGGGGGATCTTGCCGGCTGGTTTTTTGTGGGAATCGTGCTGGCGGCACTGATCGGCATACTTGTTCCCGATGCGGTGATGAGCAGATACCTGGGCGGCGGGATTTCTTCCATGCTCTACATGCTGCTCTTCGGGATTCCGCTCTATATCTGCGCCACGGCCTCGACTCCCATTGCCGCCGCCTTTCTCATGAAAGGCGTCAGCCCGGGCACCGCCCTCGTCTTTTTGCTGGTGGGACCGGCCACCAACATCACCTCGCTCTCGGTGCTCATCTCCATTCTGGGCAAAAGAGCCACGGGTCTATACCTGCTTGCCATCGCCGTTGTCAGTGTACTCTGCGGCCTGGCCGTCGACGGCATCTATTTCTCCCTGGGACTCTCGGCGGCTGCAAGCGCGGGACAGGCTGCCGAATTGCTCCCCGGATGGCTGATGACGGCTGCGGCCCTGCTCCTGTCGACGCTCTCCATCCGGCCGCTTCTCCATATTCTCCAGGGATGGATGGGCAAAAGAGAGGACTGCGGCTGCGGACAGACAACCTGCGGCACGAATGAGACGGCCGCATATGACCATCCCCTGCCGACCGCACCCCGGCAGACACATTGCGGCTGCAACGACGCCACCTGCCGGGAAAGGGGCCAGAATCCGTGATGGACTCAGGAGGGTAACAAAAAAAGGGGATGGGTTCGCAATCCGGCGGTATAGTATACCGGCTGTAAGCGTTCACGAATGCTACAGGTTTGCTGAATCTCTCCCGGCCGCTCTAGCCCACTATGCGGCCGGGAGAGATTCAGTGGAGAAGTGGTGGAGGTAATTGCTTACCTTTTTCCAACTTAGCGCTGGTCTTTGAGCAGGTCACGTATTTCTGTGAGCAACACCTCCTCTGCCGATGGCTCAGGGGGTGTTTCAGGCGCTTCTTCCTCTTTTCGTTTGAGATTATTTATGGCCTTTACAACAATAAATATTGCGAAGGCGATAATGATAAAATCGAGAATAGTCTGAATAAACTTTCCATAGGAGATAACCACAGCCGGCGTTTCCCCAACTGCTTCTTTGATGGTATATGCCAGGCTGGAAAAATCTACGCCGCCCATGATAACGCCGATAGGAGGCATTATCACATCACCGACAAAAGATGAAACTATTTTACCGAATGCGGCACCTATTATAATACCGACGGCCATATCGACCACATTACCTTTAACCGCAAATTCCTTAAACTCTTGCATCATTCCCATGAGAAGTCCTCCGAATGAAAAGTTGATCTATTGTAATTGGTCACAGGTGCTGCTGATTTACTTAAATCTCTCGCGGCAGTTAAAAGCCCACTATGCTGCCGGGAGAGATTCAGTGAAGATGCAGCGCCTGTGACCAATTACGATCTATTTGATTGCCGTCTCCCACTCACTTTGGACGGAATTCCTTAGCACATATTTGCAAATATATTCACTCTTATAACGGCACTCATGAAAATCGTCAAGGATATTGCTAAAAAGTTTTTACTGTCATCCAGGCAAAGTGTTCATCGGCAAGCGGCTGCAATTTGAACCGCTTTTCCTCCCTCGGAATCAAGAAAGAGTAATGAAAAAATCATCGTTTTGTCCTACTATTACATGATATATGCTTTCTTATGAAGATAATTTTTTAAATCTCCCCCCGGCCGCTATATCCCAGCTATGCGGCCGGGGGGAGATTTAAGTGAAGAAGTGGTGCCTGTTATCAATTACTCAGGGATTTACTGCAGCTGGTGTCGTGTCGATAGAAGCTGGTGGAGGAACCCCGGCGAGAGACTCTTACCCTCTGGTTCCGTGGGCTTTTTGAGAAGCAGCATTAGATCTATGCCGCTGTAATCTCGTCCTCCAGGCAACAGGGTCGCTTCCTGTTCAAGGGCGCTGGTCCCGAGGCTCGTATAGTAGATTTCAGGAATAAACTCACCCTCAAAATCATAATGCTTCACCTTGATACGCCAGGAGGCACTTTCCGTGTCCGGCACATTCAGTGCATAGGATATGATCATGGGACCAAATCCGTGGATATTGCGCCAACTGCTGATTTTCCCCGGGACATTGCCGTTCATATCTTCAGCGATGATTACCACCTTTCCTCCCCATAGATCTATTTTTTCAATAGGATAGGAAACAGTTCCAGAGATGGTATTACCGGCAAGCAGGTTCAGATTGATGTCATCATAATCTCTACCACCCTGCAGCAGAGTTGCGGCAGGCTGAACCGCTGTAGTTTCATATGCTTTGTAATATCCAGGTGTCACAACATCAAGGTTGCCGTCATACTCATACCGTACTTCCCACAACACATTGTCCACATCAGGCACTTTTATGATGTATTGAGCCGGACTGCCGTAAACAGTAGCGCGTTTCTCGTACTCCACCGCCGAACGTGGATTCGCCTGGATGGCCCCGGTGGTGATCGTTCCGGCTATAACTCTGGCCGGAATGAGATTTATCCGGATGCCGGAATGATCCTCACCGCACGGCAGCAGGGTCCTTTCGCTGTAGGATGCGGTTGTTCCGGAATCCGCATAATATCCCCGGTAAAAGTAGCCGTCATTGTCATCGGGAAGGATATAGTCAAGCAACCAGGAGCACGCCCCGTCACCATCTGGAACCGTCAGGGTAAAGGGAACGGAAGAAGACCCGGCCGGCAGAAAGACGATCTCGGAACCATAGCCTGCCCCGGGCCATCCCTGGGAGTCCGCAAATGAAATCCTCACGGAAATACCGTTTTCCGGCGCCTGCTGCCCAAAAGGCAGCGACAGGGTACCGGAGATCTAGGATCCTGTTGCCCCGCCAAGACCCACTGTCTGGAACCAAGCATCCAGGCTCTCAGTTCCCAATCTCATTCTGGATGGTACGGATGGTCCGGAGGGGATCCGGGGAGGTGGAGATTGGTCTGCCGATCACCACGTGATCAGCGCCGTTGATGATGGCCTGCCTGGCGGTGGCGACGCGTTTCTGGTCGTCTTTTTCCAGGTCACGGTTGATTCCCGGGCGGATTCCCGGGGTGACCACGAAGAATTTGGAGCCGAACTCCCGACGCAGCCGCGCGGCTTCCAGGGGCGAGGAGACGATGCCGTCACAGCCGTGGGTGATGGCTTTACGGGCACGGATGAAAACAAGGTCTTCCACGCTGCCGGTAAAGCCCATTTCCACCATGTCCGACTGGTCAAAGCTGGTGAGAACCGTCACCGCCAGGATGCGCAGCTCTCCCTTTTCCTGCACCGCGGCCTCGATGATGGGTTCATTGCCGTGGATGGTGGCAAAGGTCACGCCCCGGTTGCGCAACTGCTGCACCGCCAGGTGCACGGTTTCCGGGATGTCGAAAAATTTGAGATCAACCATCACCTTGTTGCCGCGGCCGACAATGTGGTCGATCACCGGCCACCAGCCGGCAAGAAAGAGCTGCAACCCGACCTTGAAAAACTTGATCCTGCCGTCAATTTTTTCGACCCACTGTCTCGCCTCTTCCGGATCAGCAAAATCCAGTGCAAAGATAATACGTTCGTTGAGGGGAATATTTTTCTCCACAGCCTTGAGTCCTCGTTTTTCCGGCGGATGATGGTGGAATATATACCTAACAAATTCAAACCCTACCGTATTGCGGCTTTTTCCACAAGGGCTAGTTGTCCCCTCAGAGGGCGGGAAGGGCCGTTTCCATGGTAAATGACTCAAGCAGGTCCCGAAACTCGGCAGCGGGTACCGGTTTGCTGAAGAGATATCCCTGGACGATTCGCACCATCCGCTGCCGCAGAAATTCTAGTTGTTCATCGGTTTCCACGCCTTCCGCCACCAGTTCCAGCTCCAGGCTGTTGGCCATGGTGATGATCGCCTCCACCAGGGCCCGGTTATAGTGATTCTCCAGGAGATCGAAGATAAAGCTGCGGTCGATCTTCAACACCTGCAGGGGAAACCGTTTGAGATAACTCAGGGAAGAGTAACCGGTGCCGAAATCGTCCAACGACAACTTGATACCCCGCCGCTGCAGTCCATTCAAAATGGCGAGGGGCTCCTCGCTGTCCCGCACCAACAGACTTTCGGTGATCTCCACCTCCAGCATGCCGGCGGGCAGGCCGCTGCGGGCAAGGGCCGAATCCACCTGGGAGAGCAGTTTTCCGGAACGGAATTGCTGGGGCGAGACGTTGACGGCGATATGGACGTCATGATCCACCATGGTCTGCCAGGTAGCGGCCTCTCGACAGGCCTCCGCCATCACCCAGGCACCGATCCTTTCGATGAGCCCATACTTTTCAGCCACGGGAATGAAGAGAAATGGCGGGACATCGCCAAGCTCCGGACTGCTCCAGCGCAACAGGGCCTCGGCGCCGACAACGATTCCCCGCTTCACATCCACCTTGGGCTGATAAAAAACCCGCAGCTCGTCGTTTTCCAACGCGTGCTGCAGGCAGTTCTTCATGCGCAGTTGCTCCTCGATCTTCTTGCGCAGTTCACGGGAGAAGAAGCGGAAACGGCAGCGGCCGGTGTCATCCTTGGCGGCATACATCGCCGTATTGGCATATTGCATGAGCAGATCAACGCAGTGCCCGTCATGCGGATAGATGCTGATACCAATGCAGGCGGTAATCTCCATTTCCTGGTTATCCACCGGAAAGGGACGTTTGAAGCAGTCGATCACCTTGGCGACCACACCCTCCACCTGGTTCTGGTTGGTGAAATCCTCGAGCACGATGAGAAACTCATCGCCACCAATGCGCGCCGGGGTGTCGGAGGTGCGCAGCACGTCGCGCAGCCGCCCGGCGGCCATCCGGAGCAGGTTATCGCCGGTGGCGTGACCGTAGGCATCGTTGACATCCTTGAAGTTGTTGAGATCGAGAAACAGCAGGGCCACCAGGGTGTTGTTACGCTCCGCCCGCCTGCAGGCCTTTTCGATAAAGGGTACCATGAAGTGACGATTGGGCAGATCGGTGAGCTGATCGTAATTGGCCTGGCGCATCAGTTTTTCCTCGGCTTCCCGCCGCCGGGTGATATCCATGCAGGTGGCCACGAAAACCGGTGGTTCCTCGCTGGTGGAAAGCTGGAGGTTGATCTCCACCGGATAGGTACTGCCGTCCCGGCGCCGCTGGATTCCCTCGCAGGTCACCGATTCCCGGCTCCCCTGCCGCAGGGGCTTGGTGAGGGTGTCGAAACCGCTACGGTCCAGGGTGACGACGATATCGAGAAAATTCCGGCCTTCCAGCTCCTCCCGGCTGTAGCCGGAGTTGCCGACCGCGCCGTTGTTGACCTGCACACAGGCCAGGGTTTTTGCGTTGAGAATATAGAGCTCGCTGAGACTGTCGTTGAGGATGCGGCCCAACCGGTTGTCCAGCCGGCTCTTCTCCTCTTTGAGATCGGCCACCAGGGAGAGATTCTCATATTGCAGGTGCAGGGAGGAGATGACAATGTCGTTCACCTTTTTGCCGGCCCGGATGATCACTACCAGGAAGATCCCCATGAGAGCGGCCACAGCCGGATTCAGGCGACCGCCCAGAACAATGGACATGACGGTGAGCGGTCCGAGGAATCCCGTTACATAGAGTATAAAGGAAACCGTATCCGCGGCCAGGGTGGTGAGAGCGACGGCAGCACCACCGGTGAGTATGATGATGCTGATCATCTGTAGCTGCTGGCTGTCGGTGGGATAGAAGAGAAATCCGAGGGAGCCGAAAACAGCGCCGGTGAGAAAGACGCCCAACCGAAAGACATGGAGCCATCGCCGTAAGTTGGCTAAATCCCGTGTTGTCGACCGCTGATACAGAAACAGCAGCACAAGGCGAAGCCCGAGAACGGCACCCAGCGCCGCAGCCCAACCGGCCAGCAGGGTAACGGGACGGGAACCATGCTCCATATAGATATAGAGGGCGGCAGCCAGTACGGTTGCAGGTGCACTGGTTTTGAAGGTGGAGAAAAGCGAGTCAAGCCGATCCCGCAAAACCCGATCTTCCTGGAACTCCCGCCATTTCATTGAATCCATTGCCATCCGTTCCGTAAGCAGCGGTCCGAAGCCGCCCTCTCCGCCGTATTCCGGTAAGAACCCTCAGCGTCCGCAGCCGGGACCCAAACCATCGCCTCTCTTGCAACCCCTGTAAATAATTCAATAAATTTAAGGGATCATCACCGCTCCGGGGGTATGAACCCGTATGGAAACATACGCCCATCTCCTCTCTTTTTCGGCTAAGAAGCGGAGAAAGATTATTTTTTTTTTGGACACAAAAAGCCGGTGATCCGCAATGGATGGCGGCGGATCACCGGCAAGGGGGAGGATCAAAAGGAATAGGTGTATGTAAAAAAGATGCGGTCGCTGTCACCGATTTTTTCAAAGGCGGGCAAGTCACCATCCTGGTAGAGAAGAATGCCACCGGTCAGGGTGACATGGTCGCTGTAATCGTACTCCAGTTGCAACCGCTCGAAAGCGCCGTCTTCGCCATGGCCGCCGAAAAAGATGCAGAGGATTTTCCCGGTGAGGGTGTCGTTGAAAAAATCCCGCTTCAGCATCACTGCGGTCTGCAGACTGTCTTCCTGCGCAAAGTCGGGGCCGGCGGCCAGCCGCAAGTCAAAGTCCATGAGGTGTCGGTTGACGATCTCGATGGAGAGAACGGTTTCGGCAAACCCGGTATACTCAAGCCCCAGCATCAGATCGAGCCGATCGAAATCATCCCCGGAAACAGCACCATATTCCAACCCCTGCCACCAGGCCGCCTCGCCCTTGAGCAACCAGTTACCAAAGGCGATATTGGTGGTGAGGCCGCTCATGGCCACCCGGTTATGCTCCAGAAACACTCCCTGATCGCTATGTACGAGGTGGGCCCGGGCATCGTAAACCCAGGCCTGGTAGATGGAGAGATCCCAGCCGCTGAAAATACCGTTGAGGGCCAGAGCGTACTGCTGACTGTCCAGGGCAAAATCGGTGGGTTTGCGCTCCGGCGGCAGCGGTTGGCCACCGGGAAAGAATTCTCCATTAAAGAGGGGATTGCGATCAAACCTGACCTCATGCAGGACCATGCCGCTCAGGTTCCAGTCTCCCCGGTAATAATCAAGTTTCGTCATGGTCACCGGCAGGCGCCGATATTTAATATCCACCAGGCCCGGGGTGCGGTTGTCCAAAGGATTGAGCAGATCGGTCACCCGCAGGTTGTCCGCCTTGCCCCAGACAACCACCTGTCTGCCGACCTTCAGGTCCAACGACGGCGTCAGGCTACCGGCAAGATAGAGATCGTCGATCTCGGCTTCACTCTCATACCCGTCGAGAAAGGTGTCGCTGTAAAGCTCCCGGTCGTCGAGAGCCCAGGCCGCGTCGTAAAAGGCGTGGCCGCTTGCCCGCAGCCGCCACGAACCCATGTCCATATCCGCTCCCAGACTGCCGGTGAAACGTAGCCGGGACAGGTCACGATAATCGGGCTGCCCCGGCTCGGGGGCATCGTGACCGAAATTCCAGGATGTTTCGAGGCTCAGGGAGCCAAAGGGAGCGAACCGGTCGCGAGAGGCGGTATCTTCTTTTGTAGCTGCCGGAGAATCATCACCGTCATCAAAGCCGGAAAGCACCTCGCCCAGGGGATCGGCGGCTGCCGGTTCCGGCCCGGCGCCGCCGTCGTCGAACCCGGAGAGCACCTCGTCCAGCTCCCCGGTCCGGGCAACCGGCGGCGTCATTGCCCACAGGACAATCCCGGCCAGCAATACGCCCGGCACTGTTTTCTTTTTCCACCCGCTCATAACCCCTTCTCCAGGCGCCGCACCGTGAAAAGCGCATCGTCCAGCGGCTGATTGTAGCGGATATTGTCATACCGCATGATCGTCCGGTGCAGGGCAACCTTATTCTTGGTTGTCTTCATGTGCATCTCGGTGGCCGTCCAGATACCGTCTATCTGCCTGATGCCCTTGTTTTCCTGATACTTGATCTTCTTACCCTCCTTGAGCCAGTGCACGGCACGCACGCCCATGAAAATATCCCGGCGGATGAAGAGGACCGATTTCAGATAGCCGTAACGATCGCGCACCTGGTCACTGACAGGCACGGCCTCGATAAGCCACACCTTTTTCCCTTCCACCTCGCCTTCCTTGAGCAGGGTATAGTTCCACTCATCAAGGACCCGACGGGTCATGTCAGCATAGGAAAAGTCGGACCCCATGAACGAAGATGATTTATCCGAGCTGGCAATGCGTTTTGTCTTGTGCAGGTCAGGCAGGTAGAGCCACTGGTCGTCATCCCGGCCGCCTTCATAATAATCGTAGGTGAGAAACGCCGTGTCGCGGACGTCGGCCGGTGCCAGAAAAAACTGCATCTTCCAGGTATCCATTCCCTTGTCTTTGACAAAGACCTTCATGTCGCGGCTGCGCTTGTTCCCCCGACGGTCGATGAGGATCATACGCACGTCGGCGGTCATGGTCTTTCCGTCGTCCCGCTGATCAACCTTCTCCATGATTTCACGGGCAGAGGGGGCGGCACTCGCCGCTGAAAGCGGCAAGACAAGGACAACGACCAAGAGGGCGAGCAGATGTGTAGTTTGTTTTTTCATTGTTTTTCTCCAGGTATGTGATGTTTTTGTGGCGAGCCGCCTCTTTTGCCCAGGGCCAGGGCCATGAGCGAAGGCGCCAGAAAAAAGTCCGCCAGCAGGGCCATGACAATGGCAAGCCCCACCAGGATGCCGAAGTTGAAGACATTGCGCATGGAGGCGAACATGAAGATGAAAAAGCCGATGGAGAGCACCACCGAGGTGGTCAGCATGGCCCGGCCCGCGGTGTGCAGAGTGTTGCCCACGGCCAGGCGGACATCGCCGGATTCTTGGTAATACTTTCTGAAGTTGTAGACAAAATGGATGGTATCATCCACGGCCAGGCCGATGGCGATGGAGGCCACCAGCATGGTGAACATGTCCAGCGGAATGGAAAACCACCCCATGATCCCCATGACCACCAGTATGGGGCTGATGTTCGGCAGCATGGCAATGATGCCCATGCGCAGATCACCGATGAGCAGAATCATCATCAGGGTGATGACGACTATGGCGATCCCGTAGCTCTGAGCCGCCGAGTACATGGTGGCATGGAGAATACGGGCAAAGAGCGACATGATGCCGGTGGTGGAGATTTTGACGGGGGTGCCTCCTACCTCTATCTTATCAAAAACATTATGGAAACGATTTTCAATCTCATCCATGAAGGGGACATAGGCCAGGGCGTCGCGCCAGGGCACCTTGATGGTGACCCGAGCCATGGAAAAACGGGAGTCGACAAAGTCGGAGAGGTCATCGGATCCTGAATTTTCAAAGAGTAAAAACTCCTGGGGGATGAGCGCCGCATTGTCAGGAATGGCATACATCTCCGGCCGGTTCTCGTTGAGGGCCTGATGGATCTCCTTGAGGATCGTCGTCACATCCACCACCTTGCCGATAAAAAGCGAATCCCGGTCAAATCCTTCCAGTTCCCGGCCCAATTTGTCCAGGGCCAGGAGCACGTTGCGGTCGTAGAGCCCGTTTTCCCGTCCGGTATCCAGCACCACTTCCAGGCTGACGCTGCCGCGCAACCGCTTGTCGATCACCTCGGTGGCCGTTCTCACCGGCAGCTTCTCCGGCAGCCACGCCAGCAGATTGTGGGAAAAACGCAGCCGGGGTATCCCGGCGCTGAAGATGATAACCATGGCCAGGGACAGCACACCGATGAGTTTCGGATGGGTCGTGGTCACCCTGGTCACCCAGTCGAGGAAACGGTCAAACCCCGTTGCCGCGCTTGCGGCTCCGGTGCGGGGCTGCCGCAGGGGAAAGATCGCCAGCAGGGTGGGCAACAGCACAAGGGTGAAAAACAGCGACAGCAACACGCCCACCGCGGAAAAAAGACCCAGGTCGGCAATGGGTGCCACCTTGGCCGCGGCAAAGGAGGCCAGGCCGGCCGCCGTGGTCAGGGAGGTCATAACTATGGCAAGACCGGAATGGCCGATGGCGTGAACCAGGGCATCGTTTTTCTCATCCCCGCCGCGCAGTCCCTGGTAGACCAGGGAAAGGACATGGACTGCGGCCCCCACCCCCACGGCCAGTAAAAACGACGGCAGAATAATGGTCGGCACCTTGAACTGTACCCCTGCGATCGCCATGATCCCCAAGGTGGTGACCAGGGTGAGGGCGACGATGAGCAGCGGCAGCACCACCCCCGATATTCGTCTGAACACAAAGAAGAGGCACAGGCCGATGGTGAGGATCGCCAAACGCAGAAACTTCTTCATATCCCGCATCATCATCTGCTTCACCGTATGGGTAACCACGGGGCTGCCGGCCAGATGGATTCTGAATCCCGGTTCGTCGAAGCTGCGGGCGACACGCCGGGCCGCGGCCACCATTTCACCGTTTTCCTCATCGGTCAGAAACTCCGGTTCCGCCCCCTCCTGTCCCATTGATTGAAGACCGTCGAAACCCCCAAGCACATCCTCTTCCCGATTCCCTGCGGAGGAATAGGTATCACTTTCCATGAGAATGGTGGTGAAGGCGCCATCTTCGGAGACCAGTTGATTGCGATAGAGCGGATTGTTCATCACCCTTTCCTTCAACGCCGCCAGATCCGCCCCGGTTTCCGGAAAGTGGAGCATCAGGTCATCCACCAGCAGGGTATCGCCGCGGCCGCGGGTATCCCGGGCATTGACCAGTGAGGTGATATCGTTGAGATGGGGAACCTCTTCCTCCAGCGTCTCGTGAAGTTTTTTCAGCCTGGAGAGAAAGGAAGTGGTGAAAATATCGTCTCCGGTTATTGCCAGAACCAACATGTCGTCGCGGCCGAACAACTCCCGAAAGTCGTTATAACGGGTAAGAATGGGATCGCCGGGATGGAGCAACCCCTCGTTGGAGGTATCCATGCCCAGGTTTCTGATCTGGGAACCGATGAAAAATGTCGGGGCCAGCACCAGGAGCAGAACCGGATACCTGAACCGGACGACAAACCTGGTCCAGGCCATGAACATCTTCTCGATACGTTGTTTTATCGTTGCCATCAATTAATCCTCTTTTTCTCTCGTTTCCGCCCGTTCTTCCGACCCCACACCCCGTAAAAAGAGCGCGCTGATCATGGCGGCGTATTCATCCACGGATACGGAACGCATCCTCTCCGGCTCCACCTGTTCCATCACCGGGGTAAACAGGAAGCGGGAGGCCATGAGCGCCGTGAGGCTGGAACAGAAGAGCACCGGAGCGATTCCATGGCCACGCCCGGGCCCCTGTGCCTCCCCGCCCAGGTTTTCCTCCACGGTTTCGATCATCTGCCTTCCCCAGCTTGCCTTGTGCTCGATAATCTCCGGATCATCCCTGGGCATCTCGCTGATAAAGACCAGCAGATAGTCGGCATGATCGGCAAAAAAGGCAACCGCGGCCCGGATAAAACGGTCCAGTTTGACGGCTGCCTCCTCGCCGCCGGCCAGTTCCCGGCGGGCCACCTGCAGGTATCCGGAAAAGAAGATGTCGAGGATCTCCTTGAGCAGTCCCTTTTTAGAGCCGAAAAAGTAGTTGATCATCGCCAGGTTGACGTCGGCAGCCGCGGCCAGTTCCCGCATACCGGTGTTGCCGTATCCCTGCCTGGCGAAGAGGTGCACCGCAGCCTCGAGAATGCGCTCCCTGGAGCCGGATGCCCCGCCCTTTCTCTTCTTTTTGCCTTTTTTCTCTTTTTCGCCGGTCACTGTTCCGCCCATGCTTTAATTAAACGTTTGTTTGCCGAGTCGCTACAATAATTCCAGCTCCGCCCTTCGTCAAGGAAATTGTAAGCGCTACAGGAAATTTTCCGGAACCCGGGATGGGGCCGCCGACAACCCCACCTTCTCCTTGACCTTCACCGCGCCAGCGGGTACTACTTTCCTCTGTTCGGAAGTAAGGCATATCCCTTGGTTGCCGACCCCGTGACCGATCATGACAGGGTTTCCATGAAAAAAATTCTTCGCGCCATCGTTCCCCTTGCCGCGCTCATGGGCGCCGCCTGGCTGCTCTTCTCTCCAGCAACGATTCTCTCCGTCCAGGAAAAAAAAGCAGCTGCCCTGGCCCTGGTCACCATCTCGTTCTGGGCCACCGGCATTATTCCCGAGCACCTCACCTCTCTGCTCTTTTTCCTCCTGGCCATGCTCTTTTCCCTGGCGCCGGCCGCCGTCGTTTTTTCCGGCTTTACCTCCACCGCCATATGGCTGGTCTTCGGCGGCCTGGTCATGGGTATCGCCATCTCCACCACCGGCCTGGGAACCCGGATCGCCGATCTGAGTGCCGCCGGTCTCCGGGGAAGTTATCCACGCATCATCTGCGGTCTCACCGCAGCCGGGGTCTGTTTCAGCCTGCTGATGCCCTCGGCCATGGGCCGGGTGGTGCTGCTTGGCCCCATTGTCCTCTCCCTGGCCGACCATTTCGGCTTTCCACAGGGTTCCAGGGGCAGAACCGGCATCGTCCTCGCCGCTGTTCTCGGCACCTTTATTCCCGCCTTCGGAATTCTGCCGGCCAATGTTCCCAACATGATCCTGGCGGGCATGGCCGAAACCCAGTATGACATCACCCTGCTCTACGGACCCTATCTGCTGCTGCACTTTCCCCTCCTCACCGCCGTCAAGGCCGTACTGCTGGCCGGGCTGATCATCCTCTTCCATGCCGACACCCCCAGGGAAAAAACAGGGACGGCATCCAGGGACAAACAGCCCATGACGCGGCAGGAACGCATCCTTGCCGTGGTTATCGCCCTCATGCTGCTGCTCTGGATGACGGATTTTCTCCACCATGTCTCTCCGGCCTGGATCGCCCTGGGCGGCGCCCTTTTCCTGCTCTTTCCGGGGGTGGAGATCGTTGGTAAAAAACAGTTCAACCAGAAGATCAACTGGGCCTCCCTGTTTTTCATCGCCGGGATACTGGGACTTGGCGGCCTCATCAACCACTCCGGCCTGGGCCGCTGCCTGGCTCAACGGCTGATCGCCCTGCTGCCGCTCGCACCCCATCATGCCTTTGTCAACTTTCTCTCCATGGGCACGGCCTCGATGTTCACCGGCCTGGCAACCACCCTCCCCGGTATTCCCGCGGTGATGACTCCCCTTGCGGACACCGTTGCCAGCACCACGGAACTGCCGGTAACCAGCATCCTGATGATGCAGGTGCTGGGTTTTTCCACGGTGCTACTGCCCTACCAGGCCCCGCCCATCGTCATCGGCATGCAGATGGCGGGGGAAAAATTCTCCGCCGCCGCCAAGGTCTGCCTGGCCCTGGCCGCGATCACTCTGCTGCTGCTCCTGCCGCTTGACTTTCTCTGGTGGAGGCTCCTGGGCTATCTCTGAAAAGACCTCTCCATGTACGATCTCTTCTCGCTCTTTCTCCTCGGCCTCTTCGGCTCCGCCCACTGCCTCGGCATGTGCGGCCCACTGGTGCTCGCCATCCCCACCGGTTCTTCGCGGCTGCTGCCCCACCTGCTCTACAACCTGGGAAGGATCACCACCTACACTCTCATCGGCATATTTCTGGGCGCCGTCGGCAATACCGTCGCCCGCCTCTCCGGGACCAGCCCCCTCATGCTGCTCAACCGCGCCGAGATTATCCTCTCCTTTTTTTCCGCCCTGCTCCTGCTCTGGCTCGGCCTGCTGCGGCTGACCAGATTGCGGGAACCGGCCTGGATGCGCGGCCTGATGCCCACCCGCATCCCCGGTTTCACCGCTGTCAGGGATGGGGTGATGCTGGACCGGTCTCCGGCGGCCTGCTATCTCTTCGGCGTTCTGCTGGGATTTTTGCCCTGCGGCCTCTCTTACGGCGCCTTTGGAGTGGCTCTGGCCACCGGCAGTCCCTGGCGGGGAGGGCTGGATACCCTGGCCTTCGGGCTCGGCACCCTGCCGGGCCTGCTGCTGCTGGGAACCGCCGCCTCCGGAATCGTCAAAAACCACCGGCGGCTCTTTGACATCCTAGCCGGTGCGCTGATGATCGCCATGGCCCTGGCGCTCTTTCTCAGGGGAATGGGAAGGATCTCACCCGCAATCTGAAACCTGAATCCGTAAGCGCGCACGGGCACGGCAACAGCGGGATTTTCCGGCCCGGTGGCCCAGCCGGGAAGAGGAGAGAATCGGGGTATTCAGAAGAGCTCGGAAAAAACCGTCAGCACCCGCTCGACGATATCATCCATGTCGTAATAACGGTATTCGGCCAGCCGGCCGACGAGAATCAGATCGGGAAAACGCTCCGCCAGCTCTTTGTAGCGCTCGTACCGGCGTATATTGTCCCGCTTGAAGATAGGATAGCAGGGCGTCTGCTTTTTCTCCGGATCAGGATCAAAGTCCCGGGGAAACTCCCTCAGAATGGTCGTTCCTGCCGTACACCGGCCGCAGATCTTCTTGAACTCGGTGATGCGGGTGAAGTCGAAGTTATTGGGGTAATTGACCACCGCTGCCCGCTGGAACGAGTCGATCTCAAGGCTCTCGAAGTCAAAACGCAGGGAACGGTACGGCAGCGGACCGAAACAGCAGTCAAAGAGGCTGTCGATCATGCCGGTGAACACCAGCTTGCCGGAAAACGGTCGCCCGAAGAGGCTGACGGTGCCGCCCTCGGGCTTCAGCGAGACCACATCCCGGAAGTCGGTGTTGAGCAGCAGATGGATTCGGGGATGATCCAGGAGGTTGGTGAACAATCCGGTGTAGCCGTGTTTCGGCACCACCTGGTAGGTATCGTGAAAATATCTGTCATCCCGGGAAATGAAGACCGGCACCCGGCCCATGACCTCCCCGGAAATCTTCTCCGGTGAACAGCTCCACTGTTTGGCGGTGTAGTTGACAAAGATCTTTTCATAGATGTAGTCGGCAAGTTGGCGCAGCTGCCGGTCCTCCTGTTTTTTCAGCTCCAGGATCGGCACCTTCACCCCGAAACCGAAACAGTCGATGAGTCGCCTCTCCAGGGAGTCGGCCATACCGGCAGGGAAGAGCATGTGCAGCGAGTTCAGATTAAACGGCAGGGGAACTTCCCGGCCATCGACCTGGGCCAGCACCCGGTGTTGGTACTCCCGCCAGCGGGTGAACCTGCTCAGGTAGGCGAAAACTTCGGCGTTGGAGGTGTGAAAGAGATGGGGGCCGTACCGGTGAACGATAATTCCCCGCTTGTCAAAGTAATCGTAACAGTTGCCGCCTATATGATTACGTTTCTCGATCAGCAGAACCCGTCCGCCGAGCGAGGCGCACTTTCTGGCGAAGACCGCGCCGGCAAACCCGGCGCCAACAACGACATGGTCAAACATCAGCTTTCCCCCAATAGCAAGAATGCTTTGCTTTCTTCACAATTTCAGCCCCATTTCTCCCCGCTGACCGGTCAGCGCCGGTCGGGCTCATCGGCCACGGGGATATCGTCATCGTCGAAGATCCGATACTTGGGCCCCTCGATATCGTCGAACTGACCGGATCTGACCGCCCACATGAAGAGCAGCCAGGCGGCAATACCCAGGGCCAGGGTCAGAAAGAGCAGGGCAACAATGGTCCACAGGGTCACGGCATTATCCTCCTGAAGGTTTGAATCGGCGCAGCAGCAGTGAATTGCCCACCACGCAAAGCGAGCTCAGTGCCATGGCGCCGGCGCAGATGATGGGGTGCAGCAGTCCCAGAACCGCCAGAGGCAGGGCAACGATATTGTAGCCCAGGGCCCAGCAGAGATTGCGACGAATGGTCCGGAAGGTGCTGCGCGACAGTGCCAGGGCCGTGGGCACCAGGCCGAGATCGTCACGGATGAGGACGATATCGGCGCTTTCCAGGGCGATATCCGTGCCCCGGGCAACGGCCATGCCCACGTCCGCCGCAATCAGAGCCGGGGCGTCGTTGATGCCGTCGCCCACCATGGCGACACAGTGGTCCGCCTGCCTGAGAGATTCGACGAAGTCGGCCTTTTCCGTGGGCAGGGTGCGGGCCCGGTATTTGCCGATACCGGCCTGTTTGGCGATGTGCGCCACCACCGGTTCCCGGTCTCCGGAGACAAGGATCACGCCGATGCCCATCTTCTCAAGTTCATCCACCACCTTCCCGGCCTCCGGCTTGATGCTGTCCGCCACTGCAAAGGAGGCGATCACCCCGTCTCCATCGGCCAGGAAAACGAGGGTGTGGCGCTCCGCCCCGGACCCGCCCTCCCCGGGATCCACCCGCAGCCGGTTGTCCTCCAAAAAACGTTCGTTGCCCAGGAAGAGAAGCCGGCCCCGGATATGTCCGGAGACGCCCCGACCCGCATGAACCTGGAAATCCTCCACCTGCGGCAGCTCCATATCCGCGGCCGCGGCAACAATGGCCCGGCCGACACTGTGCTCGGAACGGAGTTCCAGGGCCGCTGCCGCGGCAACCGCCCTCTCCCGGCTCCAGCTCCGCCGCAGGGGCACCGCCCGGACCAGGGACATCTCGCCCCGGGTGATGGTGCCGGTCTTATCAAAGACCAGGGTATGAACCCCCTTGGCCTGTTCGAGAATATCGCCCCCTTTAAACAGAATACCTAAACCGGCGCCGATGCCGGTTCCCACCAGGATGGCCAGCGGCGTCGCCAACCCCAGGGCGCAGGGACAGGCAACCACCAGCACCGAGATCGCCCTGATGACGCCCTCCTGCGGACTGCCGCTCCGCAGCGCCAGGAGCAGGGCCAGCAGCGACAGCAGCAGAACACCCGGGACAAACCAGCCGACAAAGCGATCCGCCAGCTTCTGGACCGGAGCCTTGCGGGCCTGGGCATCCTCCACCGCCTGGACGATCCTGGAGAGAACCGTATCGCTGCCGGTGCCGGTGGCCCGGAAGGTGAGGTGACCATGCAGGTTTACGGTGCCGGCCAGGACCGTGTCACCCTCCTTTTTGGCAACCGGCCGGGATTCACCGGTGAGCATGGCCTCGTTGATCTCGGAACGGCCGGCAACCACGGTGCCGTCCACCGGAACCCGTTCACCGGGGAGGACCGCAAGCAGGTCCCCGGTTGCAACCTGTGAAACCGGCACGACCTCGCCCTGTCCGCCCTTTTCTTCATCCCCCGCAAGGCGGGCATGATCCGGAGCCAGTGAGGCGAGGCGATCCACGGCATTGGAGGCGCGGCGTCTGGCCCCGTGTTCCAGCAAACGTCCCAGCAGGATCAGGGTAATGATCATCACCGCAGTATCGTAGTAGACTTCACCGCCGCGGATCGTCTGGACAATCGACAGTACATAGGCCCCTCCTGCGCCCAGCGCCACCAGGGAATCCATGTTGAAATGACCGGAGCGCAGCGCCTGCAGGGCGGCGGCAAAAAAGGAGGAGCCGCTGTAGAAGAGAACAGGCGTTGCCACCACCCCGGCCACCACCTGCAGCAGACGCCGCATGAACGGATCCATGCCCTGGAAATAGCCGGCGTAGAGCGCCATGGAGTAGATCATCAGCTGCATGGCGAGAAAGGCGGCGGTGCCGAAGCGGATCAACAGCGCCCGTGACTCCCGCTGCTGCTGGGCATCGGTAATCTGCGCCTGGGGCTGATAGCCGTAGCTCCGGATCCGGTCGAGAATGTCGGCCAGCGGCGTGATCTCCTCGTCCCAGCGGATCCTGGCCTGGTGGGTTGCGTAGTTCAGGCGGCATTCCGCCACGCCGTCCAGCCGGCCCACCGCCTTTTCAATGAGCCAGACGCAGGAAGCGCAGCGAATTCCGGTGACAATGAAATCAAGGAGCGCCAACCCCTCTTCATCATGCCTGAGCCGCCGGCGAAACAGGGCGAGATCAAGCTTGCCGGTGACCGGCGGCCCCGCCGTCCAGCCCTCGCGGCGACCGTAGAAGGATTCCAGCCCCTCTTCGTTGATGAGCTGATAGATGCCGCAGCAGCCCCGGCAACAAAACGGCAGCCGCTCACCGTCGCGGTCGAGAAAGATCGCCTGGTGCTCGTCAACAGCCAGGGAACAGTGGGCGCATTCCATGGATCACGAAACGCTCCGGACGCAGACGGCCGGGGATTTCACTCGACGTCCCCGTCGCTGTTTTGGGGAGGGTCGTCACGCAGCATATCATACTTGGCTGACTCGACATCATCCTTCCGTTTCGGTGAATAGTAATAGACAAGAACCACCGCCATGGCTACAACCAGGATGATTCCGGTGGCAAGATACATTACGGCCATGTGACCACCTCTCTGAAAAAAGATGTATTGCGTACGTAAGGTTACTCCGCTTTCTCCGGGGATAGGTAACTATACTCCATTCGTACAAAATAAAAAGCCGCAAAACCCGGGTAAAAAAGGAGGAGAGAAACCCGTGTTTTGCGGCGGTGATGCCTGATATGAAAAAAAGAATTTACTTGAAGGCCACCTTCAGCGGCGGAGAGGTGAACTTGTTGTACATGCCGGAGTTATCGAAAACGGCAATTCCCAGATTGTACTTCTTCTTGACCTTGAACTCGACGTCGGTGTCGCTGCCGGTCTTAAGCTTGCGCTGCAGCATGACCGTCCACTTTTTGCCGTCATGCTTGGCCATGGCCTTGATATCGGCAAAATCACCGGAAAACTTGGTCAGCATCCATGCCGGGGTCTCGCTGATCTGCTTGTCGCCGATCTTGGCCTTTTCACTGTCCATGAGGAAACCGGGCATACTCGGTTTCTTGGCCGGATCCTGCATGTAGACGGGGCCGTTGCGGAACTTGTTGA
This sequence comes from uncultured Desulfobulbia bacterium, assembly GCA_964446115.1. Lineage (GTDB taxonomy): Bacteria > Desulfobacterota > Desulfobulbia > Desulfobulbales > Desulfobulbaceae > CAYUNE01. The sequence continues at coordinate 48,213 of CAYUNE010000027.1, read as the reverse complement.
TATTGAGCTTGGCTGCTCCGCTGCCCTTGTCTCCCTTCCTGGAGTCGTCATCGACGAAGTAATCGCCGGCATGCCCCATGGGATCGGTGCGGTAGGATTCCCAGACCCAGAGGTCACCGAACTGGGGCGCCTTTTCGGTGTGGTATTTCCACTCCTTGGGATTCTTGGAATCGGAGTGACAGAGGACCGCGCATCCCTTGTTGGCAAAGTTCTTGATGCGACGAACCTCAAAGTTCAGGGCAACCCGGTCCATGCCGCCCTCTTTCTGCTTCCACTTGTCACCGTCTTTGACCCAGGCCTCGCCGTCCATGCTCTTGGTGGGATCATCCCAGCTCATCAAGAAGGTGATCAGGCCCTTCTTGGTATAAACGCCCTTGACGGTGATATCCTTTTTCTTGCCCTCGAAGCTGCCGACTCCATCCATGGTGATGGTGGTTGCCTTGGCCTTTCCCCAGGCGGCATCATCGATACCGGCCGGATCTTTTTTCACCTTGGCCACGGTGATCGTGCCGCCGCCGGCCAGCGCCGTCGACAGAAACAGGACAGATGCGCCCAGGACCACCCCGGCGCCCAGTAGGTTTTTGCTCAGTTTACGTACCATGATTGAGATCCTCCAGAATAGTGTTGCTCCGGTGGTACCTGCCATGCATCTCTCATGTCATGTCCAGGCACCTGTTGACTTCCTCTTCTCTATTGTTTCCGGACTTACCCGGCAGTCGGCGTATATAGCGACCGTTTCAAGGAAATCCGGCTTTTTTTTTAGCTCTGCCTGTGATCAATTACGCTCACAGGATTGACAACCCGGTGGTAAAATGTACCTCTTGGCTGCAAACTCTTACGTCCCGGTTGCATCACGGCGAGGCGAAATAGCCGATGAGCCCGAGAATGATATTGCCGGCGACGATCACCCCCAGCAATCCCATGGCGAACTTCCGGTGTCCCGGTCGTCTCTCGGCCCGACGATCAAGAAAGGGCAGCAGAAAGAGACCGAGAATCATCAGCGGCTGCAGGGCAAGCCCCACCACCTCCAGCTTGCCGGGAAAGAGCTTCAGGAACTGGTACATGGACAGAAAGTACCATTCCGGCTTGGGAACAAAGGAAGAGTCCGACGGATCGGCCGGATCCCCCATCTCAGCGGGCAGAAAATAGGCAAGCGCGATGACGCCGATGAAGATCAGCAGCGCCACCACCGCCTCCTTAAAGAGAAAAGTCGGGAAAAATGTCTCCTGCGATTGTTGTTTTTCCATGATTTCCCTCCTATAACGGTTCGGCAACGCCGGTTTTTCTGATCATCCAGAAGTGAAGTCCCAGGAAGGCCAGGGTCAGAATCGGCAAATAGATAACATGGGTGGCGAAAAAACGGCTGAGAGTCAGGGCACCCAGCGGTTCCCCGCCCCTGACGACGTTGCCGATGAACTCCCCGGCCTTGGGAATGGTGGTGGCCATGCCGATCCCCACCTTGGAGGCCCAGTAGGCCCGCATGTTCCACGGCAGCAGATAGCCGGTGAAACCGAATCCCAGGGTGAGGAGAAAGAGAAACACGCCGCTGATCCAGTGAAACTCCATGGGGTTTTTGTAGGAACCGGTAATGACGATCCTGATCATATGCAGACAGATAAAGAGAATCATCAGATTGGCGGACCAGTGATGCAGCCCCCGGATAATGGAACCCAGGGTCACCTCGAACTGGAGATATTCCACCGAGGCATAGGCGGCCTCCGGACTCGGGACGTAATAAGCGGCCATGAGCAGCCCGGTGACACAGAGCAGGCAGAAGAGAAAAAAGGTGATGCCGCCGAAGCAATACATGAAGTTGAGACGCGGCGGAACGGGGTGGTCCAGGACATCCTTTTCAAAGGAGTCCATGAAGTGAAAACGGTCGTCAAGCGCTTTGATCAATCCTCTTCGCTCTTTAGCCATGAGACTCACCCCCTTCTTCCTGCTTGTTGTAAACGAGCACGGTGCCGTCTTCCACCTTGACCGGAAGTTTCGGCAGCGGATGGGGCGGCGGCCCGGCGATGTTTTTTCCCTCTTTATCATAGACACCGGCATGACACGGACAGACAAACTCGCCGCGCTCCTCTTCCCAGCGCACGTTGCAGCCGAGATGGGTGCAGACCGCGGACAGGGCGTAGAGTTTTTCTCCCCGGCGGCGCACATAGGCCAGCATCTTCTGGGTGGCGTAGGCCCAGCCGTCCTGGATGGAAAACTCCAGGACCACCTGATTGTAGGTATCCTCTTCAAAATCGTCGAGGGCACCCACCTCGATCCACTGCCCTTCGGATTTGTTGGTCAAGGCCGGCGAGCCGAGGAAAACCGCTCCGCCTCCCAGGGCGCTGAGACCGAAAATCGTGCCGATTCCGGCCAACCCGGCCTTACATAAACGGCGCCTGCCGCTGTTATGCTCCATTTTCTTTTTCCCCCTTTTCAGCATAAATTTTAAACGTGTGTGTAAAATCTTCCTGCTGAGAATGAATGCGTGTGACCACCTGCCAGTGGCCGTAGGCAGGCAGGGTGACGTCGGCCACATAATGACCGGGCTCTTTTTCCCTGGCCGCCAGGGGCGCGAGCGCCTCGGGCGTGGCCGGACGCGACACCTCCATCACCACGTCAAGTCCGGAAACCGGACGGCCCTCCCTGTCGACAACGGCAAGGGTAAGGTCCACCGGGGTCCCGGAAACCATCCGCTCACCGCCTCCTTCAAATTGCCAGCCCAATTCCTTGAGACGGGCAACCTTGCGGGGATATTCCATCCCCTTTTCATAGGAGTGCTTCACGGCTCCGTCAAAGGTCTTGGCGGCAAAGACGGAGTAGCCGATCACAAAACTGAAAAACAGTGTATAGATTGTGTAGAGAATCTTTTTCACTTCACTTTTCCCCTGATGTTGAAAGACGATTTCAAAGCGGCGCGACAACCAAAAAGGTGGCTACGGCAGATTGAAATAGACGGTTTTCCTCTGCGCCCCGGCTTGTTCCCGGGTATCCTTCAATTGAATGACCAGTTTGAGATCCGCCCCCGGCTTGCCTTTTGCGCGGATAAAGAGCGGAAACTTCTCCACCTGACCGGCGGGAACCGCCAGCGGTTCGGCAATGGAGTGGGTAAATCCCTGGGCGGCCGCTTCCGGCAGGCTGAAGACAAGCTTCAGGTCATCATTTGATTTGTTTTTGATCGAGAGGATATAGGCATTCATCACATCCCCCTCCCGGGTTACCCGCGGGGCCATCCGGTGGGGAAGGATGGAAAAGTCGAAACTGCTGCGACCCACGGACTGATAGACCAGGGCCGCGAGAAATCCCAGGGTGGCGAGCCCGAAGACCAGTACCGCCGGCCGCAGCAGCTCACCAATCCTGGTATAGCCCTTTTTGCCGAAGCTGTAGATGATCAGGCCCGGCTTTTTCTTGCGCCCCATCACCTTGCGGCAGGCGTCGATGCATTCGGCGCACATGATACAGGCCACCTGCATTCCCTCCCTGATATCGACGCCGGTGGGACAACTGCGCACGCACATCCTGCAGTCGATGCACTCGTCGCGACGGGCGGGATCCATCTGAATGATGAGCGATTTCCCGTCGGTCATGACGCCCTGGATCTTGGCATAGGGGCAGATGGTGGAACAGAATGTCCGCCTGATGATTCCCAGGTTGATGTAGGTTAGCAGCGCCAGCACCAGCATGGAAACGGCCGGAACCGAACCCAGGGAGCCGTTAAGAATCTCGGGAATCGACTCATAGGGTGATTTGAAATAACTCACCGTCACAAAACCGAAGAGCAGCGACAGCACCGCCAGCAGCAGATGGGTGCCGACCCTGGCCGCTGCGGAGCGCCTCTTCCGCGGCTCCACAAAAGTAGTCAGGTCGCAAAGCACGGTCTGCGGACAGAGCCAGCCGCACCAGACCCGTCCGAAGGTAACGGTGAGAAAGAGAAACAGTGCCACGAAAAACAGCACGGCCAGGAAGAGAAAGAAGAACTCCTGCAGCCAAAGGGCCGTGCCGAAAAAATGCAACTTGAGAGTGGGGACGTCGAAACGCAGGGCACTTTCTCCCCCGATGCGGAGAAAGGGCAGACAGATATAGACAAGCAGGCTTATCCACTCAACAATCCTGCGACGTGTTCTGATTTTCATGATGGCTTGGGAAACGCCGGGATCTTTCCCCGGTGCGTCCCATCCTCCTGTGTGTCCCGGTTCCGGAGCGAAACCGGGACGTATGTTGGAACGGGTAATCCCCCCGCCGGACAGGCGGCGGGGGGAAAGGAAAAGACGGCGTCTTACTGGGCGAGCTTGTCCAGTCCGGCGCTCTGGGTCCAGCCGGTAAACATCGGTGTATAGCTGTAAACGTAGTAGATCATCCAGGCCACGGTGGCCCCTACATAGAGCAGCCAGCCACGAGGGATATTGCTTTCGCCCTCACCGATACCATCGGTATCCTCCGGAACTACGTATTCTACCTGGACGTTTTCAAAGTTATCTGCCATCGGATCTATCCTCCGTTGTCTTTGATTGAGAAAGGGGGGAAGAGGCGCCGCCGGCGGCCTTCCCCCGGGAAACGGTCTACTCCTTGGCCTCCTTGGAACGGATATAGGCAACAATATTCCAGATCTTGTAGGTACCCATGAAATCACCGAATGCCGGCATACCGCCCTCGGCCCGGCGCTTCATGCCGGCCACGGTGCCGTTGTCGATGATATCGAAGATCTCCCAATCCTCGAAGTCCTCGGTGGAGTTAAGCCAGAGCACGTCGGTGAGGTCGGCGCCGACGCCGCCCTTCAGATCGATGCCGTGACAGCCGGTGCAGTTCATCTCGAAAATCTTCTGACCGTTTGCTATCGAAGTGGCGTCGGTGTTGGGATTTTCCGCGCCTTCCTTGATCTTCGGCGGCCGTGGCGGACGTTTCACCGCGGTTCCCAGCTTCTGCAGATAGGCGACAATGGCATCCATCTTGGTAAGCCCGTCAAGCTCCTCGATCTGTTCCTTGGTATAGGGAAAACCAAGCACCTTGATGCGTGCTTCGACTGTGGCCGGATTGAGCTCGGCATCGGCCAGGAAGTCATACTTGGGCATATTGGAGCCGTAGATCATCTTCGGCGGATCGACCATGTGCTTGTAATGCCACTTGTCGGAGTACTTGCCGCCCACACGGTGCAGATCCGGGCCGGTCCGTTTGGAGCCCCAGAGAAAGGGCCGGTCGTACTCGAACTCCCATGCCTTGGAATAGGGGCCGTAGCGGGCAACTTCGGCCTTGAGCGGCCGGATGGTCTGGGTGTGACAGTTGTTGCAGCCTTCCGCCTGGTAGACATCGCGACCGGCCAGTTCCAGCGGCGTATAGGGCTTCTGCAGCTCATTGTGCGGCTGCGTCGAGGGCAGAAACTGCGGATAGATCATCATGGCGACCGTCCCCGCCAAAACGGTGAGGGTTGCCATTATCGTAAAGAGAATCGGCTTCTTATAGATAGTCATTTACGCCACCTCCTTTGCCAGACGGCGACCTTGCTTGACGGTCATCGTAACATTAAAGACAAAGACCAGAAAACCAAGCAGGAAGATAGCGCCGGCAATGGCTCTGATCTGCCAGAATGGGATATTGGCGAGGTTGGTCTCGATAAAGGTATAGGTCAGGGACCCGTCGGGATCCGTTGCCTTCCACATGGCGCCCTGCTGGATACCGGTGATCCACATGGTGACCGAGTAGGTCAGCTGGCCGATGAGCACCAGCCAGAAATGGGTATTGGCCAGGGCGACGCTGTAGATTTTGGTCTTGTAGATCTGCGGAATCATGTAATAGGTAGCGGCGCAGATGGTCATGGTGACCCATCCCATGGTTCCCATGTGCACATGACCGGGAACCCAGTCGGTGTAGTGGATCAGGGAGCTGATGGAGCGCAACCCCTGGGTGGGACCCTGGACGGTCTGCAGGCCGTAAAAGGTGATGCCGAGGATGAAGAACTTGATCAGGTAGTTGTTGCCCATACGATCCCAGTTACCACCCATGGTGTAGTAGCCGTTGATCACCGAACCCCAGGAAGGCGCAATCAGGAAAATTGTAAAGGCCATGGCCAGGGTCTGGATCCAGTCCGGCACCGGCGTATAGATGAGATGATGGGCACCGGTCCAGAGATAGGCGAAGATCAGACTCCAGAAGGAGACGATGGAAAGCCGGTGACTGTAAATGGGCAGATTGGCCGTCTTCGGAAAAAAGTAATAGAAGATGGCCAGGAATGGGGTGGTAAAGATAAATCCCACCGCGTTATGTCCGTACCACCACTCCACATTGGCATCGTTGACACCGGAAAAGATGGAGTAGGACTTCGTTAAACCGACCGGGATGGCCAGATTGTTGATGATGTATAAAACGGCAACGGCGATAACCGTCGCGATAATGTACCAGAGCGATACATAGAGGTAGAGATTTTTCCGCTTGAAGATCATGCCGAAAATATTGATGGCGAACATCACCCAGAGAATAACGACCACTACATCAAGCGGCCATTCCAGTTCCGCGTATTCCTTGGTGGTGTTCATCCCGGCGACCAGGCTGACGGCGGCAAGCACGACGGCGATGTTGAAAAGCCACAAGTGGGCCCGGGCCAGCTTGGGAAAGGGGATGGAGACCCCGGTCAGCCGCTGGGTGATGTAGTAAAACATCCCGAAGAATGACCCGATGCCGAAACCGATGGCACCGGCATTGGTATGCAACGGCCGCAGGCGGCCAAAGGTGAGAAACGGGGCAAAGTTCAAGTTCGGATAGACCAACTGGCTGGCAATCAGGATTCCCACCAGGATGGTCACAGTGCCCCACAGCATTGCGGAAAAGGTAAAACCCTTCACCACGTCGTATGAGTATTCCTGTGTAGCCATACACTCCCTCCTCGTGTTGATCGCACGTGCTTCCCGATTCACCTGTTCACCCCCGGAATCGGGAGCGATCAACGGATTTTATTTTCGATACGTTTACTTGATGACGTTTTTTCGTGTGAGCGGCCGAGTTGTTTTCACCTCCCTTGCAGTCGGACCGTTTCTCTTTTTGGTGTTGTTTTGCCTCTATCTGATCCTTAGCCCAGCCGGTGCTACATGGAATCCGGAACGTCTCCTCTCCCTTCAACCGATGATTGAACGGAAGTGCCCCGGCGATGAAAGTCCAGTTCGCGTTTTGCGACCTGGTGTATCTTGTATCCGCAATCCTGGGCTATACCGAAAACCAACAGGCAGCCGTCGTCGTCCGCAGCCGCGCTGCCCGCGGCCGCCAACTCGATGAGTTCCCTGCTCAGGGTAATCAGTTTCAGGATATATTGATCATCAAACGCCATAACATGTTGAATTTTGCAAAGAATGTGCCGCCTTTGTCCTCGGTGGCCATTCATACCAAAAAAATCTGAATTTTTCCTGAAAGAACAAAAAGATAAAAATGAAGCTCTCCGGGCCGGGACCCGGGCGCAGGCCGAAAAAAATGTATCAGCAGCAGACTTTTGAGACACTTTTCCAGAAAAAACAATAGAAAAAAAGTATGATGGCCGACGGCGCCGTCAAAAGGTGCAGCGCCCCGGGCCGTCTTTGGCCCCGGGAGTTACTCAGGTTTAGCGGAAAAGAACGCCTCCGCGGTGTGTAATTGGTCTCACCACCGCATCTTCACCCGATCTCTCCCGGCCGCTCCCGGACGCGCCTGGGCCGGCGACCCGGTTGCCCGGAACTGTTTCAATAAAAATGAGACACTCGGGGCTAAATGAAACACTTGAGACAGGAGACGGCTTCCGGTCACGGGTGTTTCAGATTTGCAGGCTCTCTCCGGGCCGCTTTAGCCCCGTTATGCGGCCGGGAGCCAGCCCGTGAAGATGCGGTGGTGAGATCAATTACCCGGGGATCTTTTCAAAGACCTCGGTGACCGGGATATCCCCCAGGTTCGCTCTCTCAACTGCCGTCAGTCCGCCCCGCTCAATGTCCGTCATGGCGGCCGGGGCGTGATCGCTGAAGAGGACCAGTCCCGGGCGGCCCAGATGGGAGGCGATATGGCTGGGCCCGGTATCGTTGCCCACCACAAAGGCTGCCTTTTTCAGCACCCCGGCAAGTTGAAACAGGGGCAGGTATTCGCCGGGCCCGGTGAGAATGATCCCCGGTAAACAGTCCCGCATCTCCTCCTCGTCCGGACCGAGTATGGTAACCACCTGCCGCTTTTGGGCCAGCAGAAGTTCGGCCAGATCCCGGTAATAGGGCCAGCGTTTTTCCGGATGATTTGCCGAGCAACCGGGAATAAGAGCGATGAAGTCTCCCTTGACTCCGGCCCCATGCAACAGCTCATCAACATTATCGGCCATCCAGGAGAGATCCGGATGCAGGGTGTGGCGAGTGGGAACGCCGGCTTCGGCGAGCTGATTCGCGGCATGGGCAAGGGGCGAGAGGCGCTTGCCGCCGGTGAACGGCGCAAGCCACAGGTCTGCGCCCGACCAGGGAATTCCCCGGAAAAAGAGGAAACGGTAGAACGTTGTCCTGCCGACGTTCTGGAGATCATAGACCCGGTCCCATTGTCTCTGCTTCAGCCGCCTGCCGAGCAGCAGCATCCGGGACAGGTTCCAGCGGGAATCGCGGGGATCGAGGAAGATATCATCCACCCAGGGACAGCGCCTGAAGATATACTCGTAGGCCGGAGTTGTCATGACGGTGATTTCCGCCTGCCGGTGATGGGCGCGGATATCATGCAGTACCCCTTCGGTGCGGACGATATCTCCCAGCGCTCCGAGTTTGATGATGAGGATTCGCTCCGTGGCCATAAAAACACCTGTTTCCAAACCGTTCCGATCGGGTGCCGCCGATTTGCGTAAATCTCTTCCGGCCGCTTATATCCTCACTATGCGGCTGAGAGATTTAACTGAAAATACGGTACCTGCGATCAATTACGGCGGAAAGGACTTTTGAAAATTCCTTGCAAATGGAGTATAAGCCTTTTACACAGATGGGGCTATCATATACCACTCCGAGAAAAGACAGGCAACCTGCGAATATCATAAAAGATGAAAGGTATTATTCTCGCCGGCGGCTCCGGCACCAGGCTATTTCCGCTCACCCGGGTCATGAGCAAACAACTGATTCCGGTCTATGACAAACCGATGATCTACTATCCGCTCTCGGTTCTCATGCTCGCCGGCATCCGCGATATTCTGCTCATCTCCACCCCCTATGACCTGCCGCGCTTTTCCGAGCTGTTCGGCAACGGTTCTCACCTGGGGCTTCACATCACCTACACCGACCAGCCGCGTCCCGAGGGGCTCGCCCAGGCCTTTCTCCTGGGCCGGGAATTCATCGGCAACGATTCGGTTTGCCTGGTCCTGGGGGACAACATCTTCTTCGGCCACGGATTTGCGGAAACCGTCAGGCGCTGCAGCGAACTCACCGAGGGCGGCATCATCTTCGGCTACCTGGTCAAGGATCCGGAACGATACGGCGTTGTCCAGTTCGACGAGGAGCAGAAGGTTATCGGCATCGAAGAAAAACCGGCCAGGCCGAAGTCCCGTTATGCCGTTCCCGGCCTCTACTTTTACGACAACGATGTGGTCTCCATAGCCGCCGGGATCAAACCCTCGGCCCGGGGTGAACTGGAGATCACCGATATCAACAACACCTATCTCAGGCGGAACCGACTCAGCGTCGAGCTCCTGGGCCGTGGCTACTGCTGGCTTGACACCGGCACCCATGAATCACTACAACAGGCCTCCGCCTACGTCCAGGCGGTGCAGGACCGCCAGGGACTGAAAATCGCCTGCATCGAGGAGATCGCCTATCGCTTGGGATACATCGATGCAAAACAGCTTGAACGGCTGGCCGGTTCCATGCTGAAAAACCAGTACGGCCAATATCTCATGGATATTCTCCGCGAGGAAAACGACTGATCCCTCCAAATCATCCCTGATCGACACGCTCCCATGTCCACCACTATCCTGATCACCGGAGGAAACGGCCAGCTCGGCGCCGACTGCCGGCGGGTTCTGCAGAAAAAATATCGTGTTCACTGCCTGGCATCAGGGGAACTGGACATCACCGATCAACAAAGAGTCGCCGCCTGCCTGGCGGAGATCGCTCCGGAGGTGATCCTCAACTGCGCCGCCTACACCAGGGTGGACGGCTGCGAAAGCGACCGGGAAACCTGCCTCCGGGTCAACGGCGAAGGTCCGCGGATTCTGGCGGAGGCGGCCGAAAAGGCGGGAGCGCGGCTGCTGCACATCTCCACCGATTATGTGTTTGACGGCAGCAAAGATGTTCCCCACCCCTATGACGAGGAGGATCGGGTCAACCCCCTCTCCCTCTACGGCGAATCAAAGCTCAGGGGCGAGGAGGCGGTGCGGGAAATCCTGGACAACCACCTGATCATCCGCACCGCCTGGCTCTATGGGATGGGGGGCGCCAACTTTCTCAAAACCATGTTGCGGCTGGCCGTGAGTGATCCCCGGCGGACCATACGCGTCGTTGATGACCAGTACGGCTCTCTTACCTGGACCTTTGAACTGGCCAGGCAGATCAAGCGGCTGATTGATGCCGATATCACCGGCACGGTCCACGCCACCGCCGACGGCTACACTACCTGGTACCGGGGTGCCGCGTTCTTTCTGGAGGCCATGGGGATACCCCATTCCCTCGAACCCTGTACCACGGAGCAATATCCCACCCCGACCCACCGTCCCGCCAACTCCATCCTTCGCAACCAGCGGTTGCGGCAGGCGGGTCTTGATATCATGCGCTCCTGGCAGGAGCAAGTGGATGACTTTGTTCACCGCCACCGGCGCGAACTGCTGACCGAAGCCGGTTACCATCCTGAAACATGAAGGCCGGCAAGGAGCTGATCCGGCAACGCTTCCGCCGCGCCGCCGCAACCTATGACGCGGAAGCGGCTATCCAGCGCACCACCGCCGAGTACCTTCTCGGCATCCTGGAACAAGTTGCGCGGATCAAGCCGCGGTACACCCTGGAAATCGGCAGTTGCACCGGTATCCTCACCAGCCGCTTCCTGGCGCGTTATCACGGGGCCGTCCACCGGCTCTATCTCAACGATCTGGTGGACGAGATGCAACCTCTGCTGCTCCGGAAAATCGCCGACCACCTTCACCTGGTCACCTTTCTGCCGGGGGATATCGAAGAGATTGAGATCCCGGGCGGGCTCACCTGCATCCTCTCCTCATCCACCTTTCACTGGCTGCATGATCCCGGGGAACTGCTGCAACGGCTGGCCGCCGGCCTGGCGCCGGGGGGGATCTTGGCGTTCTCCCTGTATGGACCGGATAATATGCGGGAGATACGGGAGATTTGCGGCATCGGTCTTCGTTACCGCTGTCTGGAGGAAACGACCCGGTTGCTGCCCCATAGCATGACACTGCTGGCTGCCCGGGAATACCGCCGCACCCTCTGGTTTCGGGATGGGACCGCAGTCCTCCGCCACCTGCGACGAACCGGAGTCAACGCCCTGAGACCCGAACCCTGGAACAGAAAACGGCTGGCCCGTTTCAACGCGGCATACCGGGAACATTTCAGCGGTCCCCGGGGGGCGGCGTTGACCTACCATCCGCTTTTCATCGTTGCCGTGAAAGCACCCTGAAAAACCGATAGTGCGCTTATGGCTGTTATCTACATTTCGGGAATCGATACCGGAATCGGTAAATCTGTCGCAACCGGTCTGCTGGGCCGGCAGCTGCTGCTGGCTGGAAAAAACGTCATTACCCAGAAACTGGTGCAGACCGGTTGCGGGAAAATCTCCGGGGATATTCTCATCCACAGGTTGCTGATGGGTATGGCATGGAACCGCTTTGACGACGGCGGGATCACCTGTCCCTACACCTTCCCGTTCCCGGCATCACCGCATCTGGCAGCGGAACTGGCCGGAGAGATGATCCGGCCGCAGGTCCTGGCGGAAAACACCAGCCGCCTTGCCCGCAGCCATGAGGTCGTCCTGGTGGAGGGGGCCGGCGGGCTCATGGTCCCCTTGACCAGGGAGATGACCCTGCTCGATTACCTGGAGCAACAGAGAGCCCGGCTGCTGCTGGTCTCCTCCTCGCGCCTGGGCTCCATCAACCACACGCTGCTCTCCCTCTCGGCTCTGGCGAAGCGGCGCCTGGAGCTGCTGGGTCTAATCTACAATATCGACCACAACACACCACCGGAAATCACCGCCGACAGCAGAGAGATCATCGCCTCCCGCCTGCACATCCTCTTCCCTGCCGCCGTCATCCTCGATATGTGGAAAGAGACGGACGGCAGCTTCCGACTGGCCGCTCGGGAGCTGCCGCTGCTGTAAAAAAATTCGGGAATAGCTGGGTTAAATGGGGCTGCTGATGCAGAGATCGTCCACATACCAGTCCATTGCCTCCCTCAGCCCCTCGTCGATGCGGTGGCTGGGTTCATAGCCCAGCAGCCGACGGGCCAGAGAGATATCGGCAAGGGAATGACGAACGTCGCCCGGCCGGAAATCCCGGTAAACGGGACGGGCTTCCCGCAGGTGGGGAAAACGGGACAGCAGCAACCGGCGGATCATGGTGTAGAGATCGTTGAGGGAGGTGCGGTCACCCACGGCAACATTATAGACCCGGTTGACGGCCTCCTGATCCTCAACAGTTGCCGCCAGCAGATTTGCCTGCACGGCATTGTCGATGTAACAGAAGTCACGACTGGTCTCGCCGTCGCCGTTGATAAAGACCCGCTCGTCGCCGATCATGGCGGAGACCCACTGGGGGATGACCGCTGCATAGGCCCCGTTTGGATCCTGCCGCCGGCCGAAGATGTTGAAATAGCGCAGGCCGATGGCCTCGGTCTGATAGCATCGCGCAAAGACATCGGCATAGAGTTCGTTGACCAGTTTTGTTACTGCATAGGGTGACAGCGGCTTGCCGATTCTGTCCTCGACCTTGGGCAGATCGGGATGATCGCCGTAAGTGGAACTGGAGGCGGCATAGACAAAACGTTTGACCCCGGCATCCCGGGCCGCGACCAGCATGGTCAGGAAACCGGAGATGTTGTTGTCGTTGGTGGTCAGGGGATCGGCCAGGGACCGGGGCACCGATCCCAGGGCAGCCTGATGGAGAACGTAATCCACCCCGCGGCAGACCCGGGCGGTTACCTGGGGATCACGGATATCCCCTTCCACAAAGGTAAAGTTCTCCCACTGTTCCGGGGTAACCTCCCGCTCCACCTTATCGAGATTGAAGCGGTGACCGGTGGCGAAGTTATCCAGACCCACCACCCGTTGATTCAACCCAAGCAGGGTCTCCAGCAGGTTGGAGCCGATGAAGCCGGCAACTCCGGTGATCAGCCAGGTGGAACAGCTACCGGCCAGTTTCTCCTTCAGATTCTCATATCTGCTCATCAATTCAATCCTTTTTGATTGTCAGGAAGTTACGCCCTTATCCGTCGCCTCCATGCCCGGGTGCAATGACGTCCCGGCAGGGATCGGGAGTCTCCCCGGGGAAAATGTGCTCCTGCTCTTGTTATCACTCACAGGTTTCGTGACCCGGGAGGTGTTAATATGCCGCTCTTGGCTGCAGCGCTCACGGGTGGTTAACCTATTATAGCATATCGGCGCCTTGCCGTGACAAGCCGCTTTTTTTTTTGCTCCACTTTGTTTTTTGTTGACAAAAACTCCCGTCCTTCACATTTGTATTATCCTGTCGCCTGCCTTGCCGGTACAAAACATGGCCGGCCAAACCCGGCGGCAGAACAACTCCAGCGGGTCCCACAGATAAACTTCGGGCCCCGGTCCGGCTGTCAACGCAAGAAATGATAGGGCAAGAAATCACAGGAGGAAAATATGTGTCGTGAAGTCAGGAAAAAATGTGAATGCGGAAAAGAAAATGTTCAACTCCACATGCGCGATAATGTCATGGGCGAGGAGGTTATCTCCCGCCTCTTCTGTCCCCACTGCTCGGTGAATGTGGAGTACGACAGTGCCACCATGGTCAGGGACAACGGCTGGATTCTCGAATATGATATGGATATGGCTCATTTTTTCGCCGTTTCCAAACTGATGATCGATCCCACCCATGTACAACCGGAGTATATCTTTGATCAGGGCTACGCCACCTGGCAGGAAATGTATCCGGGGGAACAGCGCGATATCCTCGCCGAGCGCGAAGAGATCATGTCACTTGCTAAAAAAGAACCGCGGCTCTACCTGGAAAAAATCTCCTCCTGGAATATCGCCCGCGTCAACCGGCTCAAGGAGGAAGGATGGCGCAAGGCCCTGCAGGCCTGAGCCCACATCAAAAGACGAGTAAACATACGGCGCTCCCTAAGGATATCCGGGAAGCGCCGTTTTTTCTTGACCTTGCAAGGTGAACAGGTAAGATGGGAGTGCTTGGGGAAATCCGCCGCCGAATCCTTTGCCGGAGTCGGCAGGCCACGACTGAACGTGCATACCTACAATGTCATCATGGAAAGGAGATTACCATGAAAACACCCTTTCGACTCTTCATTGCCATATCGCTGTGCTGCTCACTCGTCCTGATGGGCGGATGCGCCAAGAAAACCCTGAGCCCGCACGGCTCGGTCTCCTCCGACAACATGCCGGAGGGAAAATCCATTGAGTATCCGCCGCCGGCATCGGGCATCATTGGCGAGGACATGGGCCCGGTGGATGAAACTCTTGATGCAACGGGAAAAAACGATTCCCTGGCCGCTGACCGGAACAGCGATGAGTATAAAAAACTGCACGGTCGATCCTCACCGGAGATGATGCCCATCTACTTCGACTTCGACTCGGCCGCCATCCGTTCCGATCAGACCAGCCGCCTGGAACAGAACAGTGATTACCTGAAAAACAATCCGGCGGTAAACGTGGTGATCGAAGGCAACTGCGACGAGCGGGGCACCAACGAGTACAACCTCGCCCTTGGTGAACGCCGGGCCATCAACGCCAAAAACTATCTTATCCAGCTGGGTGTGGAGACCCACCGTATCCGCACTGTCAGTTACGGAGAGGAACGGCCCCTCTTTCCCGGCCAGGATGAATTTTCCTGGTCCCAGAACCGCCGGGATGATTTTCTCATCGAATAATCCCCAGCGGCATTCTCTCATGGTTTAAACCGATCACGGAATTTGTAACCCTGTGATCGGTTACGATGTTGTCCTGCAACCGATCACGACGTTTTCGTTCCCGGGGATAACGGCCTTCCGTTATCCCCTCTTTTCTCCCCACCCGTTTCTTCCCCGAACAAAATTCAGGAAGAGAGATGTTTTTCCTTGACTTGATAATGATTCCTAATTACAAATAGGAATCATTATCAAGTCAAGGAAAAACATGGTTGAAGATCTTCTGAAAATGACTAACCAGCGGGAAGTCATTCTCGCCGAGCTCAAGCAGTGTAGCTCGCATCCCACGGCCGATGAACTGTTTGAACGGGTAAAAAAAAAATTACCCCGTATCAGTCTGGCCACGGTCTATCGTAACCTGGATATCCTCGCCGGTGCCGGGCTGATCACCAAGCTCGAAACCAGTGGACGCCAGAAACGCTTTGACTGGGATGTGATGGAGCATGATCACATCTTCTGCGTCGAATGTCACAAGGTTGATAATATCGAACGACTTGAGAAAAAACGCCTCATGGTTTCTCCCGAAGAGGGGAGTGGATATAAGGTTGTCGGGTGCAGGGTGGAGTTTTTCGGCATCTGCCCGACCTGCAAGGCAAAAAAAACAAGAAAAAACAAGAAAAAAGGAGAAAAAGCTATGGGTTGTAAAAGCTGTGGAACATTGAGCGACAAGGCCCGCCGGGTACTTAAGGCCATGGCGGACTGCAAGGAAGCCTGCGCCAGCAAGGATATCGCGGCTGCCACCGGCCTGGAGCCCAAACAGGTCAGTTGCCAGATTACCGCACTGAAAAAGAAGGGATATGTGGAAAGCCCGGCCCGCTGCAAATACGAAATTTCCGACGAGGGAAGAAAAGCGCTGGCCTAGGCGAAATCATTTGAGAAATCACACCAACATAACCAATCAATAACAAAATCATTTCACAAGGAGACTATCCAATGAGCACACTTGTAACCAAACAGGCACCCGAGTTCACATCCGTTGCAGTCATGGGCGACAACAGCTTCAAGGAGGACTTTTCCCTTGCTGATTTTCGCGGCAAATATGTGGTTCTCTTTTTCTATCCCCTGGACTTCACCTTTGTCTGCCCCTCGGAAATCATTGCCTTTGACAAAAAACTTGCCGAGTTCCAGAAGAAAAACTGCGAAGTGATCGGTGTCTCTGTCGACTCCCAGTTTTCCCACTGGGCCTGGAAGAACACCCCGGTCAACCAGGGCGGCATCGGTAACGTCCGGTATCCCCTGGTGGCGGATCTCGACAAGAGCATTTCCCGTCGCTACGGCGTGCTGCTCCCCGACGGTATTGCCCTGCGGGGTACCTTCCTCATCGACAAGGAGGGAGTTGTCCGCCACGCAGTGGTCAACGACCTTCCCCTGGGCCGCAACATCGACGAAACCCTGCGCATGCTCGATTCCCTGCAGTTCCATGAGAAGCATGGCGATGTCTGCCCGGCCAACTGGAAGGAAGGAGAAGACGCCATGACCCCGACGGCCGACGGTGTTGCCGAGTACCTGGCAAAACACGCCGGTTAAGACAAATCACCGGAGATGGGTGGGCGGGCAGCGTGCCTGCTCACCCGTTATTTCACGGACCGGAAAGTCCCTTTTCGCTCCCCTTATCCTTCACACTTCACTCTGGAGAATGACCATGACCAAGAAAAATCAGATATACAAATGCCTTTTATGCGGCAACATCGTCGAAGTACTGCATGGTGGCGCCGGCGAGCTGGTCTGCTGTGGACAGCCCATGGATATCATGGAGGAAAACACCGTCGATGCCGCCCGGGAAAAACACGTTCCGGTGGTGGAAGAGGTGGACGGCGGCTACAAGGTCAGCGTTGGCAGCGTCGCCCATCCCATGGAAGAAAAACACTATATCGAATGGATAGAACTGCTGGCCGACGGCAAATGCTACCGGCGCTTCCTGCAGCCGGATGATGCTCCCGAGGCCTTCTTCGCCGTTGATGACGAGGAGGTTACGGCCCGCGCCTACTGCAACCTGCATGGCAACTGGAAGAGCTGAACCGCTCCATCCGGCAGGGGAAGCCGCCACATCCATTGAACAGTGAGGAACCAAAATGAAAAAACATGTCTGTGTCATCTGTGGATATGAATATGATCCTGCTGCCGGAGATCCCGCCGACGGCGTATCGCCGGGTACCGCCTTTGAGGATCTTCCCGACGACTGGACCTGCCCCGTCTGCGGAGCCTCCGGTGAGGAGTTCGAACCGGCGAGCTGAAAGGGGGAAATTCCGGCAGTCACAGCTCACGGGTACCACAGATTTGCGGCGATAGTCCCGGGCCCCCTGGGCCTGGAAACAGCCCCGGAACTGTGGTGCCGGTGACCGTTTCTTCCGGGTTTCTCCACTGGATCAGGCTGGAAAACAGCTGAAAAACAGCCTCGCGCATGCCAAGACTGCTTTTCACCTGTTTTTTCGCTTACCATATTCACCACAAGCCGGACCAGGAACGGTCCGGAAATGAACCCGAGTCCGTCCGGACCCGAATCACCAGGAGGAGGAACGACCATTGAAAACCATAAAACTTGCTGAAAACGTCTACTGGGTCGGCGCAGTGGACTGGCTTACCCGTGATTTCCACGGCTATTCCACCCTGCGCGGCACCACCTATAACGCCTACCTGATCATGGGTGAAAAGATCACTCTCATCGACACCGTCAAAAAATCATACAAAAACGATCTGTTACATCATATACGACAGATCGTTGATCCGGAAAAAATCGACTACATCGTCGTCAACCATGTGGAAATGGACCATTCGGGCTGTCTGCCGGAGATGATGGAAATCATCAAACCGGAAAAGGTCTTCTGCTCAAAAATGGGGCACAAGGCCCTGCTCAAACATTTTCACCAACCCCGGTGGCCCTACCATATCGTCGCACCCGGGGAAGAGATTGATCTCGGCGGCAAGACCGTTTCCTTTCTCGAAACCAGAATGCTGCACTGGCCGGACTCAATGTTCACCTATCTCAAAGAGGACCAAATTCTCTTCTCCAGCGATGCCTTTGGCCAGCATCTTGCCACCAGCGAACGGTTCGACGACGAGGTGAACCAGGATGTCCTCATGCACGAAACCGCCAAGTACTACGCCAATATCCTCACCCTCTACTCACCGCTGGTCAAGAAGCTGCTGGCCAAGGTGGAGGAGATGCGGTTACCCATCAGGATGATTGCCCCGGATCACGGCATTGTCTGGCGAAACAATCCCGCCAAAGTCCTTGAAGCCTACTCCCGCTGGTGTGTCCACGAATCCACCGGCAACGCCATCATTATCTACGATACCATGTGGCATTCCACGGAAATGATGGCCAAATCGGTTGCCTCAGGGCTTGCCGACGAGGGGATCCACTACAAGCTGATCAACCTGCAGGTCAACCATCGCAGTGACGTCATGACCGATGTTCTGGACGCCGGTGCCATCATCCTCGGCTGTCCCACTCTCAACAACGGCATGCTGCCGCGAATGGCGGGTTTCCTCATGTACATGCGCGGATTACGGCCCACCAATAAAATCGGCGCCGCCTTCGGTTCCTATGGTTGGTCGGGCGAGGCGGTCAAACTGATGAATCAGGCCATGCTCGAGATGAAACTGACGATCTGCCACAAGGGCTTGCGGGTCCAGTACGTTCCCGAACACACCCACCTCAAGGAATGTGTCGACCTGGGGCGTCTGGTGGGCCGGAAACTCAAGGATGTCCAGGCAGGCAAGGAAGTCCAGTCGGTCATTGAATGACCTTGTCCCGGAGATCGAGGTTTCCACCCATTTCTCCGGAGGAAGAAAAAATGAAAATTCAGGCTGACATTTTCCAACACCAAAAACCATCCACTTGAAAAGGAGACACGTAATGGAAAAATATGAATGCCCCTGCGGCTATATCTATGACCCCGAGGAAGGCGATCCTGATAACGGTATCGAGGAAGGAACCGCCTTCGAAGATCTTCCCGATGACTGGGTCTGTCCCAAATGCGGGGCGGAAAAAGATTTCTTCGACGTCTATTGAGAGCTGAAAGTCCCTCATCATAAAAGGTGCGGGAGGGGTCCGTTCCTCCCGCCCATCACCTCTCCCCTGCCCCGTCCCCTCCGGTCGCTACTGTCTCATCCTTTCACCAGGCTCCGTAATACCCGCAAGTTCTCGACATCCTCCGCCAGATCCTTTCCCTTGGGTGTTTCCAGCACCATGGGATGGTCTGCAAAGCGGCTATCGTTGACCAGTCGGCGGAAGCCGGATATCCCGATCTTCCCCTTGCCGATATGCTCGTGGCGGTCAACCCGGCTTCCCAGCTCCTTTTTGGAATCGTTGAGGTGAAAGAGGCGGATGAGGTCGATCCCCACAATCTCGTCGAAACGGGAAAAGGTTTCGTCGTAGCCTGCGCTGCTGCGGATATCATAGCCGGCAGCAAAAATATGACAGCTATCGACGCAGATTGCCAGTCGCTGCGGATAGCGGCTCCGGTCGCGGATGGCGGCAAGCTCTTCGAAACGGCTGCCGAGGCCGCTACCCTGTCCCGCGGTGGTCTCAAGCAAAACAGTCACCGGAGGGTCATCGGCCGCTGTTTCGAAAACTTGGTCCAGATTGACGGCCACCCGTCTGATCCCCTCCTCGACGCCATCGCCTCCGTGGCTACCCGGATGAAGCACAAGCCACGGGACTCCCAGCTGTTGACATCGTCCCATCTCATCCACGAGTGCGGCCACCGACCTGGCAACCAGATCCGCCCTGCCGCTGCCCAGGTTGATCAGATAGGAGGCGTGCGCAGCCAGGGGCATCGCATCGGTCTGCAGCCACTTCTCCCTAAACAGCGCAACCTCTGCGGCGCTGTAGGGCCTGGCGTGCCACTGTCGCTGGTTTCTTGTAAAAATCTGCAGCGCCTCGCCACCTACTTTCGCTATCCGGTCAAGGGCATTGGCCACCCCGCCGGCAATGGACATGTGAGCTCCGAACAATGGCATGAATTTCCCCACCCTCCATCTGCATCATTAAAATAATTTTCCTCCACCTCCATGGCGCTCACCCACGGCTCGTCCGGAGGAGCGGCACACAAAAAAAGCACCTGAGCCCGAAAGCCAGGTGCTTTTTGATCTTGGTCGGGACGAGAGGATTTGAACCTCCGGCCCCCTGAACCCCATTCAGGTGCGCTACCAGACTGCGCTACGTCCCGACACGATATGTAATTTTCACCCATCCTCCGGCGGCGACAAGGTTTCAGCGGGTGGCCAGCATTCTGTTGATGGCACGCAATTCCTTTTTTATGAGCGCCAGCCTCCTGTCCGCCGGTGTCAAGGCCGGAGCTATGATCCTTTTCCGCCCTCTTTTTTTCCTGCCGCCGGCCAATATCTTTCTGGCCCCGGAGATGGTATATCCCTCATTGTAGAGGAGTTTTTTGATATAGAGGATATTTTCAACATCCCGCTTCCGATACAGCCGCTGGTTTGACTTGGCCCGGTGCGGTTTGATGATGCTGAACTCGGTCTCCCAATAACGCAGCACATAGGCCTCCACGCCGACAAGATTGCTGACCTCCCCAATCTTGAAGTAGACCTTGTTGGGAATTTTCGGCGCCTTGAGAAGAACCTGCTGCTCCACGTTTTACCTGTTGATCCGCTCCCGTAATCCTTTGCTGGCCCGAAATGAAATCATCCGTCGCTGAGAAATGGTGATACTTTCGCCGGTGCGGGGATTTCTCCCCCGGCGGGGAGCCTTCTTGCGAACCGCCAATGTACCGAACTGGACCAGCTTGATGGATTCACCCTGGACCAGGGTCTCCTTCATGGTCGCAAACACCGTATCAACGATTTCCGCTGCATTCCTCTGCGATACACCCAGGCGATCGTTGACGGCGGCGGCCAACTCCTTACGGGTTACATTCTTTCCGTTCATGTCCATTATTTCTCGCGATAACGTCCCTCAAACCGGGACATCAAAGAATTTACTATTGTTTCGTGAAATTTGTCAACCGTTTCATCGTCCAATGTCTTCTCGGCCGATCTGTAGGTGACGGAGATGGCGATACTTTTCATACCGGCATCAATGGTTTCCCCCTGATAAACATCAAAAATCTCCGCACATTCAACCAGTTCGTTCCGCATGCCGTAAATGGCCTGCAGCATGTCGTCGGCAGCCACGCCCTTCGGAACCAACAGGGCGATATCCCTCTTCACCGCCGGATAGCGGGGCAGCGGGGCAAACAGCCGTTCCGCTATGTCGATTTCTCCCACGGCGGCCAGGTCGACCTCCAGGAAGAAGACCTCCTGCTTGATGCCGAAGCGCCTGCCCACGCCGGGGGAAAGTTTTCCGAGCCTGCCCAGCAGCCGATCAGCGCAGATGATGCGCATACCGCTGTCCGGATCACAGTAAGGCTCGGGGGAGTCGTCCCGGACAAAGCGCAGCACCTCTTTCTCTCCACCGGGAATGCCGATACGCAGCGCAAGAAACAGGGACTCGGCAACCCCCTTGATGTCGAAAAAATCCGTCTGCTCTTCACTGAAATAGAGGGCTGGGGCCCCGGGATAGCGTCCGCCGCTCATCACCGCGCAGAGTTGAAATCTCTCGTCGGGCAGTTCACCGCTTGCTTCAAAAAAGACCTTGCCGCTTTCAAACAGGCGGATATCCTTTTGCTGAAAGGTGGTGTTACGGCGGATATTCTCCAGCAGGCCGGGAAGCAGCATGGTTCGCATCACGGCCTGATCCTCGGTGAGAGGATTGAGAAGCTCCACGGTTCGCCTCCGGGAATCTTCCGCTGCCAGGGCCAGGGAATCCAGATGTTTTCTCGAGGTGAAGCTGTAGTTGATGGCCTCGTGGAAACCCAGAGCGGTCAGCACCTCCCGGCAGTGGCGAATAAGCTCCCGGCCGGGATCAGGGGGCGGATTATCCATGGAGATACGTGGCATGGCGGTGGGTATTTCGTTATATCCCACCAGCCTGGCAACCTCTTCAACCAGATCCACCTCCCGTTCGATATCGACTCTGAAACTGGGCACCGTTACCTCAATCACCTCTTCAGAGAGGAGCTTGATGCCGAATTCGATGGCGCCGAGCAAGGTGCCGATCTCTTCCGCGGTAAGGTCCATTCCCAGCAAATCACAGGTTTTGCTCCGCCTCAATGGAATAATCAGCGGCGGCTTCCGGCCGGGATAACAGTCGATGCCGCCTTTTTCAGGGACGGCACCGGCCAGCTCAATCATGAGGCGGCAAGCCCTTTCAAGTGCCGCGGTGGCACCGCCGGGATCCACTCCCCGTTCAAACCGGTAAGCGGATTCGGAATGCAGGTTGAGATGCCGGGCGGTTCTCCTGATACTCACCGGATCAAAACAGGCACTCTCCAGCAGGATTTCTCTCGACTCATCGGTGACCTCGGACTCAAGCCCTCCCATGATCCCGGCAATGGCCACCGGTTTGTCCGCATCACAGATCAGCAGCATTTCTCCGTCAATCCGCCGCTGGTTGCCGTCCAGGGTGGTGAATCGCTCCTCCGAATCACGGGGACGCCTGACAACGATGCGGCCCCCGGCCAGTTTTTCGGCATCAAAGGCATGCATGGGTTGCCCATACTCGAGCATCACCAGGTTGGTTATATCCACGACATTGTTGATGGGGCGCATCCCCACTGCCAGCAACCGCCTTTTCAGCCACCAGGGAGAAGGGCCGATGCGGACATTTTTCAACACTCTTGCCGCATAGCGGGGGCAGAGATCTTCAGCCTCGATTTCCACCGCAAAAGTCGTCTCTGTGCCGTCAAAACGGGGAACCTCTTCCGGGGGAACCGGTCTTGTCAGCGGTTTTCCGGTAAATCCGGCAACTTCCCTGGCAATCCCCAGAACACCGGCACAATCGGGACGATTGGGGGTGAGGTCGATCTCCACCATGATATCCTGGAGATCAAGGGCCGAGCCCAGGGGTTGTCCCGGAGGTATAGCCGCTTCAATCTCCATGATGCCGTCATGGTTTTCGCTGATCTCCAGTTCCTTCTCCGAACAGAGCATACCGGCGGAGAGTTCTCCGCGCACCTTGGCCCGGCGTATTTTCATTCCCGAAGGCAGACTTGCCCCTGCTCCGGCAAAAGCGGTATGCAGACCGGCCCGGGCATTGGGCGCCCCGCAGACCACCTGCACCGTTTCCTCTTCCCCGATGTCCACATCGCACAGAACCAGTCTGTCAGCATTGGGATGCGGCCTGACCTCCTGAATCACGGCGGTGATGATCCCTTCAAGTCCGGTGTAGAGGGGAGTTACGGCATCAACTTCCAGGCCGAGCATGGTGAGTCGATCGGCCAGTTTCTCCGGAGTCAGGCCATCAATATCGACATATTCACGCAACCAGTTGAGAGTAAATTTCATCGTCTTGTCTCAGGGATTTTCTTCCGTCGGGACAACGGTAACACACCGTGTTGGTGATTTCGGCCCATGCTCATGATTAGAATTGACGCAGAAAACGGAGATCATTCTCATAAAAGAGCCGGATATCGTCAATGCGGTATTTCAGCATGGCGACCCGTTCAATACCGAGGCCGAAGGCAAACCCGCTGTACACCTCGGGATCATACCCCACCTGCCTGAAAACCTCGGGATCGATCATGCCGGAGCCAAGAATCTCGATCCAGCCGGTGCGCTTGCACACCCGACAGCCACTGCCGCCGCAAATAACACAGGCGATATCCACCTCGGCGCTGGGCTCGGTGAAGGGGAAAAAACTGGGACGAAAACGAAGGGCCAGATCCTTCTTGAACATTCGGCGGGTAAAAACGGTGAGAACCCCCTTTAAATCGGCAAAGGAGACCTTGCGGTCCACCAAGAATCCTTCCACCTGGTGAAACATGGGGGTATGGGTGATATCGGAATCGCAGCGATAGACCTTGCCGGGAGCGATACAGCGAAGGGGCGGCTCCTGCTTCTCCATGATTCTGGCCTGCATCGGCGAGGTATGGGTCCGCAGCAGGGTTGAATCGGTCACGTAAAAGGTATCGTGCATGTCCCGGGCCGGATGATGGCGTGGGATATTGAGAGCCTCAAAGTTGTAGAAGTCAAGCTCCACATCCGGCCCCTCGGCCACGGTGAATCCCATGCCCGCAAAGATATCGCACACCTCGGCCATGACCCGGCTGATGGGATGCGGTGATCCGAAAGGATGCCGTCGACCCGGCAGGGTCAGATCATCGGCGGCCGCAGTCTCGCTACCGATGCGGCTCATTTCTTCCCGGCGGTCACGATAGCGCTTTTCCACCTCACCCCTGACCGCATTGGCCAATTTCCCCAACCGCGGCCGCTCCTCCTTGGGCACTTCGCCCAGTCGTTTCATGATCGAGGGGATCAGCCCCCGGCGTCCGAGGTATTTAATGCGGAAGGCTTCAAGTGCGTCCGGGCTGTCGGCTCCCTGCAGGGTTTCCAGGGCCTCCGTCTTTAACCGCTGCAGTTCCTTTTCCATACGCTCCGGTACTCCCGGCTTGCTAGTTGGCGACGGACAGTTTGGCTATCTCGGCAAAGGCATGGGGGTCGACAATGGCCAGGTTGGCAAGGACCTTGCGATCCAGCTCCACCCCGGCCTTTTTCAGGCCGCCCATCAGCCTGGAGTAATTGGTGCTGTTCATTTTGGCGGCGGCACTGATCCTGGTTATCCAGAGCCGACGGAAATTTCTCTTCTTGGTGCGGCGATCCCGATAGGCAAAACAGAGAGCCCGGTCCACGGTTTCGGTGGCGGTGCGATAGAGACGATGTTTGCCGCCGCGATAGCCCCTTGCCATCTTCAACACCTTCTTCCGCCGACGGCGGGCCTTGAATCCACGAGTTACACGTGCCATTTTTGTACTCCAATCAATGTTAGCGGGCAGGGTTTCCATGCCCTGCGATATTGTTAGTCCCGGAAATCCCTTCCTGTCCTTTCTACAGATAGGGAAGCATCCGCTTCACCGAGCGCTGATCCGATTCGGCAATCAGCCCGGCCTTGCGCAGGTTGCGCTTCCGCTTGGCGGATTTCTTGGTGAGAATATGACTGGCAAAGGCCTTGCGGCGACGGATTTTCCCCGCCCCGGTTGCCTTAAACCGTTTGGCGGCGCCTCTGTTACTTTTCATTTTCGGCATGGTATGTCCTTTTTTTCACTATCAAAAATAAAACTTATCGCTGCCATATATCAATACAACGGATCCATCCGCTTCGACAGCACTTGATCGGCCCCACCGATGCAAACCGGGCCGACTGTAATTCTGTAGGTGATCCGGAAAAATGGGACTGACAGGAATTGAAGAAAACCGCGCCTGCGGCTGTCGGGAAATCCGGCCGACGCCTACCTGGGCCCGAACATCATCACCATCTGCCTCCCTTCCATGGTCGGCTCCTGGAGGACAACGGCGTCATCCTTGAGAATCTCGGAAATATTTTCAAGCGCTTCCAGGCCAATACTCTGGGCATAGACGATTTCCCGTCCCCGAAACCGCATGGTCACCTTGACCTTGTTCCTCTTTTCCAGGAATTTCCTGATCTTCTTTATCTTAAAGTTGATATCGTGGGTTTCGGTCTTCGGCCTGAATTTGATCTCCTTGATCTCGACGACGGTCTGTTTCTTTTTGGCCTCCTGCTGTTTCTTCTTCTGCTCGTACCGGTATTTGTCATAGTTCATGACCCGACATACCGGCGGTTTGGCCTTGGGTGCGACTTCAACCAGATCAAGACCCTGGTCGTAGGCGATCTTCAGGGCATCGGCTACGGAGAAGATTCCCCGCTGTTCACCGTTGCTGTCAATGACCCTGACCTGGGGATGGCTGATATTTTCATTGATTACCGCTTTTACTTCCTGCCTGCTTGCGTACTTCTTCCCGCCTCTCCTTTTGATGTTTCTTCCTCCTCAAACATTTCTGATGTATAACCAATTGCAGGTTGTATAACCCTTAATTATTTCATGCTTTCACGCTGTTACCTGTCACGGGCGCTGCAAATTCAGAGCCTCGCTCCATCCGCATAAACTCCCCGGGCCGCCATGGCCCGTCTATGAGTCGGGATCGGCACTGCGCTCTTCGATCATTCCGATAAATTCATCGACTGTCATGGGTGGCAGGTTTTTTCCGTCCCTGCGCCTGACGGTTACGCTGCCCGAGTCCTTTTCACGGTCTCCGATAATAAGCATAAACGGAATCTTTTTCAACTGCGCTTCCCGTATTTTATAATTGAGTTTCTCGTTACGCAGATCTTTCTCCACCCTGATACCCGCGTTTCTCAACCGGATGAACACCTGCTCGGCATACTCGGCCTGATCATCGGTGATATTCATGATCCGGGCCTGCACCGGAGCCAGCCATACCGGAAAGGCCCCGGCATAGTGCTCAATGAGCACCCCGACGAAGCGCTCAAGGGAGCCCATGAGCGCCCGGTGGATCATGATGGGCTGATACTCGGACCCGTCGGCCGCCGTATAGGTCATGCCAAAGCGTTCCGGCAGGTTGAAGTCGACCTGGATGGTCGAACACTGCCACGACCTGCCGAGCTGATCCTTGATTTTGATATCGATTTTGGGGCCATAGAAGACCCCCTCGCCGGGATCGATCTCAAAGACAAGCCCCTTTTTTTCCAGGGCCTGTTTCAGTGCATCGGTGGACAGCCGCCAGTGCTCGTCACTGCCGACAAACTTTTCAGGCCTGGTGGAGAGGTAGATATCGTAGCTGTCAAAACCGAATCTCCTCAAAATACTTAAGTTGAGATCAAGGATATTGAAGATCTCCTCCTCAAGCTGCTCCGGCAGGCAGAATATATGGGCATCATCCTGGGTGAAACCGCGCACCCGCAACAGGCCGTGCAGGGTGCCGGTACGTTCGTACCGGTAGACCGTGCCCAACTCGCACCAGCGGATGGGAAATTCACGATAACTGTGCTTCCGGGTCTTGTAGATACCGATGTGAAAGGGGCAGTTCATGGGCTTGAGCTGATAGCGCACCTCGTCGATATCCATGCCCGCGTACATGTTTTCGCTGTAAAAATCGAGATGACCGCTGGTCTTCCAGAGATCCTGCCGGGCGATGTGCGGCGTGTACAGCAGTTCATACCCGTGGCGATAGTGCTCCTCTTTCCAGTAATCCTCAATCAGTTTCCGCAGCATGGCGCCCTTGGGCTGCCAGAGAATGAGCCCCGGCCCGATCCTGTCCTCGATGGCAAAGAGCTCCAGCTCCTTCCCCAGCCGCCGATGGTCTCGCTTTTTGGCCTCCTCCAGACGATTGAGGTGCTTTTTCAACTCTTTCCCGGTGAAAAACGCGGTCCCGTAGAGCCGCTGCAGCATGGGGTTGTTTTCATCGCCCCGCCAGTAGGCCCCGGCAATCCGGATGAGCTTGAAAGCCTTGATCCAGGAGGTGTCCGGGATATGCGGTCCCCGGCAGAGATCGACAAAATCACCCTGGCTGTAAAGGCTGACGCTCTCCGAATCCATCTCCCTGAGCAGTTCAACCTTGTAATTTTCTCCCTGCCGGGAGAAAAACTCGATGGCCTCAGCGGTTGTCATGGTGCGGCGGGAAAACGGCAGGCGGGCGGCGGCAATTTCGGCCATCCTTTTTTCGATCTTTTCAAAATCATCAGGGGTAAAGGGCTCTCTGCGGTCAAAATCGTAGTAAAATCCGTCTTCCACCGCCGGACCAATGGCCACCTTCACCTCCGGCCCGAAAAGCTCGCGAACCGCCTGGGCCATGATGTGGGCCGTACTGTGCCTCAGGATCTCTAGTCCCGCCGCACTGCCCGCAAGGATGGGTTCAAGAACGGTATCAGCGTGCAGCGGCGTCGAAAGGTCGGCGGGCTCGCCGTTGATTGTAACGGCAACGGTTCGCTTGCGTTTTTTCCCGGATACCAGTTCGGCAAGGGCCTCAAGGGCCGTAACGCCGGCAGGCATGGATACGGTGTTGCCGTCCTGCAATGAGACGGATATGTGCGTCATCGACTTGATTCCTTTGAAAGAATGGAAGTATCCGGCTGAAGAGCACCAAAAAAAGAAAGGCTAACAGACAAAATGTCCCCTCCCAAGGAGCAATTTTACCTTTAGCCTTTTCGTCTCCTGGTAGGCGCGGGCGGTTTCGAACCGCCGACCTCTACCATGTCAAGGTAGCGCTCTCCCGCTGAGCTACGCGCCTAGAGTTCATGAACATTGTTACTTACACCGGAATGAAAAAATTCGCAAGTTTCATTATCAGCTAAAACCCCCCTTGTCAAGTGAAACCGGGGAGTTTTGCCGGTTCCCGGGGCGACCGCGGCGGCGCCATCTTGCCCTTTACACCAGGAACAGCCTGAAAATCAACAAGATAGCCGATATTCCCCCAATTCTCTCTCCGACGGAAAGTCTGGATAATCGTTAGCTGCCGCTACCGGTGAATTGCAAGCCCTGTGAGTGTTTACACTGATGCCGCCCGCCCACAACGGCTACTCCGGCACCTTCTCGATTCGGGCACCCACTGCGGAGAGTTTCTCCACCATCTGCTCGTATCCCCGCTCCAGGTGATAGATGCGGGAGATCTCAGTAGTGCCGGCAACAGCAAGACCGGCGATCACCAGCGAGGCACTGGCCCGCAGATCCGTTGCCATGACCCGGGCACCACAGAGCCTGTCCCGCTCCCGACCCGCTCCCCGGACCACGGCGCTGCTGCCGTCAACCGTAATGTCTGCTCCCATGCGTTGCAGTTCGCACACATGCATGAAACGGTTTTCAAAGATCGTCTCGTGGATAATGGCCGATCCCCCGGCCAGCATCATCAAAGCCATAAACTGGGCCTGCAGATCGGTGGGAAAACCGGGATAGGGCATGGTGCGGATGTCCACTCCCCGCAGGCCGGCGGCTCCGGGACCACGGTGATCCGAGGAAACGATAATGCTTGTCTTGTCCTCGACCACGGTCACACCCGCGGCGGTGAGTTTTTCCAGGATAGAGGGCAGGTGAGCGGGAAGGCAGCCGGTGATCTCCACCTCTCCCCCGGCGGCGCCCACGGCAATGAGGTAGGTACCGGCCTCTATACGGTCGGGGATGATCGTCGCCTCGGTCGGCCGCAGAGCGGAGACCCCTTCCACCGTGAGACGACTGCTGTCGCGCCCACTGATGCGGGCCCCCATACCATTCAACATGTCAATGAGATTACCGACCTCCGGCTCCCGGGCCGCATTCTTGATCACCGTGGTTCCCTGGGCCAGCACCGAGGCCATGAGAACATTTTCCGTACCGGTAACCGAGGGCGTATCAAAGTAGATGACATTGCCCCGCATCGTTTCATCCACCCCGGCTTCAACATACCCCTCGCAAAGCCTGGTGACGACTCCCAACCGTTCAAATCCCCGCAGGTGGTAGTTGATGGGTCGGGCGCCGATGGCGCAGCCGCCCGGCAGGGAAACCCGGGCATATCCGAGACGGGCGATGAGCGGCCCCAGCACCAGCACCGAGGCCCGCATGGTCTTAACCAGATCATAGGGAGCTTCGGCGCCGGAGAGATGGGTGGTGTCGATGGAAACCGTGGAGCCTTTGCGCTCATACTCGGCGCCCAATTTCTCAAGCAACCGCAAAATCGTTCTCGTATCCCGCAGGTCGGGGACATTATGCAGAAGGTGGGTGCCCGGAGCCAGAAGAGTGGCGGCCAGAAGCGGCAGAGCCGCATTCTTGGCGCCGCTGATCGGGATGGTACCGTGCAGGGGATATCCCCCCTGTATGACGATCTTATCCATCTTTCAAGGTAGCAACTGTATTCATGGTTTTTTTTGCGCCCGCAATACCCTGGGGCGACCCGCCAGATCCGCGATCACATCCACCTTTTCAAACATCCGCCTCTCCCTTCCCGCTCCGAAGCGGTCCAGGACTTGCCGACGCTGGTCGGCTCCGATCTCCATGAAAAGCACGCCGCGGGGCTGCAAAAACTCACCTGCCCCGGCAATGATCCTGAAAATAATCTCCAGACCGTGAGCTCCGCCGTCCAGGGCCTGCCGGGGTTCATAGTCACGCACCTCCGGTTGCAGGGTGTCAAGAACGGCGGTGGCCACATACGGTGGATTGCTGACAATGAAACGGAAAGGCGCCTTGCCCGCAGTAGTGCGCAGGGCGGAAAAAAGATCGGCGGCAACCAGGTCGATGCGATCCGCCACACCATGGCGCTCAATATTTCTGCGGGCAACGGCCAGGGCTGCGGGGGAGCTGTCGACGGCAACAACCTTCAAACGCGGCAGTTCCCGGGCCAACACCACCGCAATGACTCCGCTGCCGGTGCACAGATCCAGGGCCGTACCACGGGCCTGCCGCTCCGCCGACGGCACGCCGGACACCAGAGTCTCCAGTAAGAATTCGGTTTCGGGCCGCGGGATGAGAACCTGGGGTCCCACCTCAAAATCCAGAGACCAGAACTCCCTTGTACCGATGATATAGTCAATCGGCTCCCGGGCAAGCCGCCGCCTGAGCATGCGGGCAAAACGTTTGCGATCACCGGGCCCGATTTCCTGGTCATGCCGGAGTATCAGTTCACTTCGGCTCAGCCCGAGGCAGGCGCCGAGCAGGAGCCGGACCTCGCTTTCAGCCGAACGGATGCGGGCCCGTTGCAGACGTGAGACGGCATCCCGCTGCAACTCAGCAAGCCTCATGGGAGATTACTGAAGTTCTTTCAGCATTTCAGCGTGGTTATGGGATATCAACGGACCGATAATATCATCCAGGTCTCCGGAGAGAACGGCTTCAAGTCGGTAGAGGGTGAGATTGATCCGGTGATCGGTAATACGTCCTTGGGGGAAATTATAGGTGCGGATGCGCTCGCTGCGGTCGCCGGAGCCCACCTGGCTTTTCCTGTCGGCCGACATCCGCTCGTGCCGCTCCTGTTCCATCTTGTCCAGCAGACGCGCCCGCAGAACTTGCAGGGCCTTGGCCTTGTTCTTATGCTGGGATTTTTCGTCCTGACAGGTGACCACCAGGCCGGTGGGAAGATGGGTTACACGCACCGCGGAATCGGTGGTGTTGACGCTTTGTCCTCCCGGCCCGGAGGAGCGATAGACGTCGAACTTCAACTCATGGGGTTCGATATGGAGATCCACCTCCTCGGCTTCCGGAATAATCGCCACGGTCACCGCCGAAGTGTGGATGCGTCCCTGGGTCTCGGTGTCGGGAACCCGTTGCACCCGATGAACCCCGCTTTCAAATTTCAACTGGCTGTAGACCTGATTCCCTGAAATCAGGGCTATGATTTCTTTGAACCCGCCGATGCCGATGGGACTTGAACTCATTACTTCGACCTTCCATCCCCGGGACTCGGCATAACGGGAGTACATCTTAAAAAGGTCGGCGGCAAACAACGCTGCCTCATCACCACCGGTGCCGGCCCTGATCTCCAGAAGAATATTCTTCTCGTCGTTGGGATCCTTCGGCAACAGGAGAATTTTGATCTTTTCTTCCAGTTCGGCCTCCAGGGCGGCGAGCTCCTCGTTTTCGGCCCTGGCCAGTTCCGCCAGTTCCGGATCGTCGGCCTCGGCCCTGATCAACTCACGATTGTCGGCAATTTCCTGTTGAACCCGCCTGTATCTGGTATACAGTTCGGTGAGTTTTGCCACATGGGCATGCTGCCTGGCAATCTCCTGATATCGCTTCTGATCACTGATGATACCCGGATCGGAAAGCTGGGCTTCCAGGGTTGCGAGTTTTTCATCTATCTCGCTGAGGTTCTCGAACATGGATCAGGTTCGGTGGGCGGATGTGCCGCTGACAACCGGCCGTCAGGCCTGCTTCTGAGCATAATGCTTGGCATACTTCTTCTTGAACTTCTCAATGCGGCCGGCCGTATCAATCAGTTTCTGCTTGCCGGTAAAAAAAGGATGGCAGCTGGAACAGATCTCCACGTTGATCTCCTGGCTGCAGGAGCCCATCTCAAACTCGCTGCCACAGGCGCATTTTGCGGTTATCTTGTGGTATTCGGGATGAATATCCTTTTTCATGGTACAACGTCCTCCATAAGATTCATCACTTCAATTCGATGTGGCGGAAAACAGCCGCTACCCTGACCCGTCCTTTTGCAACCACTCACAGGATTTTCAAGCCGCGGTATAATTAACCTCTAGGCCGGTAGCGCTCTCTGGTACGGTGGATGCAACGATGGTGCGAGGCCGTGAGTGCTTACGTCCTTTTCCTGCCGTCTCCAGCTCCACCGCCGGTTCCGTGCGGGTCAACAGAGGGGACGGCGGCATGGAAACATTTCATATTACCAGGAATAGCAGATTTGCAAACTAAAAAATGGCGGGGATCAATTATTCATGGAGGCGAAAAATTCCGCATTGCTCTTGGTCTGCTTCATTCTGTCGAGCAGAAACTCCATGGCATCGGCGGAATTCATCGAGGAGAGAAGCTTGCGCAGGATCCAGATGCGATTCAGGTCATCGGGGGGCAGAATCAGGTCCTCCTTGCGGGTTCCGGACTTGCGGATATCAATGGCCGGATAGATACGTCTGTTGGCCATTTTGCGGTCCAGGACAATCTCCATGTTACCGGTTCCCTTGAATTCTTCAAAAATCACCTCGTCCATGCGGCTGCCGGTTTCGATGAGGGCGGAGGCGAGGATCGTCAGGCTGCCGCCCTCCTCGATATTTCTGGCAGCTCCGAAAAAACGTTTGGGCCGGTGCAGGGCACTGGCCTCCACGCCGCCGGAGAGTACCTTGCCGCTTGCCGGGGTGATGGTGTTGTAGGCCCGGGCAAGCCTGGTGATGGAGTCAAGCAGAATGACGACATCTTTTTTATGCTCAACCAGCCGCTTGGCCTTTTCAATGACCATTTCGGCCACCTGAATATGCCGCTGGGGTTGTTCATCAAAGGTGGAGCTCACCACCTCGGCATCAACACTGCGTTTCATCTCGGTCACCTCTTCCGGCCGCTCGTCAATGAGCAGGACAATGAGGATGACCTCCTTGTGATTCTCGACAATGGAGTTGGCTATCTTCTGAATGAGAACGGTCTTTCCGGTTCGCGGCGGAGCAACGATGAGACCGCGCTGACCTTTGCCGATGGGCGAAACGATATCCATGACCCGCATGGAGTAATTGTCGGGCTGCAGTTCGAGGTTGATGCGCTCAACGGGATGCAGGGGAGTGAGATTGACAAAGAGAGTTTTCTTCCTGGAGGCCTCGGGTGGCTCATAGTTGATCTTTTCAACGCGGAGCAGGGCGAAATAGCGTTCATTGTCCTTGGGAGCCCGCACTTCCCCTTCGACCGTATCACCGGTCTTCATGTTCAGCCGCCGGATCTGCGAGGGGGAGACGTAGATATCATCGGGACCGGAAAGATAGTTGTAGGCGGGAGATCGCAGAAAACCGAACCCGTCCTGGAGCACTTCGAGCACACCGTTGCCCCGCAGCTTGCCGTCATCCTCGGCCTGGGCCTTGAGAATGGCAAAGATCAGCTCTTGCTTGCGCATGGCGCTGATACCCTCGATTTTATGCTGCTCGGCAAGCTTGACGAGCTCATTGATCTTTTTCAGTTTTAACTCCGCCACATTCATCGATTACATGCTCCTCATGATAGTTAGTGGTTATCCAGATAGGGTAATATTTCCATTTCCTGCGCCCGTCTCCGCTTTGCCGCCGGCGGTAACCCCTCTGCCGGAAACTACGGATGCAACACCATTCTCATCGGTAGGCGGCGCCGGATTCAAAAGCCTGCAACCATACCGGAGAACAAAAAGGGGAGTCCGAGCCATACGCCGCTATGAATCAAGCAGGCGTCACGTAGACCCCAACAAGGCTATCTCACTACCTTAAGTAAACAGAAATTCCTGTAAATCGGAAGGTGACCTGCATAGTCCCCATGGGGAGGATGATCTCAAAGCCGTTCCGCCGGATCAGGGGGAAGCCGTTACAGTATCTCCGTTGTCATACGGGATGACGGCCTCGGGCAGGATCTTGTTTCACGTATTTTCAAGTCAGATACAGTAAAAATGGCAGGTAATATATGAAAAAGGCTTGTTCTGCGTCGTCTATGGAGAAAGGCGTATCAGAGTCGTGGTGTAAGTCCGGGGATCTCAGGGATACAAACGATATGAACCGGGATTGCGATACGAACGTATACGTAAAGAATATTGGCTCTCGGCAACGGTGTCAAGGTTTTTCTGGACCGATAATCGACGGCTGAACGAATCCCCGCCGGGGAAAAAGCGGCGGATGGATCAACGGGATTTCAGTGCCGCGGAAATCATCTCCTCCTCATCCGCCCCGGAAAAAGAACAGCCGCCAGGTGGTCCGTCTGCAGGCGGGTGAAAACCCGGCAGAAACTGTTGTCGATCACATGATCGGCCAATGATGCCTTGTGGGAAAGCGGCAGCTGGGCTTCGATGGCCAGCTCCGCCTGCCGCCTGGATACCCGGTCGCGCTCCATGATCCTTCTGCACCGGCTCTCCCGGTCGGCAAAGACGACGATAACCCGGTGGAAATCGTCCCGCCACCCGGCTTCAAAGAGCAGGGGGACATCAATGATCACCTGCTCCGCATCCAGCTCGGCCAGACGCCCGGCCACCGCCCGGCGGGCCAGGGGATGGATGAGACGATCAACCTCGCGGCGCAGGGACGCATCGGCAAAAAGGGCCTCCCGCAACCGGATACGGTCGAGATACCCTCCCGGGGCGATGAAGCGGTTGCCGAAACGGGTTTTGATGGCCTGCAGCCCCTCCCGGCCGGGAAGCAAAAGATTTTTGCATTCAAGATCCACGTCGATGACCGGCAGGTCATAGTGCCGGGCCAGATAACCGCTCACCATACTCTTGCCGGAGCCGATTCCCCCGGTTACGGCAATTTTTTTCATGGCGATTCATTTTGCATGGCCCGAAGGCGTTCCAGAATAATCTGCATGTCCGGCCAGAGGGGGGCGGAAAGGGTCATCCTCCGGCCCGATTCGGGATGATCGAAACTAAGACGCGAGGCATGGAGAAGCTGGCGTTCCGCCTTGAGCCCCAAACGCGCCGGCAGAACGCCGCCGTAGAGACGGTCTCCCGCCACCGGTGACTTCAGAAAAGCCATATGCACCCGGATCTGATGGGTGCGTCCGGTTTCAGGAGAAAGTTCCGCAAACACCGGACCACCGGGAAACGCTTCGAGCAACCGCCAACGGGTAGCGGCATAACGACCACCCGTGGCACGGACGGCCATTTTCTGCCGGTGAACGGGATGCCTGGAAATCGGCTCCACAATCCGCCCCCGCTCTCCGCCCCCGGCAACCTGCGGGGCGCGGATCAGCAGGGCATGGTAGACCTTATGAATTTTTCTGTTTTTGAAATCAGCGCTGAGCTTGCGCAACACCGCCTCGTTTTTCGCCACCAGCATGATGCCCGAGGTATCCTTGTCCAAACGGTGAACGATACCCGGACGCAGGGCATCATCGCCGGGCAGGGAGGAACAGTGGTGCAGCAGACCGTGTACCAGGGTATGCTCGGTATGGCCGCAGGCTGGATGCACCACCAGGCCCGGCGGTTTGGAAATAACCAGCAGCGAATCATCCTCATGGATGATGGGAAAATCGATCTTCCGGGGAACCAGGGAAAGGGGCGGGGCCGGCGGCACCGTCACCTCGATGCTGTTACCGCTCCGCAGGCGATAACCCGCCTTGGAGGTCCGCCTGTCCACGCGAACCCGGCCGCTTTTTATGAGCTTGCTCAGGGCGGATCTGGAAAATCCGCTCAGGTTGCGAGCCAGGAAACAATCTAGCCGTTGGCCGGCATCCCGCTCACCCACGATCAAAAAATGGACGGACTGTCTGGCGGAGGGCCCGGGAGACAGGGTAGCGCTGCTGCTCTTCTGTTCCATTTCTGGAACCGAAATCCCGGAAGCGGAAAAGATGGAATGGCTGTTCAGGAAAAAATCTTGTTGATCATCTTCGCGGTCTTGGCTTCGGGCATCTTCCTGGCAAGGGAAATTTCGGTTATGATCAACTTGCTGGCGGTATCCAGCATTTTGCGTTCTCCATAGGAGAGATCCTTGTCATTCTGGAGGATGTACAGATCGCGCAGGACCACGGCAACCTCGAAAATCGAGCCGGTTTTGATCTTGTCCATATACTCCCGGTAACGGCGGTTCCATGTCTGGGCCGTGACTTTGACCTTCCGTTCCTTGAGAATATCGAGCACTTTGTCGACTTCCTTCTTTGATATGATGGCTCGCAGGCCGACGTTTTTGTAGTTGGCGGTGGGAATCATTACCGTCATGTTATTATCCAGAATTTTCATCACATAAAACGCCTGATCAACACCACCGATCGACTGTGATTCAATGGACTCAATAACACCAACGCCCAGCGTCGGATAAACAGCCATATCTCCTTCTGAAAACATGGTAATTTCTCCTGTATTACGTACGGGATGTGATACCCTCAAACATGACTTTCCTGCCTGAAGACTACTTTGATCAATTTGTCATCTTATCACATTTTTTCCATTTCGTAAAGAAATGTTTTTCGACAACCACTGAAATCAAGCAGAACTTCCGTGAGTTAGAAAAACAGCGCCTCTGCGGCTTCAGACCGGATCATTTCCGGGAATTACGGCCGGCCCCGACCTGCTGCGGGAAAGGAAAAAAGAAGGCTTGTGAACTGCGGAAAAAAAGAGTATATTGAAAATTTGTGCATGCGCCAGTAGCTCAGCTGGATAGAGTGCCGGACTACGAATCCGTAGGTCGGGGGTTCGAATCCCTCCTGGCGCGCCAGTCAAACATCAGGGGTTATCCGGATCCTCGCCGGGTAACCCCTTTCCTGTCTGCGGCCGGCAAAGGCCCCGGAGACAACACCGCGGAAAGGCTTCGCCGCCCTCCGGCGGCGGCTCATGACGGCGGAGTTGACAACCGGTGCTTTGCCGGAATAATATGCCCTGTCCGGAAGACGAAGCTATCAGCACAAACCGAACCAGGAAACAAGAAGATGGACGAACAGAGACTCAACACGCTTTTGGACGAAAAAAATCTGCGCAACCTCTTTCCGCCCTCACGTACAGTCGAGTTTTTCGAAGCCCTGTTCGGTGACAACGAGGAAGGGGCCTATGATATAGCCTTGCGCTATCTGGGATGTGCAGCTGCGGAAAAAAGACTCGATTTTGCCCTGGAACTCCATGAACGGCCGGGAAGATGTCTTGCCTGCAACCTGACCCAGGGCCTGCCCCAGGTGTTTGAGCGCCATCCGATAATCAATATTCAGGGCCTGGTGGAGGATATTGTGAGAAGTATCGGCGAGGAAACAGCCGGAAGCTCGTGGCGGCTGGGCAGAACCCATCAGCAGGCGCGCAACCTGCATGTCATCCCCTTGACCATCACCCTGGGGTGACAGGAGCCTTACTCACTGGGCGATCGCCCGGGAACGACCGGCAGATTTCGCCCTGTAGAGGAGATCATCAGCCTCTTCCAGCCACTTTGCCCTGGTGAGACCGGGTCGCCACTGCACCAGACCGACGCTCACCCCCAGCGTCTTCTCCCCGGCCCTGACATTCAGAGCCGCCACGGCATTGCAGAGACGGTTCACCAGGTGCATCCCCTCATCCTTATCCGTGTCGGTGAGCACCAGCAGAAATTCATCTCCCCCCATCCGCACCAATAGGTCACTGGAACGAATCTCGGCAGCCAGTATCTTGGCCACCTTCTGCAGCACCTTGTCGCCCACCTGGTGCCCCATGGTATCGTTCACCGCCTTGAAATGATCCAGGTCCAGCAGGGCCAGGGTGAGGGGGCGACCGTGACGCCGGGCGCCCTCGATCAGACTGTCGATGCGCTCCCGATACACCCGGCGATTGGCAAGTCCGGTGAGGCTGTCCTTGCGGGCCTGTTCAAAGAGCTCCTCATATTCCAGGGCCCGCCGCAGGGGTTCGGCCAGGATCGAAAGGGAATCGTTAACCAGGCCGATTTCATTGTCGGGAATCCGCTCCCGCTTGCGCAGCAGGAGGAGCAAACCACAGTTTTCAACCGATTCAAACTGCCAGCTGTAGACGTAAAATCCCTCCTCCCGGCGTCCGCCGCTCACCTCCAGCCGAATCTCCTTCAACAGCCTCTGGGCCAGGGAAACCGCCTGCTTGCGTTCGGGACCATGGCCGGAACAGAAGACCATCATCCGCTGGCGGCTGGTGTTGTTATAACCGATCAGCTTGTGGGGCACATACTGCGCCAGCCAGACAGAGTAGGCCTCGATCATGGTGGACAGATCGACAATCCCGGCCAACCGATCATGGAGCTCGTTGACCCGTTGCAACCTCTCGGTCTGACTGCGATAATGAGCAAGTTCCGACAGAAGTTTATCCAGACTGCCGTTAACGGGAGGGTCTTGTCCGAGGCCGCTCTCCGTTTTGTTCAACATCACATCAACCTCTTTTTTCCCCTTTTTTGTCATGATTTTGAAAAAAACTACAGCCGCATAGATTTAAGCAATTATCGTGCCGTGGCCATAAAGGCACCGGCATGAGCGAATTTGCAGCGGAAGAGCCCAAAAGTCAAAAATCCGACTTTCAGATCCCTCCCCTGCCGGACGTTATGGGGTTGTTATTTCCCGGCAAACACCATAATATGCCCTCCGGAGAGAAGCGGTTATATTTTTCATACCGCAAAAACGGTGTTCATGCAATATTTATTTATAATTCCAAAGAGATAACAAAAAACATCCTCCAACTCCTTCCGCCGCCCGCCCATGACGCCGCCTGATCTGCTCCATATCTCACCAGTAATTAAAATAATCACGGTGTTTTCCGGCATACTCATCGCCAACGGCTGCAAACTGCCGCTGGGTCTCGCCCTCATCGCCGGCGGCATCATCATGGACCTGTGGGCGGGTAACGGCGTGCCGCTGGTGGTCACCGATTTTTTTCACTCCCTTGCCGCTCCGGATCTCTGGCTCCTTGTCATCAACATCGCGCTGATTCTTGAATTCGGTTATTTCATGACCACCGAAGAGAACTCCCGGACTCTCATTGCCGCGGCCGGCAGATTGGGAGGAAGACATGGACGGGCCGTGAGCCTTATCCTCATTCCCCTGACCATCGGCCTGGTACCCATGCCGGGAGGCGCTCTCTTCTCCGCTCCCCTGGTCGGCAAAGCCGTGGCTTCCAGAGACGTTCCCGCTGCCTGGAAGGTGGCGGTCAACTACTGGTTCAGACATGTTCTCGAGTACTGGTGGCCGCTGTATCCGGTGATCATCATCTCGCTGTCGATCTTCTCCCTGCCGGTCTGGAAGTTCATGCTGCTGCAGGTCACCTTCACCTTTGTTTCCATTGGCGCCGGCTGGTTTTTTCTGGTGCGTCCCCATCTTCCCCAGCTCCTCGATGGAGAGCCTCCCTCCACCTCCGGGTCCACGGGCCGGCTGCCGGTGGTTCTGACCCCCTTGCTGCTCATCGTTGTCTGCACCATGCTGCTGCCGATCCCGACCACCCATCAGTGGCCGGGGCTTTCTCCCTCGGTGCACAAACTGCTGGGAATGTTCACGGGCCTTGTCCTGGGTATCATTTTTATCGCCTCATTCAACGGCGACCGGAGAGACCTGCACCTCTTCCATCATCTCATAAGCCGCAAAACCGCCAATATCCTCCTGGTACTGGCTGGGGCCATGATTTTCCAGGCCATGCTCCGCAGCTCCGGATTACTGCCCGCCGCCGGCAGGGAATTGAGCTCTCTGGTCATTCCCGTTGAGCTCATCATCGCCTTTCTTCCCTTTCTCGCCGGTCTGGTCACCGGGGTGGCCATCGGTTTCGGCGCCACCTCCTTTCCCCTGGTCATCGGCCTGGCCACTCCGGCCACCGGTCTCTCCGAGGCCGCGGTGCTCATCCTGGCCTTTACCATGGGGTATGCCGGTATGATGCTCTCCCCCATCCATCTCTGTTACATTCTCACCCGGCGCTATTTCACCGTCAAACCACTGGCTGCATATCGCTATCTTGTGCCCTGTGTGATAACGGTTATGGCCTATGGCCTCCTCTTCCATATGCTGGTCAGGAGGGCGGGATGGTAGAAGCCGTGTTTCCCCGGCACCTCGGCCGGCTCTTTCTCATGGGTTTTGACGGCACCGATCTGGCCGAATCCCCCTGGCTGCGCCGCGCCCTGGCCGAAGACAGGCTGGCCGGGGTCCTCCTCTTTGATCGCGACTTCGCCGGCGGTGCAAGAAAAAATATCAAATCTCCGGCCCAGCTGCGGCGGCTCACCGCCCAGCTCCGGCAAGAGGCTCCGACAGTGCCGCTCATCGCCGTTGACCAGGAGGGAGGAAGAGTCCGCCGACTGAAGGAAAAGGACGGCTTTGCCCCCAGCATGTCCGCCGCCCGACTCGGCTGTCAAAAAACCGTCACCCTGACCCGCCGCCAGGCCCGGATCATGGCCGAAGACCTTGCCGGCTGCGGCATCAATTTCAACCTGGCCCCGGTGGTCGACCTCAACACCAATCCCGACAATCCCATCATCGGCCGCCTTAACCGCAGTTTCGGGTCGGACGTCCACAACGTGACCCGCCATGCAGCGGCTTTCATCGAGGCACACCACGACTATAACATTGCCTGTTCCCTGAAACATTTTCCCGGCCACGGCAGCAGCAGGCACGACTCCCACCTGGGATTCACCGATATCACCGCCACCTGGAGTCCAAAGGAACTGGAACCCTTTGAGCGGCTCATCCGCTCAGGCCATGCCGACACCATTATGACCGCCCATGTCATGCTGCGCCACCTTGATCCGCACCTGCCCGCCACCCTATCACCGGCCATACTCAGCGAGCTTCTCCGAAGCAGGCTCGGCTTTGATGGGCCGATCATTTCCGACGATCTCCAGATGCGGGCCATTGCCGACGGCTGGAGTTACCGGCAGGCTGTTCAGAGATCGATTCTGGCAGGAGTTGATCTGATCATCGTCGGCAACAATCTCGCCAACAGACCCAATGCTCTGGAGCAAGGCGTCGACGCCGTCATGGCCCTGCTGGAAGAGGGACGGATAGATAAGGCTCGGTTGCACGCCTCGCTTGATCGTATCATGACCCTCAAAGGAAAGATCAGCGGAGAAATCCCCTGGCAAACAACAAAGAAAGGAGTTGAATCATGACCGCTGCCACGCGGATGGAAGATACACCTCCCGCCATTGACGGCAAGCTCATCCCCATCATGCGCGAGGCCGTCGGTCTGGTGCAGATGGTGTTCTATGTGGAACTCAAAGGTATGCTGTCGGAAAAAACCGACATGGGAAAACAGCCGGATATCAAGCGGCTCTCCGGAGCCGTCGTCAACGATCTTTTCGGAATCCATCCCACCCGGAAAAGAGACGCAAGCTTTGCAACCGAGCATCGTCTCCTCATCGAATCGGCCCTCAGGGAGACGGCAACCCAACTCCCCGATCTCCTTCCCCACCTCACGGATGCGTTGCGCATGCAGGCCATCTGCGATCTGCAGGAGGGAAACAATACGCTGGCCACCCTGTTGCGGGCCCAGGCCCTGAATATCCTCATTAAGGAGCGTCCCCTGCCCCTGCCCTCGACCTTTATTACCACGGTCCGCACCCTGGGGACGCGTTACGGCATCGTCCATGGGATCACTCCGGCCGTAACAGAATCAGATGCCGAATCATAACGCTCCTGGAACAGTGCCGCGATAAAATCAGATAACAAACACCCTGGAAAAAGAAAAAATATCGAAAAAAGTGGACTGGAAAATATTGAGCACCGTCTTCACCGCAGTCTTTATCGCCGAGCTTGGTGATAAAACCCAGCTGGCCACCATGCTCTTTGCCGCCGACCGCCAGGTGAACAGGCTGACCGTCTTTATCGGCGCCTCGCTTGCCCTGGTGGTGGCCTCCGCCATCGGTGTCGTGGCCGGGGGCACCCTCTCCCAGTTTGTAACCGAAAGGCAACTCCGCTATATCGCGGGACTCGGCTTTATAGGTATCGGGCTCTGGACCCTGCTAACCAACTGATTCGTGATTGATCTCAACCACCGCATCTTCACTGCAATCTCTCCCGACACAAGGGACCATAACGGCCGGGAAAGATTGCAGCAAACCTGCAGCACCTGTGAGCGGTTACAGTTTGGAATATGCTGATTCAGGGAAGAAAAAAGATGGGAGGACCGCATGTGAAGAGGTCGGCGATCTCCTCACATGCGGCGTCAGCGTTTGGATCACATCGTTACTTGACGATGAGACGCGCGTTGACGGGTTGAACCGGGCGGTTGTTGGGATGATGCATCACCTTGACAAAGCGGTCGAGCTGCTGCCTGGAAATGGTCGCGTTTTCCTTCAGCACCAGCCAGCGTACTCCCTCGGTACAGGGTGGAGTGGTCAGTGAACCGTTGAAACGGTAGTAGTCCTTGTTTTTCGGCATAATATCAATGCCGTTGACCTTAGCTGAGAGGGTATTCTTCTCGCCGGCCTTCTCCGGCATCTTCTCCCACAATGCGGCGATTGCCGGACTGGCCGCTCCCAGCTTGTACATGATGGCCACCACCGCAAGCTCACCTTCTGTCGTGGCATGGACACAGTGTCCCTCCATGGGAAAGGATTCGCCCTCGATGGTGTTTTCGCTGGGTGAATGGAAATGGCACTGAAGCAGTTGAAAATCCATGCCGTCCACCTTGATGGAGCTCCCTTTGGCAAAATTGGCCTGGATTGTATGGCCGTTGTTGATGACTTCGGTTGCGGTCGCCCCGTAAGAAAAAGCAATGGCCGGCAGTTCAGCCTCCACAAGCCCGGTGAGATTGACCGGAGACTGATTGACGCCGCTCTTGCAAACGGCATAGGCCTTGTCCAGATCACCCCAGTGTTCGGGGCCCTGGGATCCGGTATACCCCCAATGGCTGCCTCCGCCCGCCAAGACGGTTCCGGTTGTCAGGATCATTCCCGCGGTCAGTGCCAGGACAGATTTTTTCATTGTACATTCCTCCTTTTTTTTGATCTCGTCCGTGAGTTCTCCACAATCGTCGGAACCGCCGCCGGATTGGTGTCGGGCCGTTTGATTGCGGCAGAAAACAATCTGTCAACAGGCGTTGGAATATAGCTCTTCTTTCTTCCTTCGTCAATGATATTGGGAAGATCGATCTGCCCTACGAGGCCGCGGCAGCCTCCTTGTCGCTGTCTTTGGGTTCGTCTGCGACCGGCAGGCCGCAGCCAAGGCGCACCTTTCTCTCGATCTCTGCCCGCATCTCCGGATGGTCCTTGAGGAAGTTCTTGGCGTTTTCCCGCCCCTGGCCGATGCGCTCATCCTCGTAGGAATACCAGGCACCGCTCTTGTCGATGATGTCCTGCGCCACACCGAGATCAAGGAGATCGCCTTCGCGGGAAATTCCACGTCCGTACATGATGTCGAATTCGGCGATCTTGAAAGGCGGGGCCACCTTGTTCTTGACCACCTTGACCTTGGTACGGTTGCCGATCACCTCCTGCCCATCCTTGAGCTGCTGGATCCGACGGATATCCAGCCGCAGGGAGCTGTAGAACTTCAGGGCGTTGCCGCCGGTGGTGGTCTCCGGATTGCCGAACATGACGCCGATCTTCATGCGAATCTGGTTGATGAAGACGAGGATGGTGCCGGTGCGCTTGATCACCCCGGTGAACTTGCGCATGGCATGGGACATGAGCCGGGCCTGGAGCCCCACATGCTGATCCCCCACATTGCCGTCGATCTCGGCCCGGGGAACCAGGGCGGCCACCGAGTCGATGACGATGATTTCAACCCCGCCGCTGCGCATGAGTATTTCACAGATCTCCAGGGCCTGCTCGCCGTAATCAGGTTGTGAAATCAAGAGATTATCCACATCAACACCCAGTCGCTCGGCATAGGAGGTATCCAGGGCATGCTCGGCATCGATAAAGGCTGCCGTTCCGCCCCGCTTCTGGGTCTCGGCAATCACATGCAGGGCCAGGGTGGTTTTTCCGGAAGATTCCGGCCCGTATATCTCGGTAATCCTTCCCCTGGGCAGGCCGCCGACGCCCAGGGCGATATCAAGGCTCAGGGCGCCGGTGGGGACAACCGGAATCTGTTCCCGCTCATGGGTCCCCAAACGCATGATAGCCCCCTTGCCGAACTGGCGCTGGATCTGGGTGATGGCATTGTCAACACTCTTTGCTTTTCCCTGTCT
The DNA here is from genome assembly GCA_964446115.1 of uncultured Desulfobulbia bacterium. Classification (GTDB taxonomy): domain Bacteria; phylum Desulfobacterota; class Desulfobulbia; order Desulfobulbales; family Desulfobulbaceae; genus CAYUNE01. Next base: position 4,132 of record CAYUNE010000027.1, on the reverse strand, counting down.
GTCTCTGTCGGCAACCCCGGCCATAATCGTCTCCTTTTTTTCTCTGCTTCAATATGTTGTAACCGATCACAGGGTATGCAACCCCGCGCTATATCATACTCCTTACTCCGTGAGCGTTCGTGCCTGCGCACATCCAAATATTTTTCCATCACGGCCGTCCATCTTATGTATCATGGATTCACTTTTCCAACAACCTTGCCCGCACGCCTTTCTCCATCACCCTTTCGGCAACCACCTCCACCACGTGGTTTACCAGGCCGTCGCCGCCCTGAAAAAAAACCGGAACATAATTTTCGCTGAATCCGCGATACATTCCCGTCTTCTCATCCCGCCCCTCCACCAGGACCCGGAGGGTGCGGTGCAGAGCCCGTCGGTGAAAACGTCCGCGTTTCTCCCGGTCAACGGTGCGCAGCCGCGCCACCCGTTCTCCCTTGATTTCACGGGATACCTGTGCCGCCATGGCGGCCGCCGGAGTACCGGGACGCCTGGAATAGGGGAAGACGTGCAGGTAGGTGACCGGCAGTTCTTCCAGCAACTGCACGGTGCGGGCATGGGCCCTGCCGTCCTCTCCGGGAAAACCGGCAAGCACGTCAACCCCAATGGCTGCGCCGGGCAGAAGACGATGCAGCTTCCACACCGCCTCGACAAACAGATCGACGGTGTAACGGCGCCTCATCCGCTTGAGAACCGCATCATCACCACTTTGCAGGGGAATGTGGAAATGGGGCATGAAATTGGCGTGGCGGACGGCCAGCTCCAGAAGCGCATCATTGATTTCGGGCGGCTCGATGGAGCTGAGGCGGAAACGGATGTCCGGATAACGGCTGCAGAGGAGATCAAGCAGGGAGATGATCGTCTCGCCTTCGTCCAGGTCCAGCCCATATTTGCCCACGTTAATCCCGGTGACGACGATTTCCCGGTAATGGTTGCGACGGAAGATGTCCACCTGTTGACGGACATCGGCCAGCGGCAGGCTGCGACTGGGTCCCCTGGTATGGGGAACAATGCAGTATGAGCAGAAGTTATTGCAGCCATCCTGGATGCGCAGAAAGGCCCGGGTCCGTCCCCTGAATTTCCCGACCTCCAGATGACAGATCTCACGTTGCCGCGAGATATCCCCCACTTCCACAATCTCTTCCCCGTCGCTCGTAAGCAGAACGCGTCGCACCAGCTGATCCTTTTCGCCGTTGCCGATGACAATGAGCGGCCCATCGGTAATCGTTGCCGCCTTCGCACCCTCGGCCTGCACATAACAGCCGGTAACCACGCATCGGGCCTTGGGATTCTCGCGGAGGATCCTGCGGATAAGCTGCCGGGACTGCTGCCCGGCACGGGCCGTCACCGCACAGGTGTTGATCACGTAAATATCGGCGGCCTCCCGGGGGTCAACCACGCGGCAGCCGGCTGCCGCGAAACCGGAGCCAAAGGCGGCCGACTCATACTGGTTGACCTTGCAACCCAGGGTGGCAATGGCAACTCTTCTCTTCACTTTGCCTTTATGTTTTCTGTCTGCTCTTCGTCAAATTCCCCCGGTAATACCTGGCTCCGGGGTGGTCCACTTTCACTGGCACTCATGATGGTCGTCAATCTCGCCACTGCCCACCACCCGGTCATCGTCATAAAGCACGGCGAGCTGTCCCGGGGTAATGGCCGGCTGCGGCTCGGCAAAGAGGACCCGGCAGCTGTCCCGGCCGGTTACGGTCACCGTCGCACCGGCTGCCGGATGGCGTGACCTGATCTGTACCCGGCCCTGCCACGGAAATTTAAGGGGGCGGCCCGTGTAGTGCATCCGGGTAAGATATAGCCGGCGCGAGAAAAGATCCTCCTTTTTGCAAACAACCACCCGGTTGCGGCGGGCGTTCAACTCTTTGACGTACCAGGGAGTGATATCCGGCAATCCCAGGCCACGGCGCTGGCCGATGGTGTAGCGAAAAATACCCCGATGCCGCCCGATAACCCTGCCGTCTGCGGTGATCACCTCGCCCTCCTCGTCATCCAGTCCGTGCTCGCCGAGGAAGGTGGCCAGGGAACGGCCGGCAAGGAAACAGACATCCTGGCTCTCGTCGGCCTCACCACCGGGCAGATGGCGCCGTCGCGCCCAGTTCCGCACCTGTTCCTTGGTAAAATCACCCAGAGGCAGGAGGACATCGGCCAGCTCCTCCGAGCTCAAACGACCGAGGAAATAGGATTGATCCTTGCCGCTATCGACTCCCCGCCTAAGCTGTGGAGTCGGTCCCTCCATCGTCAGTCGGGCATAGTGCCCGGTGGCCATCTTCTCGTTACCGTCTCCGAGGATACGCAGACGCAGTGCCCCGAATTTGATGAGTGGATTGCAGCGGGCACAGGGATTGGGGGTGCGACCGGCCCCGTAGGTCTCGACAAAGGGACGAATAACCCGGTCGGAAAACCGTTGCCGCATATCCACCTCATGCAAGGGGATTCCCAGATGCGCTGCCGCCCTGCGGGCGCGGTCATGGACATCTTCGGGGTGCGGTACGGGCAGAAGCATAAAATATCCGGTTACCCGATGGCCCTGTTCCTGCAGCATGGCAGCGGTTACCGTACTGTCAAGGCCGCCGCTCATGGCCACTCCGATCTTCATGGTCAATTGCTTCTCCTGTCGTTTTTCCGCCGCCCCTCAGCCTGAGCCGCCATAAAGAAAGGCGCTCCTTGGGGAGCGCCCGTCATCTTTTACGATCATAGCGAGAATCCGTCAAAAATCATAACAATAAACGGAGTACATCGCAGTTGCGGCAGATCTCCATCTTCTCCTGCCAACTGGCCTCCTTGGTGCATTCACAGAGGGTGCCGCTGAGAAACCAGCAGAGGTGTCCCGCCTGGAACTCCCAGGCGGGACATTCCCTTTTTCTATCGCACTTTTTCTTCGTCCAGCAGTTGACTTTTTTCGGCCGTTTATCCCGGCGCTGATTGGCCAGCAAAAAGTAGAGCTGTCGCTCCACATGAACGGGAACGTTTCGCCATCCCTGTTCATAGCTCTGTACCGCTTTGAGCGATACGCCGAGCAGCTCGGCAAGTTCTTTCTGGGTCTTGCCGAGCTTGGCCCGCGCCTTGGAAAACATCTCCTGCCTCATCATTGGCTCCATGAAAACCATGTTCACCGCCTGTTCCGTTGATATTTAGATACCACATCGTGGCTTAAGTTGCAAACCTCTCTTTCCGGCAAAGGAGAAAATTATCGCATTTTACCCCATCGCCGACGGGTAATGCAACAGTTATGGATGCTGAGGCAATACCCGGTCAGGAGGAAAAGGTCACATTGTTCAACAAAACTGAATAAAAAAATTGATATAAGTAATTTGACTTACATTGAGCCGCGGATTACCTTCATGGCTTCATTTTGAAAGTTATGAAATCGGGCGCCAATTACCAATCTCAGCCAAAAAGATCGGAAAAAATAAATGACTGAAGAAGTAACCTCATCCATTGTTCTGCAGACTCATACACCGCCCAGCCCGGAGCTTGTAGCCGATGGCTCCATGCTGGCAATATTAGTTTTGGTCGGAATTCTCTTTGCTTCCGGACCACTGATCATCGCCATGCTGGTGTCTCCCAGGGCAACAGGCAGAAGGACGGGTGAAATCTACGAGTGCGGGATGCCCTCCTTCGGCAAGGCAACGGCAGCACGCTTCGGTGTATTTTATTACCTGTACGCTTTGATTTTCATCGTATTCGAAGTTGACGTACTCTACCTCTTCCCCATTGCCAAAATTTACCGGCAGGGGGTGGGCCTGGTGGGTTTTGTCGAAATCCTGTTTTTCGTCATCGTCTTGTTTCTGGCAATCATCTACGCCTGGAAAAAAGGAGTCATGAAATGGGAAAGGGAAGCGTTATCCCTCCGGTAGTGCAGCTGGCTCGGCTGGAAAAGATCTTCAACCTGGCTCGGGCCAACTCGCTCTGGCCCCTGACCTTCGGCCTTGCCTGTTGTGCCATTGAGATGATGGCTGCAGCCGGGCCAAAGTTTGATCTGGATCGTTTTGGTGCAGGAGCGTTCCGTGCCTCACCACGGCAGGCCGATGTGATGATTGTTGCAGGAACCGTGAGCCATAAAATGGCTGATACGGTGAAGCGGTTATACCTCCAGATGCAAGCCCCAAAGTGGGTTATTGCCATG
>CAYUNE010000026.1:0-41668 GCA_964446115.1 uncultured Desulfobulbia bacterium | reverse complement strand
GCGTCTGTCCATTGTCCGGGAACTGACTTCCCGTAAGCGCAACCGTCTTTATAGCTATACCGGATATGTGGACATCATGAACCAGGGAACGGAACTGCCCGGATGATGGCATTCGGACTTTTCGTGTCACACACAAAAGGCATGGCAGCGGGAATCGAACCCCAGAGGTGGCCCCAATTGTTCGGACAGATCGGCGGCATGATTAAGGTGCTTACCTGCGACCGTCGAAGATGGGTGCTTGACATCACCGGATGCAGTATGTATACAGTTCCAAACCAAATTTCACTCCACGAGAGGCCGCAGGAGAACAGGCTCATGCGGCCGGACCCCCAGAGAACGACAGAGAAAAGGAAGACAAGATGAAATCGTATGATATTGCCCTTTTTCCCGGTGACGGTACCGGTCCGGAAGTATTGCGTGAAGGCGTCAAGGTGCTTGAGGCGGCATGCGCCAGGTATGATATCAGGCTCAACTACGAAAATTTCGGTTTTGGCGGTGAACACTACATGAAAACCGGCGAAACCCTGCCCGACAGCGCCATCGAGGATCTCAAGCAGCATGACGCCATCTATCTGGGGGCCATAGGGCACCCGGACGTAAAGCCCGGCATTCTGGAAGTGGGCATTCTGCTCAAGGCCCGTTTCGCCCTGGATCAGTACATCAACCTGCGGCCGGTCAAGCTTTATCCCAACGTGGAAACCCCGCTCAAGGACAAGGGACCCGATGAGATCGATTTCGTCATTATCCGGGAAAACACCGGCGGCATCTACACCGGTGTCGGCGGGGCGGCCATGGTGGGCACGGAACATGAAACCGCCACCCAGGTAATGACCTACACCCGTCCGGTGGTGGAGCGTTGCGTGCGTTACGCCTACGACTATGCCAGGAAACGCAACAGGAAAAAACTGCTCACCCTGGTGCATAAATGCAATGTGCTCACCCACGTGGGCGATCTCTGGGTGCGGACCCACGAAGAGGTGGGGAATGCCGACTATCCGGACATCAAGCAGGATTACAACCATGTGGATGCCTGCACCATGTGGATGGTCAAGAGTCCGGAATTCTATGACGTTATTGTCACCGCCAACCTTTTCGGCGATATCATCACCGATCTGGGCGCCATGATCCAGGGCGGCATGGGAATCGCCGCGGGCGGCAATATCAACCCCGAGGGCGTTTCCATGTTCGAGCCCATCGGCGGCAGTGCCCCCAAGTATACCGGTCGGAACGTCATCAACCCCTTTGCCGCCATTGCCGCCGGCGGCATGATGATGGAAACCCTCGGCGAGAACGAGGTGGCTGCGGCCATTGACAAGGCCATCTACGATGCGCTGGCATCCGGCAAAATCAAAAGCCTCTCCGCCGGCCGCATGGGCATGGGCACCACCGAGGTCGGTGATTTTGTCGCCTCCCTCATTTAGCCTTATCTCCGATCTCTGTTTCCCGGTTCCGCCCGGAACCGGGAAACAGGTACCTGATCACCGGCGCCGTATCTTCACACCCTCTATCCCAGGTATTCAAGGACGATGCGCAGCATGCGCCGCACCGGTTCGGCCGCGCCCCAGAGAAGCTGGTCGCCCACCGAGAAGGCGGTGAGGTATCGGGGGCCGATATTGAGTTTACGGATACGGCCCACCGGTATATCCAGCGTCCCGGTCACCCGGGCCGGAGTCAGTTCCCGCAGAGTTTCATCTTTTTCATTGGGGATCACCCTCACCCAGTCGTTGTTGGCGGCGATCATCGCCTCGATGTCGGCCAGGGGTATGTCGCGGTTGAGCTTGATGGTAAATGCCTGACTGTGACAGCGCATGGCACCCACCCGCACACAGCAGCCGTCGATGGGAATGGGATTCTCCTCCAGGCCGAGGATTTTGTTGGTCTCGGCAACCCCCTTCCACTCCTCCCGGGTCTGGCCGTTCTCCAGAGCCCGGTCGATCCACGGAATCAGGCTGGCGGCCAACGGGGCGCCGAAGTTGTCGGTGGGAAAGGAATCGTCCCGCAGGGTGGTGATCACGTTCCGATCGATTTCCTGGATGGCGGTGGCCGGGTCATCGAGCAGGGCGGCCCCGCGATCGCCGATGACGCGCATCTGGTTGACCAGTTCCCGCATATTTTTGGCGCCGGCACCGGAGGCGGCCTGATAGGTCATGGAGGTGATCCATTCCACCACACCGTCGGCAAAAAGACCGCCCAGGGCCATGAGCATCAGGGAGACGGTGCAGTTGCCGCCGATATAATCGCGGATACCGTCGGCAAGGGCCTGATCGATGACCGCGCGGTTTACCGGATCAAGGACAATGATCGAATTTTTTTCCATGCGCAGGGTGGAGGCCGCATCCAGCCAGTAGTTGTTCCAGCCCTGTTTACGGAGTTCGGGGTATACCCTGGAGGTGTAGCCGCCGCCCTGGCAGGAGACGATGATATCGAGTTGTTTCAGGGAGTCGAGGTCGAAGGCATCGAGCAGCTCCGAGCTTGTTCCCCCAATGGAAGGCCCTTGCAGGCCCACTTGCGAAGTGGTGTAGAAATATGATTCAAACCCCTGGAAATCCTCCTCCGCCCGCATCCTTTCAAGCAGAACCGAGCCCACCATGCCGCGCCAGCCGATAAATCCTACCTTTATCATTGTCATTCACCTCTTCCATGAAATAACTAGCTGTTTTAACAGAGTCTTTTTGTTGTTGATCCTCATTTTTCCTATTCCAGATTCAGGTAGCGTTTCAGGACTCCCGCAATCATGGGAGCAACGCTGTATATCTCCAGAAACCCGTCGCTCTCCCGCTCTGGATAAGTGTCTGAGCCGATAATTTTACCGATGCCCTTGGCCCGGAATTTCGCCAATACATCCCCGGCCAGCACCAGATGGGTGGCCATCACCAGGATATCCACCGCCCCGGCCTCGCGGCAGCGGTCCGAGGTCTGGAGGATGGTGCCGCCGGTGCGGATCATATCATCGCAGATGATGGCGGTTCTGCCCTTCACCGCGCTGCTGATCTGGCCGACGATGGTCTTGTCCGTGTCATACCTGTCCTTGTTGGCGGCGGTATGGGGACAGCCGAGACTGTCCGCCAGTCGGGCAACCCGTTTACTGAAACCGTAATCCGGGGAGACGAGAACAAAATTCTCAAGTCCGAGTTCCTTGATCCGCTGGACAGCCAGTTTATCGGTCCAGAGATGGCGGGTGCGGATTTCGCCGGAGTGGGCATGGAGTACCGCCTCGGAGTGGAGATCGACAAAGGCGACATAGTCGGGACGGGCCCGGTAGATCTGCCGGGTTCTGGTCACGCCCTTGGGAATTTCGCCCGAGTAGGGTTTGGCCCGTTCCATGGTCGAATAGCCGAGATATGGAATCACCACGTTGACCGAGCCGGCGTTCCAGTAGCGGCTGCCGGCAATGAGGTCGATCACCTCCTGGTGGGAGGAATCTGAGTGGGTGGCCCCGATGATGATCACGTCCCGACCGGAGATTTCATCGGCAAAGGCGTGGTAAATCTCACCGTCGGCGAATCGTTTTCTGATCATCCCGCAAAAGTCGATGCCGAGCCGGTCGGCGATTCTGCGGGCCAGGGGTGTGGAGGCGCGGTTGGCGGTCAGTATCGGCGGCTTGTTATTCATTTCTTCTTGTAGTCGATGCTTGGCGGGTTGCGGCTGTCTCCCGGATGGTGATCAGCGACAGGCAGCGTTTAGCGCCGGAAAAGGGCAGGGTGAAACAACGCTGATCCAGCAGCCGGAAACGATCCTGCGGAAACATTCCGCCGGTTTCGGCCCCGGATGTTGTGGTCATGAGAACGACACGGACGGCAGCGACAAGCAGGTGATGAATCATCTCCAGAAACAGAGCGGGTTCGGCCACGGCCCGGCCGCAGATATAGCACGGCAAAGAAGGGTACTTTGCCGCCCGTTTTTTTTCATCCTCTATTCGTCCGGCGCTGATTTCCACGTTGTCAAGCTTGAGGATGCGGCTCACATGCCTGAGAAAGGCGACCCGTTTCCGGCGCGGTTCCACGAGTTTGAGCCGCCATTGCGGCCTGGCGCAGGCCGCCACCAGGCCGGGGAAACCGGCGCCGCTTCCCACATCCAGCAAAAAAATCTCCCTGTCGGCGTGGCAATCGATGAAGTCAACCAGGGCCAGGCTGTCCAGGAAGTGTTTTTCAACGATTTCCTCATCGCTGCTCGTTCTGGCGATGAGGTTGAAACGCCGGTTCCATTTTTTCAGTTCCCGGAAATATTCTGCAATGCGGCTATCGGTTTCGGAGGAAAGCTGGAATCCCAGGAGGTCCGCCCCCTGTCGGAGACGGGTCATCGCTCCTTTCCGGGCCGCTGCCTCAGCGCTGATCATCGAGCCGCACCGCCACCGAATTGGCATGAGCGGTGAGTCCTTCCAGGCGGGCCAGTCTCTGGATGTGCTCGGCATCGGCCTGGAGCGCCCGGTGGGAATAGGAGATGATCGAGCTTTTCTTTACAAAGGTTTCCACGCCCAGGGCGGAAGAGACCCGCGCCGTGCCCATGGTCGGCAGGACGTGGTTGGGACCGGCCAGATAGTCGCCCGCCGCCTCCGGCGTATCGGCTCCCAGAAAGATGGCGCCGGCATGGCGTATTTTCGGCAGCCATTGCCAGGGATCAGCGACCATCAGTTCAAGGTGTTCGATGGCGATGCGATTGGCGGCATCCACGGCCGTCTCCAGGTCGGGGACCGTGAGAATCACGCCCCGGTCACTGAGGGCCCGGCGGGCGATCTGCTCGCGTTCCAGCCCGGCAAGCAGAGTGTCGAGCCGGCTGATGATATCCGGCACCAGCTCCTCCCGGCAGGTGATAACCACGGCCAGGGCCTGGGGATCATGCTCTGCCTGGGCCAGCATGTCGGCGGCGATATGGGCTGGGTGGGCGGTGTGATCGGCGATTATCAGCACCTCACTGGGCCCGGCGATCATGTCGATGCGCACTCTGCCCGCCACCTGATTTTTTGCCTCGGCCACATACTGGTTGCCGGGGCCGACGATCACATCCACCGCCGGTATGGTTTCGGTGCCGAAGGCCAGAGCGGCCACAGCCCAGGCGCTGCCGCTCCGGTAAATCTCGGTGATGCCGATTTCCCGGGCCGCCACCAGCAGGGCAGGGTTGACGGCCCCGTGGTTGCCCGGCGGCGTCACCATGATCCGCTTCCGTACCCCGGCGATCTGCGCCGGAATGCCGTTCATCAACACCGAAGAGACCAGGGGCGTGGACCCGCCCCGGCCACCGGGAACATAGAGCCCGGCCGCGTCCACCGGTCGTACCAGACGGCCGCAGATGGTGCCGTCCTCCCGGGTGATCATCCAGGAGTCTTCCAGTTCCCGTTGATGAAAGGTTTCAATGCGTTCGATTGCCAGGGCCAGGGTGGTGCGGAAATCGTCGTCCACCTGGTCATAGGCCTTCTCTATCTCCCGGTCCGTGACCCTGAGACGATCCGCGCTTAAGTGCGGATCGTCGAAACGGCGGGTATAGTCGATGAGGGCCTGGTCGCCCTCGGCGCGTACCCGGGCGATGATATCGGCCACGCTGCGGCGGCAGGAATCATCACCGGCCTGAAAGCGGTCAAGGAGTTTTGCCAGGCATTGCTGCCCGGCAGCCGAGGCTAAGGCAAGAGGTTGTATCATGCGGTTGTCCCCACGGTGCGTAATGGTCAATCAAGAAACGGCACCATTGTAATACACCTGCGGGAAACAACAAGGTGAAGATGCGGTGCCTGTGACCAATTACGGTTTGGAAGTATGATATACAGCGTGGGTACATACCCTGAAATCTGTCACAAAGACTTGTGAGCGCAACAGAGCCATGATAGTATGCCCGCAGCCCGCGAGTCCGTTTGCGGGTCTGTCCTCCGAAATAAAAAAACAAGCTCTGTCGTGATTGATTGGAAAAAGATGATTTTCTGGCTGCTGCTGCCGGTTCTGCTGCCGGCTGCGGCAACGGCCCGCAATCCTGCCGCCGGCTGCCACTGTTTCAGGGAAAGAACCTATGACCCCGCCCGGCCGTTTGTCGCCGACGATTATCTCCTCACAACGGTTTTCAACTCGCTCATTGCCCGGGTTTTTGATATTTCCAAGCAACGGATCATTATGATGAAGATGCGCGGCGCCATTGACGGCGATGCCCTCATTGTCGGCCTCTACGCCGCGCGTCATACGGGAGCCGACCTCAATCTGCTGCTCTCCATTCACAAGGTCGGCGGCCATTGGAGCGAGATCTTTTCATCCGGAGATTTTCCCCTGGACAAGGGGACGCCGCTGATGAAAAAAATCGCCTCCGGCATGGGGGATGGAGCGGCGGCCGAGGCAGTGACCAGAGAGATAATCGGCGAATATTTTCAGATTCCCAAAGAGGAGGTAAATGCCTCGTTGAAACGGGGACTTTCACCCAAAGAACTGGTCTTTGTCCTGACCATGGCCCGGCACGCCCGCAGACAGCCGGATGAAATTGCCGCCATGTATCAGCCGGACGGCAAAAGCTGGAGCAAAATCGCCCATGAACTGGGTCTGAGCCCCCGGGATGCGGGTCGACTCATTTACGATGCCCCGGCTTTCGGTTTTCCCGGATCCTGATGCGCCGGAGGTGATTCTTCGGTCAAATAATTCCCGTAGATATACTTTTCGATCATGGCAAAGACGATTTCCCGCTTGATCGGCTTGGCGATGTAATCGTTCATTCCCGCCTCCACACATTTTTCCCGGTCACCTTTCATGGCATTGGCGGTCATGGCCACGATGGGAATATCTTCATGGCCGCGTCGGCGAATGGCCCGGGTGGCATCAAGGCCATCCATTTCCGGCATCTGGACGTCCATGAGGATGAGGTCGAAGCGCTCCGGATGCCTGCAGTAGATCTCCACCGCTTCCCTGCCGTTGACCGCCGTTTCCACCTTGTACCCCGCCTTGGTGAGGATGAGCATGGCAAGGCGCTGGTTGACGATGTTGTCTTCCACCAGCAGCAGGCGCACGGACTGTTTCATCTCCTCCCGCACCGTATGCCTGGTAACGAGATTTGCGTTATCTTCTCCGGTCCGCCGGCCGCTTTGCGGTCGCAAGATCTTTTCCAGCGCCCTGAAGAGAATTTCGCGGCGTACCGGTTTGGTGAGAAAGGCGTTGAAGCCGACCTCCCTGCAGCGTCTGGCATTACGGTCGTTTAACGAGGTATAGGCCAGCAGGGGAATCGAGGCGATCTCCGACCCTGAGGCGCGGATCCGCCGGGCCAGTTCAAAACCATCGGGATGGGGCATGTAGAGATCCAGGATGGCCAGGTCGAAGGGGGTGCCGGCAGCGGCGGCCCGGGAGAGTATATCCGGCACCTGATCGCTTTCGGTCTGGGTGGTGATCCGGACGTTCCCCGATTCCAGCAGGGATCTGAGAATACCCAGGTTGGTTCTGTTATCATCGACGATGAGGATTTTTTTCCCGGCCAGGGAAAGGGGACACCGCCGTTTCGGGCTCTGCCTGGCCGCCTTTTTCATCCGGCAGGTAAAGTGGAATGTGCTGCCCCGGCCCGGAATGCTCTCGGCCCAGACCCTGCCGTGCATCAGGGTGGCGATGCGCCGGCAGATGGACAAGCCGAGTCCGGTGCCGCCGTATTCCCTGGTGGTGGAGCCGTCGGCCTGCCGGAAGGCCTCGAAGATGGACTCCAGTTTGTCCCCGGCAATGCCGATGCCGGTATCACGGATGGTGGCATGGAGATGGATCTTTCCGGCGCTTTCACGCTCCACGGCAAGGGCAAGCTCTATCTCGCCCCTTTCGGTGAACTTGGCGGCGTTACCCAGCAGGTTGACCAGGATCTGGCGGAAGCGGCCCGGATCCCCCACCACCTTTGCAGGCAGATTTTCATCGATGCGGCAGAGGAGTTCCACCCGTTTGTCGCCGATACGGGGCTTCACCAGATCACAGACGTCGAGCGCGGTGATCTCCGGATCAAACTCGATGGATTCCAGATCGAGCTGACCTGCCTCCACCTTTGAAAAGTCGAGGATATCGTTGATGAGCGAGAGCAGGGCGTCGGCGCTGCGCTTGATGGTGCGGCAGTAATCGCGTTGTTCCTCATCCAGCCGGGTATCAAGCAGCATGTCGGTGAAGCCGATAACCCCATTCATGGGGGTGCGGATTTCGTGGCTCATGGCGGCCAGAAATTCGCTTTTGGCCCGGTTGGCGGTTTCCGCCTCCTGTTTTGCCCTTTGCAGCTGGGCGGTTTTTTTCTTTATTTCAGACTGCAGGGTCTTGGAATAATCGCGCTGCTGTTGCTGAATCTTCAGGAAGTTCTGTTCATTTTCCTCCATGATATTCTTGAACTTGCGTTCAAGAACCCGCGCCTTGCGCTCATACTGCTTTTTCTGGATCGCCAGTTTTTTTTCAGCAGCCTTTATCTTGCGCCGGGTCAGGAAAAGATCAACCAATAGGTTGATGCGTCCGCGGAGATGGCAATCGTTCCGATCCTCTTTCCGGGTAGAAAAAACCAGGAGGGTGGCGCAGAACTCCTCGATATACCGGGTGAAGAGGGGATACAGGACCGTGTCGTCTTTCGTGAGCGGCGAAACGGGACGCCGCTGCTTCCCCGTTTCCCAGTACTCCGCCGGTATTTCAAGAGCGGGCGGGAAAGGGGACGGGTGGAAAAGGGTTCCTTTTTCGTCCCGGCAGCAGGGGACCAGGTCGGGGATCTCTCCGGAGAGAAGCGCCAGGAGTTTTTCGAGTTCCGGGCCATGATCCGGAGCACGGTCAAAGAGAAGGGTTGCCTGAACCATGATAATCGGTCACCAACGGGGATAATCAGCTTGTATAGAGTTCCTTTGCCTTGGATATTTCTTCGTGCAGATCATCGGTGAGCACCTGGTATTCCTCGGCGTTTTCCTGCAGATGTTCTTCAAGCAGCGGGGGGAGCCGGGCTGCAATCTCCGGTTTGACCCCCATGTCGATGCGGGAAACGATATACTCGGAAAGTTGCAGGATGCCGGTCATTGATTCCGGGAGAATCTCTTCGGAGAGCAGGTGATGGTCCCGGATAGCGGTGGAAACCTCGTCACCCAGGAGCCAGTCCCGGGCCAGCAGATGGCCGATCTCGCTGTGATCGGTTCCGATAAACTCCCGCTCCAGCTCGGTGAAAGGGGTGTCGGCGGTAACCCAGCTGTTGAAGGCCTGCAGAAACTGACCGGGCACCACCTGATCTTCCACCACCAGGCCGATGTCGTGCAATACTCCGCAGAGGTAGGCATCGTCGCCGTTTACGGAGTGAATCCTCTCGGCGATCATCTTGGAGCAGATACCCGTTGCCGCGCAGTGCATCCACAGACGGCTCCTGGAAAAGGATGAGTTGGGCGATCCGGTGGCGAACATTCTCTTTAAGGCGTCGGTGACGGCGATGTTATGCAGGTTTTTCATTCCCAGCAGGGCAACGGCGCGGGTAATGGAATCCACCCGGGTGATCAGCCCGAAATAGGCGCTGTTGACCACGGTGAGCAGGCGGGCGACCAGGGCCGGGTCCATGCTGATGATTTCCTCAAAATCCCGTAAGCTGCTGGTATTGTCGGCAATAAGTCGGGACAGGCGGGAGATGACATGGGGGAGTGTTCTGACTTTGTTGAACTTTCTGATTAACTGTTTGCCGGTTGCCATGGGTGCAGTCCCGCCTGTGAAGGAGAAAGGAAAAGGTTATATGGACTGAATCTCTTGTCGGTGGCCTGACAGCGTTACTTTACCTGACCGGATCTCTTTTTCGTATCCGCTCCGCTTCCCCGGAGACTCAAGGCTTCTCTTTTTGGCCAAAGGAGGAAAATGAATTGCGCTTCATGCCGTTTTCCTTTATATTATCAAGCCGTATGAAATAGGTCTTTTTGCCGCTCCTTTCAGGCGGAGGAAGGAGTGGAATGGATGTCCCGCCGTGGAATAAGTATCAGAACAACAACGTTTATTTATGAGGAGGTTTCAATGAAGAGATTTGCATCAGCAGTCGCCCTGTTTTGTGGATTGGCCCTGGCCGTCACCGCTGCCCCGACGTTTGCCGGGCAGAAATTCGTCACCATCGGTACGGGTGGTATGACCGGTGTCTACTATGCCACCGGCGGTGCAATCTGCCGCCTGGTCAACAAGACCAAAAAGGAACACGGCATCAAGTGTTCCGTCGAGAGTACCGGCGGATCCGTCTACAACCTCAACACCATCGCCGCCGGAGAACTTGATCTCGGCGTCGCCCAGTCCGACTGGCAGTATCACGCCTATCACGGCACTTCCAAGTTCGAGGGGAAGGGCAACAAGAACCTGCGAGCCATCTTTTCCGTGCATCCCGAGCCCTTCACCGTGGTTGCCCGGGCCGATTCCGGTATCAAGAAATTTCAGGATCTCAAGGGAAAACGGGTGAACATCGGTAATCCCGGTTCCGGTCAGCGCGGCACCATGGAAGTGGTCATGAAGGCCCTGGGATGGACCAACAAGGATTTCAAACTTGCCTCCGAGCTCAAGTCTTCCGAACAGTCAAAGGCGCTGTGCGACAACAAGATCGATGCCATGATCTTCACCGTGGGCCATCCCAACGGTTCCATCAAGGAAGCCTCCACCACCTGCGATGCGGTACTGGTCGATGTCACCGGTCCGGAAATCGACAAGCTGGTTGCCGAGCATGACTATTACCGCAAGGCCGTCATTCCCGGCGGAATGTATCGCGGCACCGATAAGGACGTGCATACCTTCGGCGTTGGCGCCACCTTTGTCACCGATGCCCGGGTCGATGCCGATCTTATCTACAATGTTGTCAAGGCGGTTTTCGAGAACTTCGACCAGTTCAAGAAGCTGCATCCCGCCTTTGCCAATCTGAAGAAAGAAGAGATGATCAAGGAAGGTCTTTCCGCTCCGCTGCATGAAGGCGCCGTCAAGTACTATAAGGAAGCAGGTCTCATGTAAGGGTGTTGTATGGTGTCGGGAAAAAAAAAGGGCGCACCGCGACGGCGGCGCGCCCTTTTTTTTGCTGCGTCGCCTGAAAGGGGCCCCGGAGGTCCTGATGACGATATTCTGCGGCGCGTCCCGACGTTTCGCCGCCGGCAACCAATGAAAGTCCGCACCCGACCGGACAGTCGGACCACGGACGGATTTTCGAAAAAAACTGAAGGTGACATCGTATGACTGAAATGCAAGGTAGTGTGAAGACCGCAGATGAACTTCAGGAGATGATCGCTGAATCGGATTCCGGCGCCCGGAATCCAACGGGTGCCTTTTCAAAAAAAGTTCTCTTCCTCGTCCCCCTTTTCTGGACACTCTTTCAGCTTTGGTACGCATCTCCGCTTCCCTTTATTTTCAACTTTTTTGTCTTAAACGACACCGAGGCCCGGGCCATTCATCTGGCCTTTGCGGTCTTTCTCAGCTTTACGGCCTATCCGACCTTCAAGTCGTCGCCCCGCGATTACATTCCCCTGCAGGACTGGGTGGTCGGTCTGGTGGGCGCCTTTTGCGCCGCCTATCTCTATCTGTTCTACGAGGCCCTTTCCGGCCGTCCGGGCAATCCCACCCAGATGGATCTCATTGTGGCGGTGACCGGGCTGATTATTCTGCTTGAGGCCACCCGCCGCGCCCTGGGACCGCCGCTCATGGTGGTGGCCGCCGTTTTTATCAGCTACTCCTTTTTCGGTCCCTACATGCCGGCGGTAATCGCCCACAAGGGCGTTTCCCTGGCCAAAGGCATGTCCCATTACTGGCTGGGGACCGAGGGTGTCTACGGCGTGGCCCTGGGCGTTTCCACCGGAATGGTGTTCATGTTCGTGCTCTTCGGCGCCCTGCTGGAATCGGCCGGCGCCGGTAACTACTTCATCCGGGTCGCCTTTGCCGGGCTCGGGCATCTCAAGGGCGGACCCGCCAAGGCCGCGGTGGTTTCCTCCGGGCTCACCGGCCTGGTGTCCGGTTCATCCATCGCCAACGTGGTCACCACCGGCACCTTTACCATCCCGCTGATGAAAAAGGTGGGCTTCCAGCCGGAAAAGGCCGGGGCCATCGAGGTGGCCTGTTCCACCAACGGTCAGCTCATGCCGCCGGTCATGGGGGCGGCCGCCTTCCTCATGGTCGAGTATGTGGGTATTACCTATACCGAGGTAATCAAGCACGCCTTTCTGCCGGCGATCATCTCCTACATCGCCCTGGTCTACATCGTTCACCTTGAAGCCTGCAAGATGGGACTCAAGGGGATGGAAAAGAGCGGGGTCTCAAGGACCGTGGTCCAGAGGATTCTTTCCTTTGTCTTCACCATTCTCTTTCTTATCATTATCGGCGGCGCCACCTATTACGGTGTCGGCTGGATCAAAACCGCCTTTCCGGACAAGGCCAAGTATATCGTCAGCGTTATTCTGGCGATCGCCTACCTGGGTCTGGCCTGGTATGCCTGCCGGGTTCCCGAGCTCGACGAGGGGCACGAGATCAGGGAGCTGCCGGAAATGGGGAAAACAGCTCAGGCTGGTTACTACTTCATTCTTCCCATCGTCGTGCTCATGTGGTGTCTGGTGGTGGAACGCCTTTCTCCGGCCCTGGCCGCTTTCTGGGCCACGGTGCTGCTCATGTTCATCGTTCTTACCCAGAGGCCGCTGAAGGGATTTTTCAGGAAACAGGCGGGATACGAGTACAGTTTCAAACGGGGATTCGATGATTTCATCAACGGTCTGGTGGCCGGTGCCCGCAACATGATCGGTATCGGCGTCGCCACCGCGGCCGCCGGTATTGTCGTCGGTACGGTTACCCTCACCGGCGTCGGCCTGGTCATGACCGAATTCGTCGAGTTCATCTCCGGCGGTAACCTGATGCTCATTCTCGGCTTCACCGCAGTGATCAGTCTGGTGCTCGGCATGGGGCTGCCGACCACGGCAAACTACATTGTCGTTTCCACCCTGATGGCCCCGGTTATCGTTGATCTTGGGGCCCAGAACGGCCTCATCGTACCGCTCATTGCCGTGCATCTCTTTGTCTTCTATTTCGGCATCCTCGCCGACGATACGCCGCCGGTGGGCCTTGCCGCCTTTGCCGCTGCCGGTATCTCGGGCGGTGATCCCATCAAGACGGGGATTCAGGGATTTATCTACGATATCAGGACAGCGGTGTTGCCCTTCATGTTTCTCTTCAACACCCAGCTGCTGATGATCGATGTTCCAAACGTGGTGCAACTGGTCATCGTCATTTTCTCGGCTGTTGCCGCCATGCTGGCCTTTGCGGCCGGGACCCAGGGGTTTTTCCTGGTGAAAAGTCGTATCTGGGAAACCGCCGCCCTGTTGCTGGTGGCCCTGCTGCTCTTCCGTCCCGGACTGGTGTGGGACCGGATCTTTCCGCCCCTTGCCGAGGAATCGGCTTCCAAGCTTGAGGAGATGGTCGGCAGGATGGATCCGGGATCCCAGCTCAGGCTCAAGATCAGCGGCGAAAAGATGGATGGTTCCCCATTCACCAAGGTCATCATGCTGCCGGTGGGCGACAAACCCACGGGCAAGGAGCGGTTGCAGGAGATCGGCATCGAGACCCGCCGGGAAGAGGGCAAGGTGCTCATCGACAACGTGGTTTTCGCCAGTACCGCCGAGAAGGCGGGGATCGACTTTGACCAGGAGATCCTCAGCATCCAGGTGCCCACCAAACGGTTGCCCCAGCAACTGGTGTTTATCCCGGCCCTGGGACTTTATGCCCTGATCTATCTCATTCAGAGCAGGCGAAAGAAGAAGCTGGAAGCGGTGGCGGCCTAGGCAGCCCGCTTCTCACCCTTTAAACGATAACCCGCGGCCGTGATCGTCACCGTTGCCGCGGTCGCGGGTTCTTTTCTGGAGAGCATCATGTTTAGAAAGATTCTGGTACCCATCGATGTGGACCGTCCTGTGGCGGCAAAACAGGTCTATGGATATGCGGCGCAGATTGCCAAGCTCGCCGACGCCGAGATTAAACTCGTCAGCGTCATGCCGGGATTCGGCATGCCCATCGTCGCCTCCTATGTGACCGATGAGGTGCGCCGCGAAACCATGGAGCATGTGGAGCAGGCCCTGGCGGAGTTTGTCGGGGAGAACTGCGACGACTCCGTCACCTATCAGGTCAGGTCCGGGAAAAACTGGCGTCAGATCGTCAAACTGGCCGACAGCTGGGGGGCTGATCTGATCATTGTCTATCATAACCGACGCCGGGAAATCAACGAGGTCTTCAGTCATTCCTGTTCCGATCAGGTCTACCGCAATGCCTCCTGCTCCGTCCTGCGGCTGCGGGGGATTCGCGAGGATTGATCCATCGGTTCTCAAATGTCAGCGGAGGTGAAAATGAACCCGAAAGTGAACCAGAGAAGAAAACACCATGGTGCATACAGGCTGTGGATGGTCCGTATTTGTATTTCCGGGTTGCTGCTTTTCCTTGTACCGCTTTGTGCCGGGGCCTCCGAGCTGGTGCTGGGAGCCGGCAAGGCAGGAACCTTTTCGAATTTTACCGCCCGGCTGGTCTGTCGGATTCTCAGCAGCCGGCTGCCGGAGACAAGCTGTTCAATCCAGGCGGTGAATGATGAAATCGACAGCCTCACCAATCTGCAAAACGGCTCCATTGACCTGGCCCTGGTTGACTCACAGACCCTTTACAACGCAGCCACCGGTTCCGGTGATTTCCGTTTTGTGGGCATCAGGTACGACAATCTGGCGGTACTCATGCCCCTCTACGACCGCCCCATCGGCATTGTCGTGCGCCGGGACGCGAAAATAGCCACCCTTGACGACCTGCGGGACAAACGCATTAACGGCGGTGCCCTGGGGTCCGAACAGCGACAGGTCATGGAGATGATTATGACAGCCAAAGGCTGGACGGAGGGTGATTTCGAGGTCTTTCAGGAGCTTCCCTCCTCCCATTCCCAGGACACCATGGTCTTCTGCCACGGTACCGTGCAGGCCATGGTCACCATCGGCGTGCATCCCGATAGCTCGGTGGAGCGGCTGTTGCACAACTGCCGTGCCGCGCTGCTTCCCATCGGTGATCCGGCCATTGACAAGCTGGTGGCGGCCCGGCCCTTTCTCTGGCGCACGGAGATCCGGGCCGCGTCCTATCCCGCGCATTCGCGACAGGTCTCCACCTTCGGTACCAGGATGATCCTGGCGGCTCCCGCCGATATGGATGAACGGAGTGCCGGGGAGATTGTCAGGGCGCTTCAGGAGAGCAAAAAACGTCTTGCCGGAGGACATCCGGCCCTTGGCCTGCTGTCGCCGGAGGAGGCGTCCGGGGGAATGGAAAAACCGGCGTTGCACCAGGGGGCTGCACGCTATTTCGGGAAGTAGGGAAATACCGGCGTTATCCACGGCCCGGTTTCGGCACTGGTCGCCGACCAGCAAGCTGAAACCGGGCTGTTATCATTTTGCGCCGTTGTTTTTCTCCTTGACAGAAAGAGCCGGAGAAAATATACCCGCAGGTGTTTTTGTTGCCCGTCGCCCGATAGTCGGGTCCATCCCCGTTTCACGGACAGTTGTGGAACATAAAGGAGCATCTTATGGCCGTTAGCAAATCCGCCGCCCAAAAGAAGAAGAGCGGCGACGCGAAAGAGAAAAAGGAGAAGCCGAAATATCAGGTTTCGGTCTTTGCCGACTGGTGCAAGGCGTGCGGGATCTGCATCGCCTTTTGCCCCAAGGGTGTGTTTCGGGCGGACAAGACCGGGCTGCCCCGTGTTATTGATTCGGATCGCTGTGTTGGCTGCCGTTTCTGTGAGATCCACTGCCCGGATATGGCCGTGACCGTGCAGGAAGAAAAACCGCGAAGGAGGCGAAACGATGTATAAAACCCCCAGCCAGCGTATCCTGCTGCAGGGCAACGAGGCCATTGTGCACGGCGCCCTGGCCGCCGGTTGCCGGTTTTTTGCCGGCTACCCCATTACCCCCGCCTCCGAGATCAGCGAGATGCTCTCCGTGGAGCTGCCCCGGGTAAACGGCACCTTCATCCAGATGGAAGACGAGATTGCCGGTATCGGGGCCGCCATCGGCGCCTCTCTCACCGGAGTCAAGAGCATGACCGCCTCCAGCGGGCCGGGTTTTTCCCTGATGCAGGAGAACATCGGTTTCGCCTGCGCCGCCGAGGTGCCGGTGGTCATCGTCAATGTCATGCGCGGCGGCCCCAGTACCGGTCTGCCCACCAGTCCGGCCCAGGGGGACGTGCAGCAGGCCCGTTGGGGCACCCACGGCGATCATCCGGTGATCGTTCTGGCCACCTCCACCGTGGAGGACTGCTTCACCGTCACCGTCAAGGCCTTCAATCTTTCTGAGAAGTACCGGGTGCCGGTTATCCTCCTCTCCGACGAGGTGGTTTCCCACACCCGCGAGGCCGTGCAGTTGCCGGCCATGGACGAGATCCGGATCATTGACCGCATCACCCCCAGCGTGCCGCCGGAGTGGTACAAACCGTATGAGAACAACAACCGCGGGGTGCCGGCCATGTCCGCCATGGGCAGCGGCTACCGGCACCATGTCACCGGCCTTGTCCATGACGAACGGGGCTATCCCACCCAGAACCCGCTGGAGATCGAGATGTTCATCAGGCGCCTGCACAGCAAGGTGACCAAGGGATTCGGCGATATTCAGGTCACCACGCCATTGATGATGGAAGGAGCCGAGGTGGCGGTCATTGCCTATGGCTCGGTGGCCCGATCCGCGCGCCGCGCCGTTATCGAGGCGAGGAAGCAGGGCGTCCGGGCGGGTCTGCTGCAGCTCACCACGCTCTTTCCCTTCCCGCGCCGTGCCGTTGACAAGGTGATGCGGCACTGCAAAACTCTGATCGTACCGGAGATGAATATGGGCCAGATCAGCCGTGAAGTGCAGCGGGTCAATCACCACGGGTGCCGGGTCATCAAGCACAACCGGGTGGATGGCAATTTTATCACCCCGGCCGAGATTCTGAAACATCTGATCACCGCCTAAGGGGCGAATACACGGATTTTTACGCTGAGGAGACACCCATGCCGGAAGCAGCTGCCACATTGCGTCATGAATTTCTGCGTCACGATAAAAAATTTCCCCATGTCTGGTGCCCCGGATGCGGCAACGGCATTGTCATGGGGTCGTTGCTGCGGGCCATCAGCGGACTTGGTCTGGAAAAGGATGAGATCGTCCTGGCAGCCGGCATCGGCTGTTCCGGTCGGCTGCCCACCTATGTGGATTTCAACACGCTGCACACCACCCATGGGCGCTCGCTGACCTTTGCCACCGGCATCAAGCTTGCCGATCCGTCGCTCACCGTCATCAGCGTCATGGGCGATGGGGATTCCACGGCGATCGGCGGCAACCACTTTATTCATGCCGCCAGGCGGAACCTGGATTTGACGGCGCTGATTATCAACAACTCCATCTACGGTATGACCGGCGGGCAATATTCGCCCACCACCCCCTTTGGTTCCCGTTCCACCACATCCGTCCATGGTCACATCGAGCAAGCCTTTTCCATAGCGGAACTGGCGGTGACGGCCGGGGCCGCCTATGTGGCCCGCAGTACGGTCTACCACGCCGAACTGCTGGACAAGCTCATAGCCGGGGCCATCCGTAAAAAGGGATTTGCCGTGGTCGAGGTGATCTCCAACTGCCACGTTCAATACGGTCGCCGCAATAAGCTGGGTGGAGCCGTGGAGATGATCAGAAGCTACAAACAAAACAGCATCAGGGTCGAGAAGGCCGCCTCCATGAAGGCGGAGGAGCTGGAGGGCAAGATTACCATCGGTGTTCTTGCCGACCGGGAATTGCCCGTCTCCACCGAAGAGTATGAAAAAGTGCGACAGCGCGCCCGGGAAACGAAATAAATCGTACTCGGACGCAGGCACCGCATTTTCACAGGCCCTCTCCCGGCCGCATAAGGGGGATATAGCGGCCGGGAGAGAGCGTGCAAATCTGCAGCACCTGTGACCAGTCACAGTTTGGAAGCAGATATACCGCGGGGTTGCATACCCTGTAATCGGTTACAATAAATCCAGGGTAAAACAATGGACGATACACGTTACGAGATTCGTTTCAGCGGTTCCGGCGGTCAGGGGATCATCACCGCGGCGGTCATCTATGCCGAAGCCGTGGCCGCGGTCCCGGGCAGTTATGTCTGTCAGACCCAGAGTTATGGACCCGAGGCCCGGGGAGGCAAGAGCAAGGCCGAGGTGGTGATCAGCGACGAACCCATCGACTATCCAAAACCCCTGCAGCTTGACCTGTTGCTGGCCATGAATCAGGCGGCCTGCGACGCCTATTTTTTCGATCTCAAGCCCAGCGGTCTGCTGGTGGTGGACAGTGACCTGGTGGAGCAGATTCCCACCAGCCGGGTGGTGGCCATACCCTTTACCGCCATTGCCAAGCAGGAGATCGGCAAGGCCCTGGTGGCCAATATGGTGGCCCTGGGCGCGGTCGGCAGACTCAGCAACCGCGTCCCCCTGTCTTCCCTGGAAGAGGCGCTTTTGTCCCGGGTGCCGCCGGGAACCGGGGAAATGAACAAAAAGGCCCTGCAGCGCGGCATTGAAGAGGCAGGGAAAATCAAACTTGAATCCTTACCCCGCTCTGTTATGTTAGACGAGGAGGAAGAGGTGTAAGGGAAAATCAACAGAAACAGGAAAGGGAAAGAGATATATGGCCCAGCGAAATTCAGCCAAACCCAGTCCGTTTGAAAAACGATATGTCGAGGAGTCCGCCAAGGCGGACACCACCACCCTCATGGAGCATCTCAACCTGCCGCCGGGGTTTATCGAATTTGTCGAAAAAAACAAACGGACCATCTGGATCGTCATCGCGATCCTCTGCTGTGTTACCGTGGCCTGGACCCTCTATGATTCCTATACGCAAAACCGCAGGAACAAGGCGGCAAGCGCTCTGACCCGGGCGCTCATGGCCGAACCCGATGCCAGGGAACAGGCCCTTGTCGGCGTGGCCGAAGAGTTCGGCGGTACCCCCGCAGCCCTGTGGAGCAAGATCGAACTGGCGCAGCTGGCCAAGGAAAAGGGGGATTACGCAAAGGCGATAAGCGTTTTTCTGGCGGTCAGAGAGAAGATTTCCGCAAAGAGTCCGCTGATGCCCCTGGTGGTTGCCGGACTGGCCGCTGCCAGTGAAAAGAGCGGCGACCAGGACAAGGCCCTGGCCTATTATGAAGAACTGGCCGCCCTTGAGGGCTTTGCTCCCACCGCTTCGCTGGAGATGGCCCGGATCTACGAGGAGCAGGGCAAGAAGGATAAGGCCATTGAGAAGTATGAACTCTTTTTGTCGGAAAGCGGTATGGAGGGGGAGAGCGCGCCCGGGGTCGATCCGACGGCGGAGTTTGTCCGCGCCCGGTTGAACAGGCTCAGGGAGTGAAAAAAGCCTAAACGCTTACAGCCGCAAGAGGCACACTGCAGCGCCGGGTTGCGAATCCTGTGTGTGATTACCGCCATGGAGATAATTTATCATCCCCGCAACATGACCTCCTGGTCAAACCGGATGATCAGAGCCGGTCGGCGGATAGCCCTGGTGCCGACCATGGGATATTTTCACGAAGGGCATGCCGCCCTCATGCGTCTTGCCGGTGAACATGCCGACCTGGTGGTGGTCAGTCTCTTTGTCAATCCCCTGCAGTTCGGGCCGGACGAGGACCTTGATCGCTACCCCCGTGATTTTACAAGGGACCGCCGCATAGCCGAGGAGCAGGGTGTCAGTGTGCTTTTTGCACCCCGGGACGGCTCCATGTATGATGCTGGTCACCAGACCACGGTGCAGGTCCATGGACTTACCAAAAACCTTTGCGGTGCCCATCGACCGGGTCACTTCACCGGTGTGACCACGGTGGTGGCCAAGCTCTTTCATCTCGTCAAACCCCATTGCGCCGTGTTCGGCGAAAAAGATTACCAACAGCTCGCCGTGATCAGGAAGATGACCGCAGATCTCAACTGGGATATCGAGATCATCGCCCACCCCCTGGTCCGGGAAGCCGACGGGCTGGCGCTTTCCTCCCGCAACAGATATCTGACCCCTGAGATGCGGAAATCGGCGTTGAGCCTATCCCGGGGAATCCGTCTTGCCAGAGAGCTTGTTGCCGGAGGAATACGGGAATCGGACAGGCTGCGGCAGGCAGTGCGTGAATCGATTCTTGCCCACCCGGACACCGCGATTGAGTATATCAGTTTCGTCGACAGAAACAGCCTCAGGGAAAAAGAGGTGGTTGACGCAGACACCCTGCTTGCCCTTGCCGTCAACATCGACGGTAAGGTGCGGCTCATCGACAACGCCATGCTATTTACCCGGAAGCGGTCCGCGGACGACAATCTCTTGCCGCAGTGAGCAAGCGGTGTCGCAGCCTGAGGCGCCTCCACTCCATCCATTGCCGGAGCTGAAAAGGAAAAAATGTTACACTCCATGCTCAAAGCCAAGATCCACCGGGCCAGGGTCACGGACTCGAACCTGGATTACGAAGGAAGTCTCTCCGTGGACCGCAATCTCCTGGCCGCGGCCGGTCTGGTTCCCTTTGAACGGATCAGTGTCTACAACATCAACAACGGTGAACGGTTTGAAACCTATATTATCGAAGGGGAACCGGGGGTGATCGGACTCAACGGTGCCGCAGCCCGCAAGGGTCTCACCGGTGATCTGATCATCATTGCCGCCTATGTGCTGGTGAGCGATGCGGAACTGGCGACCCACCGGCCGACGATTCTGCTCTTGGACGAGCATAACGGAATTACCAATCAACTTGACGAATGAGGTGTTATCGTGCCCGGATTCGAGATTTTCGGAGAAGAGGAAAAACAACAGATCGACCAGGTACTTGATACTGGCGTTCTCTTTCGTTATGAGTTCGACAAGGAGCGTAGGGGAATCTATAAGGTCAGGGAATTCGAGGAACGCTTTGCCGCCTATACCGGCGCCGGATTCGCCCAGGCCGTCACCTCGGGAACAGCGGCCCTCAAGGTGGCGCTGACCGCCATGGGAATCGGGGCCGGTGACGAGGTTATCACCCAGGGGTTCACCTTTGTGGCCACCTGGGAGGCGATTCTCGATACCGGTGCCGTTCCCGTGTTCACCGAGGTGGACAAGACCCTCAACATGGATCCTGCTGATCTTGCCGCAAAGATCACCACCCGGACCAGGGCGATTATCCCGGTGCACATGCTGGGGGCCCAGGCCCGTATCGCGGAGATCAAGGAGGTGGCCGACAGCCGCGGCATACCGGTTCTGGAGGATACCGCCCAGGCCGCCGGGGCCCGGCTGCAGGGCAAACACCTGGGGACCTTCGGGGCCTGCGGCACCTTTTCCTTTGATTCGGTCAAAACCATGACCACCGGAGAGGGGGGAATGATCATCACCGATGATGAGGAGTTGTGGCGTAATATGTCCGAGTATCATGATCACGGCCATGACCATGTCCCCAACCCCGGGGCCCGGGGCGGTGAAGGGCGACGCTTCATCGGCTTCAATTACCGGATGATGGAGATCCAGGGCGCCATCGGTCTTGCCCAGCTTGCCAAACTGGATGATATGATCACGGCCCAGAAGAAGAACAAGGCAGCTCTCCGGGAGGCGGTCGCGGCCATTCCCGGGGTGGAATTCCGCACCATCCTGGATGAAGAGGGTGATTCCGCCACCTTTCTCTGCTTCATGCTGCCCGATGCGGACCGGGCCTCGGCGGTCAATGAAGTTTTACGGGAAAACGGGGTGGGCGCCATCAATTTCGGGGAAAACACCTGGCATTTTTACCCCCGCTGGGAACACCTGGCCGCGGGAAAAACCCTGTGTGAAAACGGCTGGCCCTTTACCGACGGCAACAGGCGGCGCCTGGTGTACGATCCCCAGGCCCTGCCTCAATCCGCCCGGCTCAT
Source organism: uncultured Desulfobulbia bacterium (assembly GCA_964446115.1). GTDB lineage: Bacteria > Desulfobacterota > Desulfobulbia > Desulfobulbales > Desulfobulbaceae > CAYUNE01. Next base: position 19,888 of record CAYUNE010000026.1, on the reverse strand, counting down.
GGCCCGTACCCTTGTTTATCCCATTCCCGTCAGGCTGAGTGGCGAACGGCTCTCGCAGCTGCGGGAAGGATTGAAAAAGGCGGCCCGGGTGTAGAAAAACCGGGGAGATCGTTTTCCAGGGAATGGTCACCGGGCCGCGAGGTAGACATCAAACCGGGTGGAACGACCACGGTATTGGAACGAAGGAGGAAGGCCGCCCAGGCAGGGCGAGTGGCGGGACCGTTTGACCACCACGCGTAAGCGGCAAATTTGCAGGGCGGCTTCCAGCAGCCGGTCGGCGTCATCGTCATGGCCGATGAGATGCTGCAACATCAGGAGCTGTTTTTTCGACCTGGCTTTTTTCTTCCTGTGGGGAAACATGGGATCCAGGTAGATCACCTCCGGCCCTGTTTTCTCCCCTTGCATATTCTTCAGGTGATTCAGGGAATCCGCCTGAACCAGGGAAAGACGGGCAACAACATCCCGCACCGCGGGGATCCGGGCTGCCCGTTGCAGGCCGTCTGCGGTGAGGGCGGCGATGATCGGCGACCGCTCCATGAGCCGGACGCGACAGCCCCGGACGGCAAGCAGAAAGGCATCCCGTCCCAGGCCGCCGGTGGCGTCCAGGACGCTGGGCGCTGTTTTTCTTTTACCGATCACCGCCTTCAACAGCAGATCGTGACCCCCACGGATCCGCCGTGACTTTGAAACTCCCCTTCGATTGTGCACCGGCAGCCGTGAAAAATCCGCATACACGGCTCCCGTGAGCTGTGGATCGTTGATCTTGCGCAGTACCAGCCGCTCTCTCTCCAGGTGCAGGGCAAAGTCATGGGAGAGATAGGAGCGGCCGTTGGGAGGCAGGCAGAGAGGCAGGTCCAGGCGCGCGGCCAGATTCCCGGCGGCCTCTTCCAGGCATTTTTCGGCCGTGGTGACGCATACCGACGCGTTGTTTGCTCCCGGCGATTTTTTCTTCACGACATGAAAGAGATCTTTCCCCCGAAATACATGGATACAGGAACAACCAGATAATGGACCAGACAGCTCCCCGTGTGGTTGCCGTGATACCGGCCCGCTACCACTCGAATCGTTTTGAAGGCAAACCCCTTGCTCCGATTGCGGGCAAACCCATGATCCAGCACGTTGTCGAACGGGCCTGGGAGGTGAAGCTGCTCTCCCGGGTGGTGGTGGCAACCGATGATCAGCGTATTTTCGATCTGGTGCGCTCCTTTGGCGGCGAGGCGGTCATGACCCGTTCCGACCATGTTTCCGGTACGGATCGTCTGGCCGAGGCAGCAGAAAAACTGAACATATCCGAACAGGATGTGGTCGTCAATATCCAGGGGGATCAGCCCCTGTTTCCCGCCCGGGTGGTGGAACAGGTGGCCCGGCCCCTGCTCGATGATCCCGCCCTGCCCATGGCCACCCTCATCTACAAGATCGTCAGACCGGAAGAGGTGCATGATCCCAATCATGTGAAAACGGTTTTCGACCGCCAGGGCAGGGCGCTCTACTTTTCCAGGGCATCCATTCCCTTCCAGCGCAATCCCGGCGATGACAGTCCCACCTATTACAAACATCTGGGGTTCTACGCCTACCGCAAGGGATTTCTCCTCACCTTTGTCTCCCTGCCCGAAGGGGAGTGGGAGCGGTTCGAGAAACTGGAGCAGCTCAGGGCCCTGGAATACGGCTATGCCATCCAGGTGGTGCTCACCGAACATGACTCCATCGAGGTCGATACTCCGGAAGATGTGCGCCGGGTGGAACGGTTCCTGCTGAATAAAAACGACTGACCGGGGCGGTTGAAACCGTCTTTTTTCGGTTGGAAACTCTCTTGAACAGAAAAAAGGATGAATGTTATGCGAAAGAAAATCACGATTATCGGTGCCGGCAACGTGGGGGCCACCGCAGCGCACTGGGCAGCCGCCCGCAACCTGGGCGATATTGTCCTGCTGGATATCATGGAGGGGATTCCCCAGGGCAAGGCCCTGGATCTGTCCCAGTCCGGACCCCTGGATGGTTTTTCCGGCAGCGTCACCGGCACCAACTCCTATGGGGACAGCCGTGATTCCGATGTGGTGATCATCACCGCCGGACTTGCCCGTAAACCGGGAATGTCCAGGGATGATCTGCTGGCAAAAAATGTGGCCATTGTCAAAAACTGTGCCCGGGAGGCGATTTCCCATTCCCCGGATTGTTTTATGATCGTTGTCACCAATCCCATCGACGCCATGGTGCACACGGCCTTCAAGGTGACGGGTATTGACAGACGCAGGATCGTCGGCATGGCCGGCGTGCTCGATTCGGCCCGTTATCGGACCTTTCTGGCGGAGGAAATCGGGGTGGCGCCCCGGGATGTTACCGCCATGGTCATGGGTATCCACGGCGACAACATGCTGCCGCTTGCCCGTCTTGCCAGCGTTGCCGGTGTGCCGGTGACCCAATTGCTGCCGGAAGAGAAAATCGAGGAAATCATCACCCGCACCCAGCAGGGGGGTATCGAAATCGTCAATCACCTTAAGACCGGCAGTGCCTATTTCACTCCGGGGCTTGCCGCCGTGGAAATGGCCGAGGCCGTGCTCACCGATTCAAGGCGCGTCATGCCGTGCGCCGCCTACCTTGATGGTGAATTCGGTATTTCAGGCTGTTTTCTAGGCGTGCCCGTGGTGCTGGGTGCGTCGGGCATTGAGAAGATTCTGGAGTTTACCCTCATGGATAACGAGAAAGAAGCATTAAAGAAATCCGTCGAGGCGGTCGAAAAACAAATGGCAGCCACCGGAATCTGATATCAGGGCCTGGGCCTGTGGCGATTGTGGCGATTGTGACCGCAAGAAGAGATACACCGACAAACTGATACCGTAATTCCCATCCAGGAGCAAGAGCCGGTCCCGTGAAGGAACTCGAACGCCATTTGCAGAACTTGAAAAGCCGGTGTTTTTCACCACTGGATCTTCTGCAGCCCCGGCACAAGAATGCCGAGAAGCTGATAAGTCTCGTTCTCGAGGGCGTCCCCGAAACCCCCACCGATACGATCACCAAGCTTCTGGAAGAGCTGCGCGGCCGCCTGATCGACGTGGACACCTCGAAGGTCAACGTCGTGGTTTTCGGCGGCGGTACCGGTCTGTCCAACATCATCGGCGGTGACAGCAGAAGGCGAAACTGGGCCCAGGATCCGTTCACCGGGCTCAAGGAGATCTTCCCCAACACCGGTTCCGTGGTCTGTATCACCGATGACGGCGGCTCCACCGGCGAACTGCTCAAGGATGTGCCGTTGCCGGCCCTGGGGGACCTGCGCCATGTTCTGCTCTCCTCCATCCGCAAGCAGGCGCTGCTCTCCCGGTACGGGCTCACCGAGGCCGATGCCTTCTATATCACCGGTCAGCTGCATGCCCTTTTCAACTACCGCTTTATCTCCAGGCCGGAAAGTCCGCAACAGCTCCTGATTGACTGCAGTGTCGATCTGGATGAATTTCCCCTGGATCTCAAGGAGTACTGCGCCCAGCTCATTCGTCGTCTCTTTATGGATCGGCGCCTTACCCGCGTCTTTGATCGTCTGAACTGTCTGGGTAACCTGCTGCTGGCAAGTTCCATCTACGCCCACCTGGATGAATATCTCGATCCCATCGACCTGGTGGCCGGCCATCACATCGTCAGGACGGCGATCATCAAGGGACTGGCCAGGCTTGCCTATTTCATCGGCGCCAACACACGGGCGGTTTTACCCTGCACCACCACTGTTTCCCAGCTGCAGGTGCTCTACAGCAACGGAGTGCTGGTGACCAGCGAGGACAAGTCGGCCCGGGCCCGGCGCGGGTTTCCAGTCGATAGGGTCTTTGTGGAGTTTTCCCGCGAGCCCTATCTGCCGCCGGAAGTCGAGGAGCAGATCAGACGGGCGGATATCATCCTCTTTGCCCCCGGAAGCCTCTACACCTCCATTATCCCCATCCTTCAGGTACCGGGCCTGGCCACGGCGGTGCGCAAGAATAAGAGCGCTCTTAAGCTACTGGTAGCCAATCTCTGGATCCAGAAAGGCGAAACCGACGCGGCCCGCGACAATCCCGATCGCAAGTTCTACGTCTCGGACATGATCCGCGCCTATCACCGCACCATTCCCGGCGGGGTCCAGGATCTCTTTTCCCAGATTCTCTGTCTCAAGCTCACCGATATTCCCGGTAGCGTCCTCCAGAGTTACGCCCTTGAAGATAAGGAGCCCATTTTCCTGGATCGTAACAAGGTGCGGATCTGGGGTTTCGATACTGTTGAGGCGATGATCTATTCCCGCAACGCCCTGCGGTATCAGGGTGTGATCCAGCATGATCCGACTTCCCTGGCCCTGGCGGTCCGGACTCTCTGGCTTTTGAAGAAAAACAGCCTCATCAGGGGTAACCTCAGGCTTACGGGTCTGCCGGATCCCCCTGATTTTTCACCTGTGATCCGCAACGACGGCCAGATTCCCTGCGAACGTTACGACTGTATCCGCGCCTGTCTGCGATTTATGCGCATCCGCCAGATTGGTAAAATCGGCGGCCGCGAACAGGATATCCGGGAACCGGACAGGAGAAAGCTCATCGAGCGGGTGATCGAAATTATCTGGAGCCACCGCGATATCGCCCTTGAACACCTGGAATACATGAACGGCATCTTTCTGGTGGACCCCGTTTCCTGGAAGCGGTGCCAGGAGTGGGACAATGTCCTCTCCTTCTACGATCCGGACGACGGCTTCATCAAGATACGGCAAGATCTTATCCTTGACCCCAACCGTTTTGAAGTGGCCTTTCTGGTCGCTCTGGGCCAGTCGCTGCTGGGTAATTACGTGGCCGAGAAACAGATGGAACAGGTCACCGCCGGCGAGGAGGTGGTGGGCAGCCTTTTCAGGCTGACCATGCGTCCCGAACCCGACCGCCGCTGTTACTTTTCCGAGGATGAACTCAACTGCTACCTGGAACTGGCCAGGATGAAGCGTTCGGCCGCGGACCCGCTGCATTACACCCGTCTGATCAACGCCCAGGAGGGCTTTACGCCGCCTGGTTTGCTTTTCGGGCTCTTTTACGCCTGGTATCTTGATAACAGTTTTGTCGCCCACATCGAATACAAGATGTCCATTTTGCGCATGGTGGTTTCCGATCTGATTCCCGAGGAGATACGCATTACCAACCGCCGCAAGGAGATGGTGCGGTTTTTCCGTGAAAAGGTGTTCAATCACCGGGTACTGGAGGAAGATACCGTTGCGCCGGCCCCCGCCCTGCCCCGGGCTGTTTTGCGCTGCTCCGGAGAAAAAGATATGTGAGGGGCTTTTGGGGCCCGAAAAAAGAGGCATGGGATGATCGTCTTCAAGGAATATTTCAAAAAGAAGGAAGCAACGGCCCCGGAGCCGCAGGAAAGCGTCATGTTTTTCGACGATCAGTCCTGGTGGAACCTCACTTTTGATGCGGTGGGCGATCTGGTTTCCATTCACGATACCGACAAGCGATGCGTCAAGGCAAACCGCGCCGCCCGGAAATTTCTTCAACGAACCCGGGCCGAAATGCACGGCCGCACCTGTCACCGGCTTTTTGCCGGTTCCGACCGGCCCTGTCGCGGCTGTCCCGCGGGGTTAGCCGGTGAGGGGAAGTGGGGAGACAATGTGGAAATGGAGATGCGGCTGGGAGGCCATATCTTTCTGGTCTCCTGTTCTCCCATCATCACCGATGACCGGGTACGGGGCTTTGTCCGGGTCGCCAAGGATATCAACAGGCAGAAACTGTTGGAAAAGGAGTTGATCGAGGCCCGGAAAATGGAATCCATCGCCACCCTGGCCGGCGGCATCGGGCATGATTTCAATAATATTCTCGGTGCGATACTCGGTAACACCGATCTTTTGCTCTATCGCATCTCCGGCGCCGGTCGCAGTGCGCAGGAATCCGGGCTTGAATCGGTCATCACCGTGGAGGAGATCAGGGAACATCTGCAGGCGATCAGGATCGCCGGCAACCGTGCCAAGGGGCTGATCAACCAGATCCAGGCCTTCAGCCGCCGGACAAACAGCAGAAAGCTCGACATCGATATCACCCCGGTCATCAAAGAGACCCTCAAGCTGCTGCGCGCCTCGCTGCCCTCCACCATCGAGATCAGGAGCGATCTTGATGCCGGCGGCGGTCATATTCATGCCGATGCGACCCAGATTCAGCAGGTGGTCATGAATCTCTGCACCAACGGAGCCCAGGCAATGCAGGAAAAAGGCGGCCTGCTCACCGTGGAGTTGAAACCGGTGAGTGTCGGTGCCGATGGACGAGATGAAGGGGTGGCTTTGCAACCCGGTGATTACCTCAGGCTCTCCATCGGGGATACCGGCGTCGGCATGTCCGGGGAGGTCCGGAAACGTATTTTCGATCCCTTTTTCACAACCAGGGAACCGGGCAGCGGCCAGGGCATGGGACTTGCCGTCATCCACGGTATTGTCGACAACCACCAGGGCGTCATTGATGTCCGGTCTGAAGAGGGCCGGGGATCGCGCTTTACCATCTACTTTCCCAGGAAAGCTCCGGCGGCAGAAGAGGGGATGGACAGTCTCACCGGTATGGTCGGCGGCAACGAGACGATTCTCCTGGTCGATGATGAGGACGCCATCCTGAGTATGCGTAGCAAGATGTTGAAATATCTCGGCTACAATATTCTCACCGCCACCAATGGACTTGATGGATATGCCCTTTTCAGGAAACAGGTGCGGCAGATCGATCTTGTCATCACCGATAACACCATGCCGTTGATGACCGGCCTGCAGTTGAGTCGTGAAATCAGCAAAATCAGTGACGTGCCGATTATCTTCTGTTCCGGACTCGACAATGTGATCAGCGAGCGGGATGCCGCAGATGCCGGTATCCGCAGGGTGTTTCAAAAGCCGGTTTCCATTACCAGGCTGGCGCCGGCCATCCGCGAAGTTCTGAACACGTAACCATAATCCGCGTCCATGCGACCGCAGGTTGCCGACGCGGTTTTTATAGAAAAGGAAGCCATGCGAATTCTAGTCATTGATGATGATGATCAGATAAGGGAACTCCTGCGCCGGACCCTCGACTGGGCCGGATATACGGTGATTGAGGCCGTAAACGGCAAGGTTGCCATGCGGTTGCAGCGGCAGGAACCTGCCGACCTGGTAATCACCGATCTGATCATGCCGGAGCAGGAGGGTCTGGAAACCATCAGCAGTCTCAAACGGGAGTTTCCGGAAGTGAAGATCATTGCCGTTTCCGGCGGGGGACGGATCGGCCCGGAAACCTATCTGCCCACCGCAAAAGAGCTGGGGGCGGATCGGATTTTCACCAAACCCTTCAGTGTCCGTGAAATCGTCGAAACCGTAGAGGAGTTATTACGCCATGCAAAAGCGCAAGGTGCTGATTGTCGATAACAGCCCCGTTATTCTCAAACTCATTTCCTCGCTGGTCGAAAAGGAAAACTGTGATGTGGTCACGGCCGGGGACGGGCTTGCCGCTCTGGATGTTCTCAAGGAGTATCGACCGGATATCATTATCACCGATATGGTGATGCCGAAGATAAGCGGTGAAAAGCTCTGTCAGATCATCAGAAACACCCCGGAGTGGAAAGACATCTTTTTGATCGTCATTTCCGGTATCGCCCTGGAGGATGAAAACAGTATCCTCAGACTGGATGCCGATGTCTGCATCGCCAAAAGTTCGGCGGTCACCATGCGACAATCCATCCGGACGGCGCTGGAGCAATATGATCGGGGCGAGCGGAAATCCAAGGCCATTCACGGCATGGGCAACCTCTACTCCCGGGAGATAACCCGGGAACTGCTTTCCATCAAACACCATTACGATATCGTTTTCGAGAGCATGGACGAAGGAGTCGTCGAACTGGACAACCAGGGCCGCATCATCATGGCCAACCGGGCGGCGCTGCGTTTTCTCATGCAGCGGGACGAATCCCTGCTCTCCGATGATTTCAGGGAACACCTCTCGCTGCAGTGCCGGATCAAGATCAGTGACTGGCTGGACAACATGGACCTGGATGATCTCCAGCCGCTGGTGTTCGACTACGATTCCCCCATCATGCTTTTCGGCAGGCAGATTACCCTGAGTTTGACACCGGTGCGCGAAAATGATTCCTTTTTCATCGTCGGTATCATGCAGGATGTCAGCGCCCGCAAGGAGGCGGAGGAAAGGCAGCGTCGACTGGAACAGCAACTTCACCAGGTGGAGAAACTGGATGCCATGAGCGTGATGGCCGGCGGTATTGCCCACGATTTCAACAACCTCCTGGCTATTCTGCACGGATATCTCGAGCTGGCGAAACTGGAGGCCGGGCCGGACGGTCGCAGCGGTGATTCCCTGGACAAGGCCTATAATGCCCTGGAAAAAACCATGCAACTGGTTACCAAGTTCAACTCCCTGTCCGACGGCTACCAACCCAGCAAAACCGCGCTTTCCATTGATCAGCTGCTCGATGAGATGCTGGAATATGAACTGAAGGACAGCGATATCGCCTTTGACGTCACCTCCTGTTCCGATCTCTGGGAGGTGGATGCCGATGATCAGCAGCTCGGGCTGGTTCTGGGCAACGTCATCCAGAATGCCCGCGATGCCATGGATAACAGCGGCATGCTCCGGGTTGCCCTTGACAATGTCGAGGGAGAAAAGGAGCGGCGCCGGGTGAAGCACCCCATTCCGGACGGCAAGTTCATCCGTATCGCGGTCAGCGATTCCGGACCCGGCATTGCCACCGAGGTGCTGGAGCGGATTTTCGATCCCTACTTTTCCACCAAACAGAAGGGATCGCAAAAGGGAATGGGGCTGGGGATGACCATTGTCTACTCCATTGTCAGGAAGCATGGAGGTTACGTCTGGATAGACTCTTCCCGCAACTCCGGTTCCACCGTCTATCTCTACCTGCCGGCAAAACTGGAAAAGGGCGAGAGACCGGAGCGCGAATTCGCCGGAAAGTCCCGCCTGAGCTGGTTTGTTTCCTGAGAAAGGTTAACCGGCGGTCCAACCTGGACATCCCGCCGCACCGGGTTCAGGCCCGGCGGGACCGCGGGCCTTTGCCCCCTTATTCCCTTGACTTTGGAGAGTGAGGTCTTATTGTTTTTTTAAGCGGGAAGGTACCTGATCCGGATCCTGCTGGCTTATCCGTTCCTGGTCGTGGTTATCTATCGTCGGCCGGCTTTTTCCCCGCTGCACTTCCTTTCCTCACCTCTATTTCCTCAACAGCCGGCCGACCCTGGCTGATATTGAAAAACCTTTTTTATAACAGCGGTTCCGTCTCTTATCGCATGGAGCAAAGAGGGGTAGTTGCTCACAGGCTCCCTGTCTTTTCATCTATATTTCAACCTCTCCCGGTGGGGAGAGAGCGGCCGGAAGAGATCGTTAAGTCGGTAAAGCCCGTGAAAATCGATAAATCACGGGTCAATAAAAGAAAGGAAGAGCCTGTGAGCGGATACTGACAAAGAGGAGGGGATATCATGTATCAGCTGAGATGTTTTTTTGTTGTTGTCGTTTTGTTGCTGGGAGTTCAGTCCGCCGTTTCCGCTCGTCCTTTCATGACCGCCGAACTGGAGGGCCAATGGTATGTTTTTTCCACCGAAGTCAACATGGCTGCGCAGACCATGGGCTGGACCTATGGGGAATTCGAAATGAACGGCAACGGCGAGGTCCTCTCCGGCAATCATACCGATGCCCAGGGCAACGTCTCCACCTTCAGCGGCGGGCGGATGACCCTGGATCAGCGGGGAGTCGCCCGGGGAGTCATCAATATGGAGATGCCGGATACGACCAAAGCCGTTATGACCGCAGTGCACGGAAAGATAGACCATACCGGTACCACCGGCGCCTATATCGGCATGACGGCAACCGAAGCCGCCCCGGAAATACCCGTGGCGCTCTGCCTCACCAATACGTTCAAGGCGGGGGGCAGCTTCACGCAGGCGGATCTCCAGGGAGAGTGGCACGCCATGAGCACCGTCATGGATGTGGCGGGAGGAGTTTTCTGGATCCACGGCACCTTCACGGTGGATGGTGCGGGCAATGTCAGCGCTGCACCCGATTCCTATCACAACCCTTTGGGGAAACCCGCCACCGTCACCGGCGGATTCCTGAATCTGGATGCCGAGGGCCGTCTCATCGGAGCGATCGGATTCACATTTGAAGATCCGGATACTCCCGGCAACAACATCTCCATTAACAGTCAGCTGGTGGCCGGGAAGATGGATGAGGAAAAGAGCAGCGCCGCCTATGTGGCCCGTGACCTGGATACCGATGCACCCAATAATCTGCGATATCTCGAAGTTGTTTATCTGGCCAAAGCGGGCGGCGACTTCACCGCCGCCGACAATGTGGGTAACTGGATGGGATACGTTCTCACCATCGAAACGGCGACCCGGGAGGTGTTTCCCATGCGGGGAGAATTTTACATCGATGCGGAGGGCAATACCGGTGGTGCCTGGATATCCCCGGACGGCACGGTGAGCAGAATCACCGGCGGCACTACTCAGATCGATGAAAATGGTGTTTCCACCGGGACCATGCCGTTGAGTACCGGGGAAACAATAACGATTGTCAAAGGCAAGATGGATATGGGGAAAACCCGGGGAATGGCCGTCTCCCTTTCCGATAACAACATGATGCTGGTGGGATTAAACTTCAAGGACACCTACAGGTTTCCCTGGCCCGCCTTTCTGCCGGGGATCATCGGTGGTGGTCGTTGAGGACCGGTGGAACCCCCGGTTTCCCGAATAAACTGCCAGAGTCCCACGGCACCGGCATGGGAGCAGGCAGTGGGCACAAAACCGCTTTCGATGAGGGCAAGATAGGCGAGCTCCGTGGGGAGCTCCGCCGCTGCCAGCTGTTCCCGGATCATGTCCAGGTAACGCCCGGAACGGGCCAGAGCCCGGGCAAAAAATTTTCTTTTTCTGGTCTGGAACCAGGAGAGGTAAAAGTCCACCTGTTTGTTTCTCACCAGGGGAAAGCCGGAGGGCCGTCCCCCGTTGTTGCCATCCTCTTCCGGCAGAAGACATCTTTCCTCCCATTCCCCCAATTTCCCGAGATCGGCCAGCTCCTCCCGTCGCAGTTCTTCTCCCTGAGGGGTTTCACAGGGCCCGGAATCGATATCGTAGCCGCTGCTTTCGTCGGCCTCTTCCCTCCAGGTACCGCCTTCATCCCTTTCCAAAAGAGTTGTGGGCAGGGGGGCGCAGGCGGAGAGAAAGAGAAAAAGGCCAAGCAGGAGTAGATGGGTCCGTTTCATTTCCGTCCTCTTCCGTAACCATTCACAGGAATCGCAACCCGGCGGTATAGCGTATCTCTTTGCAACGAGCCTCTGGTGGCGATGGGAGTGTTGCAAGATCAGAACCCGGGATCTCCCCTTGTGCTCCAACTTCCGTTCGTCACCATGGCCGCAAACCCGCGGCGCCATGGATATTGACGGATTTCCGTCATCGCAGGGCGGCCGGATTTTTTCTCCGGTTCCGTCGGTCCCGGATTTCAATGCTGAAAAAACGTGGTTGATTTTTCGAAAAGATGGAAAGCAAGAAAAAAATTCGGGAAAGAGGAATTGTGGGCCGGCAGGATATTTGCCTAGTAATATGTTGGAATCAAAAGAATTATTTTCAAGATCGTTTGAAAAGGTTCGGGAGCGACCGGGAAAGAGTGCTTTTTTCTTTGGTTTTTCCACCCATAGTACGATACGTTGGCAGGATGACTTGCCGCAGGTGAAGTCATTTTCCGGCGTAGCCGCGACATATTCAGCATAACCAGGGAGTTGGCAGCTACCGTGAGAACGAAATTTTCTTCCATCAATCTGCTCCTCGAACTGGCCAAACCGGAAAACAGCGGTTTGCTGGCGGAATTTACCGATGTGCGTTACCCCAAGGGGGGTCTTCTCTTCTGGCCGGGAAGTGCAACGGAACGCGATGAAAGGGATCTGGTCTTCGTGGTCAAGCAGGGGCGCATACGTCTCTATCTTGCCGTCGAGGACAAGGAGTTTTCACTGGCCATTCTCGAGCCCGGTGATATCTACGCCACCCATACCCGGGCCCATGTGGAGACCCTGGAGGAGGTCACCCTGATGGTCATGCCCACCGACAGGCTGCATGCCTACATGATAAGCCATCCCGCTCTTTCCAGGACCATCATCTCCATTCTCGGCAAGTTGCTCAGTCAGTCGTTTTCCATCATCGACAGTCTGGTGTTCAAGGATATCAAGCAACGGCTGATCGATTTTTTTATTTACGAGGCCACTCATCACGGCATCCGACGTCCGGACGGAATTCTCCTCACCCTGGAGCTGACCACCACCCAACTGGCCGCCATTGTCGGCGCATCCCGGCAGACGGTATCGACGATCCTCGGCACCATGCTGAAAGAGGATGTGTTGAGAAAAAACGGTCGTCACGTCTATCTCATCGCCAATATCGACCTGCTGCGCAATTTCGCCCACACCTGAGAGGTTGGGCATTTTTCCTATCCTCCCGGATTCCCGTTTCTCTCTTGTTTTTCAAAAAAAAAGTCGGCCAGTGTCGGCAAGCTGACAGTATGATCCGCTTCCCGGTGGTATTCTCTTTTTATCCTCGGACGAGGAAGGAGAGGAAACGCAAGAAGAAGAGACAACACGGGAGGAAACGACATGGCCAAAGAAAAAAGGAAGATCGAAGACATGAGCATTTGGGAGGATGCCGGACAGATGCTGCGCAAGGCTGAAGAGGAGGGAATCGAGACCGTGTGGAAGCGATTGGAGAAGCAGAGTCCCCACTGTCAGTTCGGTGAAAGGGGGATCTGCTGCCGTAACTGCACCATGGGCCCCTGCCGCATCGGCAAGAAGGCCGAATTGGGTGTCTGCGGCGCAGACGCCGATGTGATCGTCGCCAGAAATTTCGGCCGCTTCCTGGCCGGCGGCGGTGCCAGCCACTCAGACCACGGTCGGGACTGTCTTGAGGCCTTTCATGCCGTTGCCCACGGCGAAACCACGGACTACCGGATCAGGGACGAGGCCAAGATGATCGGTATTGCGGCGGAGCTGGGAATCAAGGTGGAAGGCCGGGAGATGCTTGAGGTGGCCGGGGAGCTGGCGGATGAACTTTTCGAGAGTTTCGGTACCAGGCGGAACCGGGTCGCCTTTGTCGGCCGGGTTCCGGAGAAACAGCGGCGGAACTGGGAGAGGCTCGGTATCATGCCGCGCGGGATCGATCGGGAGATCACCGAGATGATGCACCGCACCCACATGGGGTGTGACAACGATGCCGCCAACACCTTGCTCCACGGCGCCCGCCTCTCGCTGGCGGACGGCTGGGCGGGTTCCATGATCGCAACCGAGATCTCGGATATCCTCTTCGGCACGCCTGTACCGCGGCGGACCCGGGTCAATCTCGGCGTTCTCAGGAAGGATATGGTCAACATCCTGGTGCACGGTCATAATCCCGTGGTTTCGGAACAGATCCTCGAAGCGGTCAACGATGAGGAACTCGTTGAACTTGCCAGGGAAAAGGGTGCGGCCGGTATCAATCTGGCGGGGCTCTGCTGCACCGGCAACGAGCTGATGATGCGGCGGGGAATTCCCATGGCCGGGAACCATCTGATGACGGAGCTTGCCATAGTCACCGGTGCCGTGGAATTGATCGTTGTCGATTACCAGTGCATCATGCCGAGCCTGGTGCAGATCGGCAACTGTTACCATACCAGACTGGTGACCACGGCGGACAAGGCCCGTTTCGCCGGCGCCGAGCATGTGAAATTCGCCATGGACAACGGGGCCGCCCAGGCCCGCCGGGTGGTGCGCATGGCCGTGGAACGCTATCCCCTGCGCCATCAGGACCGGGTGAAGATTCCCGGTGAACCGGTGGAAATGGTCACCGGTTTTTCCAACGAGGCCCTGCTGGAGGCCCTGGGCGGCACCCTGACCCCGCTGATCGATGCCGTCAAGGCCGGCAGCATCCGGGGAGTGGCGGCCATCGTCGGTTGCAACAATCCCAAATACAAACATGACTACTGCAATCTCAACCTTGCCAGGGAGCTGATCAAAAGAGATATACTCGTCCTGGTTACCGGCTGTGTCACCGTGGCCGCGGGCAAGGCAGGGCTGTTGGTTCCCGAGGCCGTTGACCAGGCCGGCGAGGGGTTGCGCCGGATTTGCGGCGCCCTGGCCATCCCGCCGGTTATACACATGGGAAGCTGTGTGGACAATGCCAGGATTCTGCAACTGGCTGCCCTGCTGGCCAATGAACTCGGGGTTTCCATCGCCGATCTGCCCCTGGCCGCTTCGGCCCCGGAATGGTATTCGGAAAAGGCGGCCACCATCGGCACCTATGCCGTGGCTTCGGGTATCTATACCCATCTTGGCCATCCGCCGAATATCAGCGGATCCAGGCTGGTGACCGAGCTGGTTCTGGGAGGGTTGGATGAACTGGTGGGGGCCTGTTTCGTGGTGGAGCCGGACCCCTTCAAGGCCGCCCGGCTCATCGACCGGCGCATCAGCAGCAAGCGGCAGGGCCTGGGGCTCTCCGCCTGATTCAGGCTCCCGGGAGCAGGCTCAGGGTGAGTGGTCACAGGCACCGCATCTTCACTGAATCTTTCCCGGCCGACTCTCCGGGAGGCGGTGTTTACGTGGAAGCACGCTTTTCAAGGGACAGGTTGCCTCCTCGCTATCCTCGTGGACGCGGGGCCAGATCACTTCCATTGCCGCAGCCAGGGTGGGGAAGATGTGATCTTCACCGATCTTCTCCAGCAGGCCGGAACGGCGCATCATCTCGACGATCACCACCTTGAGTCCGCTGAAGCAGACCTGGTAGCCCGCTGCCTGCAGTCGTTCAACCAGCAGGGTCAGGGCGTGTTCGCCCGAGGTGTCGATTTCGTTGATGCCGTTGCACTTGAAATGGATGATCTTCAGTTCCGGCAGGCTGCGGACGATTTTCAGCACCTCCTCTTCCAGGTAGCTGATGTTGCCGTAAAAGAGCGGTCCGTCAAACCTGATGACGGCGATATAGCGGCACTGTCTGAGGTCGAAGAGTCTGGTGTTCCTGTAATGGCCGTCCTCCCAGAGGGAGAGCTCGGCGATGGTGGGGCGCATCTTGCGATAGAAGAAGACGGCGGCGGACAAAAGCACGCCCACCAGGATCCCCCGGTCCAGGTGGGGGGCGAAAAAAAGCGTTGTCCCAAAGGTGATGAGGCTGATGACGCCGTCGGCCCGGTTGACGATAAAGGCGTGCCTGATGTCGTTGACGTTCACCAGGCCGATGACCGCGGTTATGATAATGGCGGCCAGGACCGATTGCGGCAGATGATAGAGCAGCGGCGTGCAGAAGAGCAGGGCAACGATCACGGTCAGGCTGGTGAACACGGAGGAGAGTCCGGTCCTGGCGCCTGCCTGGAAGTTGACGGCCGAGCGGGAAAAGGAGCCCGAGGTGGGATAGGCGCCGCTGAACGAGCCGGCGATATTGCCGAGACCCTGGCCCATGAGTTCCCGGCTGGGATCAAGCCGGTAGCCGCTTTTGGCCGCCATATCCTTGGCAATGGAAATGGCCTCCATGAACCCGAGGATGGAGATGACGATCGCCGGCAGGAGCAGCCTGCCCATCACCGTCAGGTCGAACCGGGGCATACCCATCCGGGGAAGGCCGCGGGGAACGCCGCCCACCACCTCGCCGCCGCCCACCAGCAGAATTTTTTCGGGAACCAGGGTCTCGTTGCCGATATGGATGCGCCAGATGTTTTTTTCCGCCCGCTCTGATCGGGGCACATCCCCCTGCAGGCGGTAAACAAGTGAGCCGTCCGTTTTACGGACGGAGACCAGGTGCAGGGATCGCAGTTTTTTTCTGATGAGGGTGGCGCGTTTTTTTTCTTCGGCCAGGTAGCGGTCAAGTACACCCGCCAGCAGATGCAGCTCCAGGACCTTTTCCGGAGGAGTTGTGACAATGCCTGGGCGGGATCCTTCCTTTTTCAGCTCTTCCAGTTGAACATCGGTGTTCCGGTGGCAGGCGGAACAGATGGTACTGACCCGATCTTTTTCGTTTTTTTTCAGAAAAGACGGTTTGTTTCCGCCCAAGAGGGCCGTGGCCGAAACGGTCTGAAGGATATGGTCCAGGTTGGAGTTGAGCTCGTCGATGGTCTCGACCAGTCCCGCAATCTCGATTTCCCGAACCGAGACATAGCGATTGTTCTCGAAACCGGTGAGCCATGAGATTGTCGTTGTCAGGGCAACGGCAAAGAGCACGCACGGCAGGCCGGGTTTCTGTTTTTTGCAGCCGATCATGATGACGAAGGCCAGCAACCCCATGAAAAATGAGGGCCAGTGGGTGAAGTGCAGGGCGGCGTTGTAAACCCGTTGCATGGTTTCGTAATAGTGCTCGGCCTTGTCCACATGGATGCCGAAGAGTTTGGAGAGCTGGCTGGAGGCGATGATGAGCGCCGCTGCATTGATGAAGCCGGTGACCACCGGATGGGAGAGGAGGTTGACGACGACGCCCAGGCGCAAAATCCCCAGCAGAAACTGGAAAAGACCGACGCAGAACGACAGAAGCACCGCATAGGCGATATAGGCCTCGCTGCCGGGAACGGCCAGCGGTTCCAGGGCGGCGGCCGTCATCATGGAGACCACCGCCACCGGCCCGGTGGCGAGCCTTCTGCTGGAGCCGAACAGGGCCGCGACCATGGGCGGCAGAAAGGAGGCATACAACCCGTAATGGGGGGGAAGGCCGGCGAGCTGGGCATAGGCCATGGACTGGGGAATCAGCACCAGGGCCACGGTGATACCGGCGATGAGATCATGCCTCAGACTGTCCCCTGAATAATTTTTGAACCAGGAGAGGAAGGGAAAGAGGATAAAGGGCAGTGATTTCGTTGTCATGGCGGTGTTGTCCGGATGATTGCGGTTCTCCCCGGCGCGGGAAAGCCTACTTTACCTGGAATGGGGCCGAAAAGCCAGGCGGCTGATAAATTTCACCTGGGTGATTACCGCCGTTCATGCTATAGATGGATGGAGCCGGTCACGGGCTTTCTCATCCCGGAGACCGGTAAGGATGGGGCCGCTGCCTGGTAACGGCTGCAGCTGATATAATCGTAAGCCCTCACGGCCACCGCATCTTTACTGAATCTCTCGAGCCCGCGCAGATAGGCTGCTGCGGGCGGGAAAGATTCAGCAAATCTCCACCGGCGGTGTGCGCTTAGAGCTGAGGGGCGCATTATACCGGCGGGTTGCGAATCCTGAGAACGGTTACGGTAAAACCAGGTGCGATTGTGGAAGAAAAGGCTACCCGGGAGGAACCATATGTCCGTACCTATGAGATTCGATCGTCTGGAGATGGCCGGTGCCCTGGGTGATATCGGCACGCTGCTGCCCATTGCCGTGGCCATGGTGCTGGTCAACGGCATGAATCCCCTGGGCCTCTTTTTTACGGTTGGGCTTTTTTTTATCGCCTCAGGTCTTTTTTTCAGGGTCACCGTGCCGGTGCAACCCATGAAGGTGATCGGCGCCTATGCCATCGCCACCTCCATGACCGGATCCCAGGTGATGGCCTCGACGCTGCTCATGGGCGTTTTTCTCATGCTCATCGCCCTGACCGGCGCCATCGACCAAATCAAGAAATATACTCCGCACGCGGTGATCAGGGGGGTGCAGCTCTCCACCGGCGCGCTGCTGATTGCCGGGGGGATCAGGTTCATCATCGGCACCTCGGCCTTTCAGCAACTGCACCACAGTGCGGAGCCCTATCTGGCGGTCCAATCCCTGGGACCGCTCCCCATCGGCATCGTCATCGGTATTGCCGGCAGTCTGGTGACGCTGCTTTTGCTGGAGAACAGGAAATATCCTGCCGGACTGGTGATGGTGATCGGCGGCATGATCGCCGGATTTCTCCTGGGCGCCCGGCCCGGACTCACCGGCGCCGTGGGGCTTCACCTGCCGCAATTCCTTCCGGTGGAACCGCCGGGCAGGGTAGATTTCACCTTTGCCCTCTTTGCCCTGGTGCTGCCGCAGCTGCCCATGACCCTGGGCAATGCCGTACTTGCCTATACCGATCTGTCCGGCAATTACTTTGGCGAGCAGTCCGCCAGGGTGACCAACCGCAATGTCTGTCTCAGCATGGCCCTGGCCAATTTTTTCAGCTTCTGCCTCGGCGGCATGCCCCTCTGCCACGGGGCCGGAGGGCTGGCGGCCCATTACCGTTTCGGGGCCCGTACCGCCGGATCCAATCTCATCATCGGCTCCATCTTCCTGCTGCTCTCCCTGCTGTTGGGTGAGCATATCATCGGTGTTTTCAGGCTGTTGCCCCTGGCAATTCTCGGCATCCTCCTGGTTTTCGCCGGCAGCCAGCTGACCCTGACCATCATGGATCTCGAAGGGCGCAAGGAATACTTCGTCGCCACCGTCATCCTCGGCATAACTCTGGCCACCAGCCTGGCCATCGGCTTCACCGCCGGCCTGCTCGTCGCCTGGCTCCTCAGGTGGGAAAAACTGTCGGTCTGATATCTTTTATCAAGACAGTAATACTTCAATTGGAGATTGTAAATTCAGGTGTCGAGGATCAGTTCAGCAGAGACCGGCTCTACGGCGACACGGAGGGGAAGGATGCGAGATAAACATTTGTATTACGGACGAGATAAATATGACGAGAAGCCCTTCTTCTCCGCTTGATGAATGGTGAGATTAATAAGACTTGCATGCACTTCAGGAGAAGCCAATGATAAGAGAATTGATTATTTCACATTTCCGCAGTTTCGGTCCTGAGATTCACATCAGGCCGGGGGGGCTGACCATCCTTGTCGGCCCCAACGGATCGGGGAAATCCAACCTGCTGGATGTCCTTTCCTTTGTGCGGGATAGCGTAATACAAGGGCTTCCAGCGGCCATAACCCATCGAAACGGGATTGACGGGGTTCGACGGCGAAGCCATGGCCGCCCCTTTGATGTTCATATAGAGTTGGACATTGCGCTGGAGAATGGTGCGGCCCGGTATATGTTTGTCATCACCGGCGACCGACTTGGTGAGTACAGGGTGAAGTCCGAGACCGCCAGTGTCACCATCAAAGGGAAGATAAACCGTTTTGAACGGAAAGAAAATGCATGGGAAGGGCCGGAAGGAATCGCGCCCCGTATGGATGAACAATCCCTTGCCTTGACCGCTCTGGGCGGCACTGAACAGTTCAAGCCGTTGGTGGATTATCTGTCTGGCATTACGGTGTACTCAGTTTTTCCGGATGCCCTGCGTGTGCCCCAGCGTTTTGATCCGGTTCGCCCCATGAGATCCCATGGGGAAAACTGGGTATCGATTTTACGGGAGTTGGTCAAAGACGAACAGGCAAAAAAGGATCTGATAGCCGGACTGAATCAACTGACAGGTGATATCGAAGATGTACGGGTGACAAGCGCTGCTGGCCATCTGATAGCGCAATTCAAACAACAAATTGCCGCCAAAAAAGGAAAACGATGGTTTGATGCCGCGCAGCAATCGGATGGAACACTCCGGGTTGCGGGGCTTGTCACCGCTCTGTTGCAAAAACCGTATTTACCGGTCATCGGCATCGAGGAACCTGAACTGACTGTCCATCCCGGCGCTCTGCCCATGCTCTATGATTATTTGCACCAGGCCAGCGAAGTATCTCAAATTTTTGTAACGACCCACAGCCCGGTCATTCTCGATGTTGTTGACTGTGACCGTGATGTTATCATGGTGGTCAATCGGATCAACGGCAAAACCGATGTCAGGCAGGTCACGGAAACTCACCTCGGCCCAGTTCGCAAAAGCCTGTTGCGTCTTGGAGAACTCTTTGTTTCCGGAGACCTGCAACTTTCACTGTTTGATGAAAACGGGGAGGAGTAAAACTTGTCCCCGAAAAAAGGCTATATCCTCGTGGAGGGACACGGGGAGGTAAAGGCCGCACATAATCTCATCAGCCGCTTGAGCCATGAACTGGATCTGTATCCGCCTTGGCATATT
>CAYUNE010000025.1:0-52036 GCA_964446115.1 uncultured Desulfobulbia bacterium | reverse complement strand
TTCGCTTGCTCAACAAAAAATTCGGCCCCATATCTCCGGAAGTCGAAAGCAGGATCAAACAGGCCGACCGGGATCAGCTGCTGCTCTGGTCGGAACGCATCCTCTCTGCCGAATCCGTCGAAGAGGTCTTGGAACAATGAGGCGGATTTCGGTTTCCGTACATTTCCATACTATACAAAAAAGCCGGCACTCTAAGGCCTGCTGATTACTCCTTCGTGAGCTGTATTTAATTAATTGCGATATCCGCGCACTGAAAATAACGGACTAAGGCTCGGGCGGCCGGGTGGAGTCACGGCAGTCAGGTGCGGTTGTCAGGGCTTTTTTCAGAGCGGCCCGGTGGACGTGCCCGGCGAAATGGACGGGACTTTTGCCGGTGACCGGATCAAAGCCGCCGGGGTCGGCCACGCAGCGATACTGCACCTCCCGGGGTAGAGTGGTAAGGGCCTCTTCGATGCCGCAACCGATGATACTCTCCAGGGCCTCGGCCGTGGCGCCGCAGGGTGCGCCGCGGCGCACCGTTATGGCGGCAATCACCCCATCTTCCACCCGGACTTCATACTCAGGCAGGCCGAACTGAAGCCCATATTCCCCGAACCTCTCCTCCCGCCGCAGTCCGCAACAGGTGAACGGTGTAGCGGCGCCCGCCAGTTTCTTGCCCGGGGAAATAACGGCAATCTTCTTTTCATTGCAAAGCCGCACCAGATACTCGGCCAGGTCCGGATGGAGGAGATAATCCAGAACCAGATCCCCTGAAAAATCATCACTGATATACTCCTCCGGTTCGTCGATAAATTCGGGCAGGGTCGGGGAAATCTCGAAAATCGCGGTTACCTGCAGATTGCGGCCATACCTGCCGATTCCCTCGATCTTGCGTCTGCCCGCCGCATCCTGAACAAAAACAACGAGATCCATCTTGCCCCCCTCACTTCTCCTTTCTGCTGCCTTACTCCGCCACTCCGCGCCCCTGATGAGCCCGGACCAGCAGAGTCCAATTCCACTTCCCATTCTTCCAACCACGCTTCTCTTACGGCGTAAACATCCCTATAAAATTGTATCAACATACGGGAAACAAGGCAAAAAATCACCTGCTTTTCCACCTGGAAATCCCGCGGCGATCGGCTGGTTACCCGCTTTTCATTTTCCCGCCTGGAATTCTTGCCGATCCGGCGCTATACTATATGCCTCTTTGACTGACGGTTGTTGTCGCAGGCGCAAACCTTGACCCAAAAAAACGAAAAAAACCATGAAACTTGTCTCAGCCGCGGAAATGCGGGAACTTGATCGAAAGGCCATTGAGGAATACGGCATTCCCGGCATCGTGCTCATGGAAAATGCCGGGGCCGGCAGCGTCGATTTCCTGGTGGAGGAGCTGGGAGATCCGTCCGGATCAGCGGTGGTCATCTTTGTGGGACCGGGCAACAACGGCGGCGACGGCCTGGTCATGGCCCGCCACCTGCATCAGCTGGGGGCCCGGGTCCAGATCTTCTACCTGATCGACCCGCAGCGGCTCACCGGTGATGCCGCCTGCAACTACCAGATCGTCAGCCGGTTGCGCCTGGCGCATTCGGTGACGGATACAGCGGAAAAGCTCGACCATGCCCGGGCGGAAATTACCGCTTTGCACGGCGTGACACCGGTCTGGGCCCTGGTGGACGCCCTTTTCGGCACCGGCCTCTCCAGGGAGATCGGCGGCCATTTCCTCCACTGCATCACCCTCATCAACCGGCTGCGGGAAACCTTGCCGGCACCGGTCTGCGCCGTGGATATCGCCTCCGGAATCGGCAGCGACGACGGCCGCGTGCTCGGCGGCTGCGTGCGGGCCGACTATACCGCCACCTATGGTCTGGCAAAGCCGGGACATGTTCTGCAGGCCGGCCTGGAAAACAGCGGCAGACTACGGGTGATCGACATTACCATCCCCAACCGGGCGGCAGAAGGCGACACCCCCGGCAAGGAGCTGCTCACCCGGCAGTCCATGGCCGCGCTGCTGAAACCGCGATCGCCACTCTCCCACAAGGGCAGCCACGGCCACCTTCTGGTTGTTGCCGGCTCCACCGGTAAAACCGGGGCCGCCATTCTCTGCGCCCGGGGAGCGCTGCGCTGCGGCACCGGCCTGGTGAGCCTGGCCGTGCCCCGCACCCTGAACCCGATTTTCGAAACCACGCTCAGCGAGGCGATGACCATTACCCTGCCCGCTTCACAGCATGCCCCCGGTTACGATGACCATGGTGTTATCACCTCCGCCTTGGCCGGAAAAACAGCCCTGGTTCTCGGCCCCGGCCTGACCACCGGCGAGGAGACCGCCAGGCTGGTACGCAGCCTCTACCGCGAGGTTGAGCTGCCCATGGTCATTGATGCCGACGGCCTCAATATCCTGGCCACAGCCCCGGAGCTCCTGCAACAGCAGCCGCCGGCAGCCCGGATTCTCACTCCTCATCCCGGCGAGATGGCCAGACTGCTGGGCTGCAGCAGTGCAGAGATCCAGGCGGACCGGCTGGGGGCGGTGGCGCGTCTGGCCGGTGTTGCCGGACTTTTTTGCGTTCTCAAAGGTGCCGGAACCGTTATCGGCGGGCCGGACGGCAGGGCGGCGATCAACTCCAGCGGCAACGCGGGCATGGCCGGCGGCGGCATGGGAGATGTACTGGCAGGTCTCATCGGCGGCCTGCTGGCCCAGGGCTATTCACCCTGGGATGCCTGCCGCCTGGGGGTCTTTGTGCACGGCGCGGCCGCCGATCAACTGGCCGGAGAGCGACACTACGGCTACCTGGCCTCGGAAGTGGCCGAGGCAGTACCCGGGATGCTGACGGAACTTGGCCGCAGAACATCAAACAGAGGGGGAAAAGTATGCTCAGGGCAAAAGATATCATGACCGGCACGGTGATCAGCGTGGAAAAAAACACAACGGTGCGTGAGCTGGCCCGCCTGCTTGCCGACAACAGAATCAGCGGCGCGCCGGTGGTCGAAGACGGACGGGTGATCGGCGTGGTGACGGAAAACGACCTCATCGACCAGACCAAGAAGGTTCATATTCCGACGGTGATCACTATCCTGGACTCGGTCATCTACCTGGAAAATCCCGAGCGGTTCGAAAGGGAAATGCGCAAGATGGCAGGGGTCAAGGTGGAGGATATTTTCACCGAGAAGGTGATCAGCGTCGATCCGGAGACCCCGTTGGACGAGGTTGCCACCATCATGGCGGACAAGAGGGTTCACACCCTGCCGGTCATCGACGGCGAACACCTGGTGGGGGTCATCGGTAAATCGGATATCATCAGGTCCATTCTCATGTAGCCCGACGGTTCGGTTTTTTCTCCATGCCGCTGTTGTAGATCTCGTAGCGGTCGCGGCCGTTCTTCTTGGCCCGGTACATGGCGATATCCGCATGCTTGAGCATGGTTTCCGAATCGTTGCAGTCGTGCGGATAGACGCTGATACCGATACTGGCCCCGACGCTGCAGTTGTTGCCGTCCACCTCAATGGGCTGGTTCAGGGCCTCGATGGCCTTTCGCGCCACCTCTTCGGCGCCCTGGATACTCTTGGTGCTCTCCAGCAGGATGACGAACTCATCGCCGCCGAGGCGGCAGACACTGTCCGAGGAACGCAGCATCTTTTCCAGCCGTCCGGCCACCACCTGCAGCACCTTATCCCCCACCGAATGACCGAAGCGGTCATTGACCGGCTTGAATCGGTCCAGATCGATAAAGAGCAAAGCGAGGAGCCGGTGTTCGCGCCGGGCCAGGGAAATGGCCTGGGGCAGACGCTTGAGAAAGAAGTTGCGGTTGGGCAGGTTGGTGAGGGAATCGTGGTTGGCCATGTGGCGGATGACCTCGGCCGCTTCCTGGCGATCGGTGACATCCAGGAAGATCATGACGCAGCCGATCACCTTTTCTCCCTTGCGCATGGGCGCCACCCTGCAGTCAACGGTAAAACTGGTGCCGTCCTTCCGCACCAGGCGCAGGGCATCGTAGTGGAAATTCTTCTCCTTCTCAATAGCGTCCCGGAAGGGAAAGATCTCCTTGTCCGCCCCCTCTTCACCGGGAATGGACATGGAGAAAAACGCGGTGGTGGGTTTCCCGATCATCTCTTCCCGGGTATAACCCAGCATCTCCAGGGCCGCGGGATTGACGAAACTGATACGTTCCGAGGCATCCACCCCGCAGATGCCGTCCGCCGCAGAATTAAAGAGCAGGGAGTAGTTAAGGGAGATCTCCTCCAGTTCCTGCTTGGCGCGGCGGGCCGCCAGGATATGGTGAATGCGGTTTTTGAGAACCGCCCATTTGATGGGTTTGCGGATATAATCTTCGGCACCGGATTCGTAGGCCTGATCAACTGTGTCCTCATCGTCGAGGGTGGTGATCATCAGCACCGGCGGCGGATTGGGTAAAAACCGGTTGATATGGTCGCAGACCTTGCAGCCGTCGACACCGGGCATGGAGATATCCAGCAAAACAAGATCAATGCGCCGGCTGCGCAACTTCTTGAGGGCAACGGCGCCGTCCTCCGCCTCCATTACCCGATAGCGTTGTCCTTCTAGATACTGTCGGAGAACAAGCCGCAGGACATCATCATCGTCGACGACGAGAATCGTCGGCCTGTTACGTTCATTTTCTGACATCAGGTTGTTGATCCCTCCAGTTCATCCGTTTACCGGAGCATCGTTTTCCCCAGCCGGGGATATCCACCTGCAGCCGGACACCGCACATCCCCACCGGAGTCGTACCACAGGTTCCTCAAACCATCTTGAAAATTCGTCTTTCCGGCCGCGCCGCCTATTGCGAAAACTCAAATCCCGGCAGTAGCACGCAAGGGCCGGGGCTCGATTGATCGCATGACCTGCTTTCAGGCCAAAATCCGTATCCGTCAAGGCGTTCTTTTCTTTATTTTCCCAAAAAAATCTTTATTCTTCAAGCATATCCCTGAAATATGCATCGGTCTCCACCGCGGCCCGCTCAATTCTGCCGATCAACTCCTCCATGGCGTACAGGTCTCCTCCCTGGCCCCGCCTGCCCACCTCGGTGCACAGTCTCGCCAGTTTCACGGCCCCGAACTGGCCGCAACTGCCCTTGAGTTTATGGGCCACCTCCATGAGTACCTTGACATTCTCCGCGCCGGCTTCCTCCTTGAGCACCGCCACCAGCTTGGGAAGCCGGTCCAGAAAAACCCGGAGCACCGGCCGGATATCACCGATATTCTGCTTGAGCCGTTCCAGGGTTTTGATGCTGATCAGACCGCTGTCCACCGGATCTCCGGGTGAGGAACGCGGCGCAACAACCGGGTCCCGCCGGGAGCGCCGGGGAAAGAGATCGTGCTGCATGTCGGGTAAAAGACGGCGCACAACATCGCTCAACACATTGAGATCAATAGGTTTTTCTATATAGGCATCCATTCCGACCTCCCGGCAGCGCTTCCGTGCCTGGGAGGTGACGTCGGCGGTGAGGGCGATGATGACCGGTTTCTTCTTCTCCGGCAGCTCCTTTTGCAGGGCCAGGATGGCAGCCGTGGCCTCGTAACCGTTCATCACCGGCATCTGGCAGTCCATGAGAATGAGGTCATAGACATTTTCCTTCCATTTATCAATGGCCTCCCGGCCGTTATGGGCAAAGGTGAAGGGAACGCCGGTATGTTCGAGCATGCCCTCGATCACCAGCCGGTTGGTGGCGTCATCTTCGACAATGAGCACCCGGGGGCCGCGGACCTGCCGCGGCCTGCGCTCCCCGGTGTCGGTCAACGGCGGTGATGGATCCATCGCCGTTTTTTCGGAAAGCACCGGTTTGAGGCGGACGTTGAACCAGAAGAGCGACCCCTTGCCCGGGGTTGACTCCACACCGATTTCTCCGCCCATGAGTTCCACCAGTTTCTTGCTGATGGTAAGCCCCAGGCCGGTGCCGCCGAATCGCCTGGTGGACGAGGTATCCAGCTGCGCAAAGGGCAGAAAGAGGTCTTCCTGCCGCTCGGGGGGAATGCCCGAGCCGCTGTCCTCGATGGTGAAGGAGATAAGATGAGAGCGGTTGTCGATCTCTTCCTTGGTGGCCTTGAGCACCACGTAGCCGCTGTCCGTGAACTTGATGGAATTGCCGATGAGATTGACAAGCACCTGACGCAACCGGTTCTTGTCTCCCAGGTATTTCAGGTCGAGCTCGGGGGGAATCGAGTAGTGCACATCCAGGCCCTTGCGGGTCCCCTCGATGGCGTGCAGGCTCATGACCTCGATGATGAGCTCGTCGAGATTGAACTCCTCTTCCTCGAGTTCGAGCCGGTCCGCTTCCAGTTTGCTGAAATCGAGGATGGAGTTGATGAGCGTCAGCAGGTCGCGGGCCGATGAGTAGATGAGCTCGGTGTACTTGCGCTGTTTGCCGGTGAGTTTGGTGTCCAGCAGCAGATCGGCGATACCGATAACGCCGTTCATGGGCGTACGGATTTCGTGGCTGATCATGGCCAGGAAATCGCTTTTGGCCTGGCTGGCCTCATCGGCCATGGACACCCGCCGTCGCAGCGTGCGGTTGGCGCTTTTCAGCCGCCTGATCTCACGCTGCAGGCCGGCAATCTTTTTTTCATCGCTCATGGAGGGAACCGGAGAATACCCGCGTCTTGCCCCGACAACCCTAAAACAGCGTAAGTTGCCGGACATCCTTCTTCTTCTTTTTTCTCGGCTTTTTCTCTTGGGATGATTGTCGTGGATTTTGGAACAAAGGTAAAGGTATTTCTTGAAGAAACCTGGATTCTTTCAGCCTGACGACTCTCCCGAAACGGACACCGACGGCAGCGGAGGTGAGATAGAGCGTATCTATGGCGCGGGTCATACCCACATAGAAAAGGCGCCGCTCCTCTTCGATATCGCGGTCGTTGCCCCCCTTATCTTTCTCCCCGGTCGCTGCGGCGCCTTGATGGGGCAGGATGCCCTCTGCCAGGCCGCAGATGAAGACCACGGGAAATTCCAGCCCCTTGGAAGCATGCAGGGTCATCAGGGTAACGGCCTCGGCCCGCCGGTCATAGACAACCGTATCACTGTAGCGTCTCAGGTGGCGAACAAACTCACCAAGTCCGGTGCCGAAGGAATCGGCCAGCTCCAGGAGGCGACGGACCCCATCGTCTTCTTCCCGATCCCGGCACTCCGCCTCCAGGGCCTTCCGCAAACCCGCGTCAAGGACGCTGCGGCGCAACTCCTCCAGCTCGTTTTCAAGCTGTCGGATGATCCGACGTTGCGGGGAAAAACGCTCCTTGGCCGCGAGCAGGGCAAGGGCGGCGGCAAGAAAATCACGGCCTCCCCTCTCCTGCGAAGGGGTAAGATTGCGCTCCAGGTAATCGACGGTGGTCCCGCCGATACCGGCCTGCTCCGCCAGCAGTTCCAGCAGGGAGGGCAGGTCGGCGTCATCGGCTGCCGCCAGCAGCCGGAGATAGAGGTGCTTTGCAGCACCCTGCCGGTAATAGGGCCGCAGGTCCACCACCTGGTGGGGAATCCCCTGCTCCTCCATGGCCGCGGCCACGGTCCCGGCCTGGCCACCGGTGCGGTAGAGTACGGCGATATCGCCGAAGGTGATGTTGCGCTGCCGCCCGGCATCGTCTTGATCACCGTTGTCCAACCGTTCGATTTCCCGGTGGGAGGTACCCCCCACCAGCCGTTCCACCTCGCGGACAATGAAACGGGCCTCGGCTTCACCGCCCGATGCCCGGTGGCGAAAAAGCGCTCCCCGGCTGCTCCGAACCGCCCGGGGCCGCCCGAAGTTCTCATCGTCACCACGGTTGCCGTTACATGAAATCAGGCCATTGGCCGCCTCGATGATCTGCTGCGCGCTGCGATAATTCCGCACCAGGGAAAAGCAGGCCGGGTCAAGATCACGGAGAAAATGATAAAAATAGGCGGGATCACTGCCGCGGAAACCGTAAATCGCCTGGTCGGGATCGCCGATGGCAAAAACGGACGAGGTGGCGGCCAGGGTGCGGACAAGGTGATACTGACTGCGGTTGAGATCCTGGAATTCGTCGATGAAGAGAAAGCCGGTCCGTTCCCGGATCAGGTTGCTGCGGCTGTCGTTTTTCTGCAGGTGCGCGGTCAGCATGGGGACCACCGCGTCGATATCAACCATCTGCCGACGGTCGAGCTCATCCATGTATGCCTGGAAACATGACGGTTTTTCCTTCCGGTCGCCGATGAGCGCCGCGCCGACATCATCCCCCATGGCCCTGATCTCCGGCTCACCCGAACGGGGATGAAGGCGACGCAGAATCAGCCGCCGCTCGCCGGGACCGGCAACCTGCAGCCGCGGCAGGGTCTGGCGCAGATGGTGCAAGCAAAACCCGTGAAAGGTGCCGATGAACAAGCGCCGTCCCTCCCATTGACCGATACGTTCCTTGAGCTCGTCGGCGGCCCGGTTGGTGAAGGTGATCACCGTGCAGGGGGCGCCTTGTCCCAGAATCCGCCGTAACCGGGCAACCAGGGTAAAGGTTTTGCCTGTGCCCGGTCCGGCCTTGACGATAAGGTGGCGCGCCCGGCTGTGAACGATACTCTGCTGTTCTTCGTTGAGCTTTTTTTCCCGGTCGCCTCTCCCCTTGTCAGGCCGCCCCCGGCCGGAGGGAGCAAAAAGACGGGGCTGGATACGGCGTGGCTTGTTTTTTCTTCTCCGGGGTGGAGACGACGGGGCCTGAAAGAGCTCAAGCTGACCCGCCAGTTGCTGCCGCTCATTATCGGCAAAGACCTTGATAGTGCCGAATTCACCGTCATAACCGGGATTTCTGATCACCCGGCCCGAACGGATGCGGCTCACAGCCTCGGCCAGCAGCGGCGATCTCTTTTCGATTTCCGCAGGCGGTGTCTCCAGCAGCAGGGTAAATTCCGATCCAAAAACGCTGACGAGGTTGCTGTAGATTTTCGTCACCTTTTTGGAGGCGGGCCCCACCGACACCAGCTCGCTGATGAGTTCCGGCAGGGGCACGATGGAGAAGACCCCGGGTGATCCGGGTGGATAGACGGGTCTGGAGCGGTCGGCCAGCTCCATGACCCGATGCAGCACACCGACGGTGAGCGCTTTACCGCAGCGAGGACAGGTTCCGGCCAGCTCCCTGGTTTTGAGGGGTTCACAGCAGAAACCGCACTTGCGGTGGCCATCACAGTGATACTTGCCCTCTTCCGGGAAAAACTCGATGGTGGCCTCGAAGACCTGTTTTCCGCCTTGGTCCTGCGGCGAACGGATCGCCCGGCGCATGGCGAAAAAATCGAAGTCGGTATTGAAGATATTGGCCTCGCGGCCCAGTTTGCCGGGAGAATGGCAGTCGGAATTGGAAATAAGGGTGCAGCGGTCCAGCGCTGAGATCAGCCGGTTCATGTCCGGATCGGAGGAAAGCCCGGTTTCCAGGGCAAAGATATGGTCGGAGAGATCGCCGAAACACTCCTCGATACTGTCGAAACCCGACCGGGAGCCGAAAAGCGAGAACCAGGGGGTCCAGACATGGGCGGGAACCAGGAAACCCTCCGGAGCCTCCTCCAGCAGGATTTCCAGAAGGTCCCGGCTGTCCAGCCCGAGAATCGGCCGGCCGTCGGATTCGATATTACCGATACCGGCCAGCCTGGCATTGAGACGGCGGACGCTGTCGAAATCCGGCACCAGGAGAACGTTGTGGATCTTCCTCACCCTGCCCCCCCGCTTGTAGATGGAGCTGATTTCGGCGGTGAGCACAAAGCGGACATCGCGCTCCATGGGAGTGATGCTGAAATGGGGAAAGGTGGAAAAATCGGGCTCCACCCCCGGCTTGAGGCGGAAAAATCCCGGCTCCGCCTCGGTTAAGGTACCGCTGAAATGGGAAAACCAGCCGGGATGGGTAAAGTCGCCGGTGCCGACGACATCGATTCCCTTGATCCGGGCCCAGGCCGCAAGCCCGGGTATGGTGCAGGCCTTGCTGGTGGCGCGGGAAAAACGGGAGTGGATATGGAGATCGGCGATATATCTCACGGCAGCGGTGCGGTTTGGGCTGCAGGGGAGCCGGCGGAGGAGAATTTTCGGTAGAGGCGGTGGTGCCGGATATAGGCGTGCACCGCCATGGGTACCAGGTCGTCGATGGCGGCACCCTTACCGATCCGTTCGCGGATGACGGACGAGGAAACCGGGTTGACCGCTTCACCAAAGTAGTGGATGGAACGCCCGGTGGCGGCGCAGTACCAGGAACAATCCTCCTCCCGGTAGTCATAGACGGCGGGTCGCAACCGCTCAAATTGCCTCTGCAACAGGTCAAGGGGATAGTCCGGCCGGGCGGCGACGATGAGATCGACCTCGGCAAGCAGCCGTCTGAAGCGGTACCAGAGATGAATCTCCGCAAAGGAGTCGGCACCGATGATCAGAAAATAATGCGACTCATCTCCAAATTCCCGGCGTACGGCCCGCAGGGTATCATAGGTGTAGGACGGTCCCCGGCGCCGGGCTTCAAGCTGCGAAATCTCCATGGCGGGCAGACCGCGAAGCGCGGCGGCAAGCATGCCCACCCGATGATGGAAGGGGGTGATTTCCCTTTCTTTATGAGGTGGTTGCAGGGCGGGAAGAAAGATCACTCTCTCCAGGCAATAGCGACGCCGGACCCCCAAGGCGATCTGCAGATGCCCATTATGCACCGGGTCGAAGGTGCCGCCGAACAGTCCGATCCGTTCCCCGGTATGAAAGCTGGGCGCCGCAGCGTTCGGGCTCTGCGCCAAGGCGGGGCTCATCGTCTCAGACCCGTACCTCCCCCCGGCCGCAGACAATGAATTTGCGGGTGGTCAGCTCCTCCAGGCCCATGGGACCATAGGCATGGAGTTTGGTGGTGCTGATGCCGATTTCAGCTCCCAGCCCGAACTCGCCGCCGTCATTGAAACGGGTCGAGGCGTTGACCATAACCGCCGAGGCATCCACCCTTCGCAGAAACTCCTGGGCGTTCCCATAAGAATCGGTGACAATGGTCTCGGTATGCCGGGAACCGTAGCGTTCGATATGGCGGACGGCACCTTCCATATCGTCAACCACCTTCACGGCAAGGATCAGATCGAGAAACTCGCACCCCCAGTCATCTTCCGATGCCGCCGACATGGTGGGGACGATTTCCCGGCTGCGACCACAGCCCCGCAACCGGACCCCGGCAGCCGTCAGTTTTTCGGCAACCGGCGGCAGAAAGGCAGCGGCAATTTCTCTGTTCACCAGCAGTCCTTCCAGGGCATTGCAGACACCGGGCCGCTGGGTCTTACCGTTCATGACGATGTTGATCGCCATCTCCAGATCGGCGTCGGCGTCGATGTAGGCGTGGCAGACCCCCTTGTAATGCTTGAGAACGGGGATCCGTGACGTCCCGGCCACAAAACGGATGAGACCTTCGCCGCCCCGGGGGATGATGAGGTCGATGCACTCCTCCTGGGCCAGCATTACCTGCACCGCGGCCCGGTCGGTCATGGGGATCACCTGAACGGAGTCGCCGTCGACTCCGTGGGCGGCAAGGGTTTTCTGAAAAATCTCGGCCAGGGCCAGGTTGGAATGAATGGCCTCGGAGCCGCCGCGCAGCAGCACCGCATTGCCGGCCTTGAGGCAGAGGGCGGCGGCATCGACGGTGACATTGGGCCGTGATTCATAGATCATTCCCACCACGCCCAGGGGGACCCGCATGCGCCCCACCTGGATGCCGCTGGGCCGTTTTTTCATCTCAGAGATCTCGCCGACGGGATCGGGCAGGGCAGCCACCTCTTTGAGTCCCCGCACCATGGAGTCGATCACCTTGTCGGTGAGCGCCAGCCGGTCGAGCATGGCCGCGGAGAGCCCTTTCTCCCGGCCCGCCGCCAGATCTTTCTCGTTTTGCGCTGTGATGAGTTCACGTTCCGCTTTCAGCGCCCTGGCCATGGCAAGCAGGACATCGTTTTTCACACCCGTGGACAGGGTTGCCAGCCCCCGGGACGCCCGGCGGGCCTTTTGTGCCATTTCCACTACGCTTTTTTCAAGAGCAGCCTGGTCCATAATCTCCTCCCTTCTCCTCACCGGCGTGCCGAGCCGCGGTTGTCGTTCTCCAGGGTCATGAGGTTGTCACGGTGGATCACCACATCGCTGTCCTTATACCCTAAAATGGTTTTGATTTCACTACTTTTGACTCCCTTGATACGGTCGATATCCCGCGCCGCGTAATTGCAGAGCCCGGCGGCGACCGCCGTGCCGTTTTCATCAAGACAGTGCACCGGAGCGCCGACATCGAAATCGCCGCGCACCTCCCTGATCCCGGAGGGCAAGAGGCTCTTGCCGCGCTCGCGCAGGGCGGTGCAGGCGCCGGCATCAAGCACCAGATATCCCTCGGGCCGCAACACATGGGCGATCCAGTGTTTGCGGGTTTTCATCCTGTCGGGCCGCGGCAGAAAAAAGGTACCGGTCATCTCCCCTGAAAAGAGACGTTTGAGGATATCGGGCGTGCGCCCGGAGCCGATGAAGGAACTGCCGCCGCAGGCGGCGACCATGCGGGCCGCCTCGATTTTGCTGCGCATACCGCCCGTTCCCATGGCGCTTTTGCTGTAGCCGGCCATCTCCCTGATCTCCTCGGTGATTTCGGCAACGGTGTACACCAGGTCGCCGCCGCCGTTTTCCGGACCAGCGGCGGGATCCCGGGCATAGAGGCCTTCGACGTCACTGAGCAGAATCAGCATATCCGCCTCGATCATGTTGGTGATCATGGCGGCCAGGGTGTCATTGTCGCCCAGGCGCAACTCTTCCACCGAAACCGTGTCGTTTTCGTTGACAATGGGCAGTACGCCGAACTGGAAGAGCGTCAGGATGGTGTTGCGGATATTGAGATAGCGGTGACGGCGGGACAGATCGTCGTGGGTGAGAAGAATCTGGGCAACCCCCTGGCCATATTCCTGGAATCGCTGTTCATAGGCCTGCATCAACAATCCCTGGCCCACGGCGGCCAGGGCCTGCTTGACCTTGAGATCGCCGTTGCCGCCGTCCCGCAGTCCCAGTTTCCGGCGGCCGGCGGAAACGGCTCCGGAACTCACCAAAATGACCTCGCGGCCGCTTTTGCAGAGAAAGGAGAGCTGCCGCGCCAGGTTGCCGATTACCTCAGGATCCAGGCCGTTTTCTCCGGTGAGCACGGCACTGCCCACCTTGACAACCACGCGGCGGGCCTGGTCGAAAAGGGTCTGCCGCTGAAAGAGTCCCTCCTCCCTGTTTATCTGAAAAGTCATTATTCCGTTTCCGCGCCTGCGTCCTCGATCATTTCCGCCAACACCTCCTTGAGGTGATCGATATTCAACCCTGTTTTGGCGGAAACGGCAAGCACCCGCTTGCCCAGATGCTGAAAATGTTCCACCAGACGGGCTACGGATTCCCGGGAGGCGATATCGATCTTGTTGAGCAGTATCAGGCGTTGCCGGGAAACCAGGTTATCGTCATAGCATGCCAGCTCCCTGTCGATGACCCCATAGTCGTCGATGACCTGCTCCCGGCCGCTGGAACAATCGATCACCTGTACGAGAATCGCGGTCCGTTCAATATGGCGCAGAAACTTGTGGCCAAGCCCGACACCCTCGTGGGCCCCTTCTATGAGGCCGGGGATATCGGCAATGATACAGGGATCCGTATGGGGAAGATTGAGGACCCCGAGCTGGGGAACCAGGGTGGTGAAGGGATAGGGCGCCACCTTGGGATTAGCGGCTGACAGGCGGGAAAGCAGGGTCGATTTGCCTCCGTTGGGCAGGCCGATGAGGCCGATATCCGCCAGCAGTTTCAACTCGATACGCAGCCGGCGCTCCTGTCCGGGTTTGCCCGGCGTTGCCTTGCGGGGGGCCCGGTTGGTGCTGGTGGCAAAACGGGTGTTGCCGAAACCGCCGGCGCCGCCCCGGGCCACCAGCAACCGTTGCCCGGCAACGGTGAGATCGCCGAGCAGCTCGCCGCTTTCGACATCGCTGATCACCGAGCCCGGGGGCACCGGAATAACGGTATCTTTGCCCTTGCGGCCGTGGCGGTCGCGGCCGGAACCGTGTTGACCCCGCTGGGCCTTGAAATGGGAACGGTAGCGAAAATCCAGCAGCGAATTTTTGCTGCTGTCGACCACAAGGTAGACATCGCCTCCTTTGCCGCCGTGTCCGCCGTCCGGGCCTCCCTTGGGCACAAACCTTTCCCGCCGGAAACTGACGCAGCCGTTGCCGCCGTCACCGGCCTTGACATAAAACGTGGCTTCATCGACAAAGGCCATGACGGATATCCACTCCCATTATGTACAGAAAAAATACGAAAAAAAAACTCGACCTTCAACATGTTGAGGTCGAGTCCGAGTATCGCTTCTCGTCTCCGCAGGAGTTCCGCGGTCAAAAGCGATGCTGAAAAGGCGGCATGCCCGGGATGTTGTCCCTGCGAAAACTAGGACGGATACACGCTCACCCGTTTGCGGCCGCGGCCGAACTTTTCAAACTTGATGACGCCGTCGATCTTGGAAAACAGGGTGTAATCCCTGCCGCAGCCGACATTGGCGCCCGGATGGATCCTGGTCCCCAACTGCCGGACGATTATGTTGCCGGCCTTGACCTTCTGGCCGCCGAACATCTTGACGCCCCGACGCTGTCCAGCGCTGTCGCGGCCGTTCCTGGAACTGCCGCCTGCCTTTTTATGTGCCATGGTGTACCTCTCTCGTGTCTCTTCTCACATGTCCCGGCAAGCATACCGGGTGGGGAAAAATACGCGGCTCCCGCCTTCCGTCTAAACCGCGATCTCCTCGATAACCAGGGTGGTAAACGGCTGCCGGTGGCCACGCTTGACGCGGTATCCCTGACGCCGTTTTTTCTTGAAGACGATCACCTTTTTCGCCCTGCCCTGCTCGGCGATTCTGGCCTTCACCCTGGCACCCTCGACCTGGGGGCGACCAATGGTGACACTCTCGCCGTCGGCAACCATGAGGATATCGTCAAGCTCGATGGTGTCGCCCACCTCGCCGGGCAGTTTTTCCACTCGTACAGAGTCGCCGGCCTCCACCTGGTACTGTTTTCCGCCGGTCCGCAATATGGCATACATGCAAGGGTCTCCTTTCAAAAAATTCGATCGTTTCAAAACAATAAAATTTAGTATTTAATACCAACACAAGGGATCCTGTCAATAAAAAACCGCAAAGAGCGGGAAAAGTGCGGTCCGGCGGCCGGGGCGAATTTTCGGCGCATGGAGAAAAGCGGTGTGATTTACGTAACTTTTCCGCCGCTATTTCTCCTTGCTTTGCCCACTTGGGTTGACTACTATGAGCGGTTGACAACAGGCCGGCAAAACCGGAGATCAGCGGGTATCTCCCCGCCGCCGCCTGAGTGCTTACCTGCGGCGATGTGACCGCCACTGCAAATAAATTTCACAAAACGGATCTGCCCATGAACATCCTATATTTTCACCATCGTCCCGCGGCTCCAAGCCGCCTCTTTCTCTCCCTGCTGGTCGCGCTGCAGCTGCTTGCCGGCGGCTGCGCCAACACCTACTACAATGCCATGGAAAAGGCCGGCTTTCATAAACGCGATATCCTCACTTCCCGGGTAAAAAAGGCACGCAACGCCCAGAGTGAGGCCCAGGAGCAGTTCAAATCGGCTCTGGAACAATTTTCCTCGGTCATCAACATCGGCGACAGCAACCTGAAAAAGGCCTATGAAAAACTCAATGGAGAGTATGAGGCCAGCGAAAAAGCGGCCAAACAGGTATCAACGCGGATCCGCAAGGTGGAATCCGTATCCGATGCCCTGTTTTCGGAATGGGAGAAGGAGCTGGCCATGTATCAGAACGTCAAGATGCGGGAGAGCAGCCGCCGACAGCTTGAGGAAACCAGAGATCGCTACCGCCGCATGCTGGCCGCCATGCACAAGGCGGAAAAAAGCATGGAACCCGTGCTGCGCACCTTCCGGGACAATGTCCTCTTTCTGAAGCACAACCTCAATGCCCGGGCCATCGGCGCCCTGCGGGGTGAATTCTCCGTGCTCGAGGGTGAGATCGACAGCCTCATCCAGCGCATGAACGAGTCGATCAAATCATCGGATGCCTTCATCGCCGAACTCGGGGGATAGAGAGACGATCCCATGAAAACATTACTCAAAATAGCGGGACTGTCGACTCTTGTCCTGCTGGTCGCGGTGGTCGGGCTGACCCTTTTTATCCGTTCCTATCTGACGGATGAAAAGATCAAGGCACTGCTCATCCCTCAGGCTGAAAAACAGCTGGGCCGCACGGTTGAGATCGGCGACATCGACGTCAGCATCTTCCGGGGGATCACGGTACACTCCTTTCTCCTCAAAGAAGCGGACGGCACCACCGATTTTGTCAGGGTTGATCGTTTCATCCTGCGCTACGACCTCTCCAACCTGCTCCGGAGAAAACTCTCGGTGAGCGAAATACTGCTCAAGGATCCGGAGGTGAGACTCGTCCGCGACCGTAACGGCGAGTTTAACTATTCCTCCCTGGCTCTGCTGCAGAAGAAAAAGGGTGCTGAAAAAAAACCGGCGCCCGGCGCCGACTCCGCTGCCGGGGCCACGGCTCTGCCCGTTGCTCTCACCCTGGACGCCATCCGGCTGGAAAATGCCCATATTACCATTCACGACGAACTGGGAGAAATCCCGGATCTGGACGGCCGGGCAAACCTGCTGCTGAAGCTGGACCTGCGGGATCTCGCCGCTCTGAAATATGAGGGCACGATGGACTTTGACGCCGACGGCCTTTACAACGGTCTCAAGCCCCATATGGAGGGAGAGATCGATTTTTCCACCGACACCCTCCACTATGATCTGGCCCTGCGGCTGGACGATGAAGAGGCCGCGCTCAAGGGCGAAGTCACGGGGTTGGGCGCATCGCCGGATATCAAACTCGATCTCAGCGGCGATCAACTCAACATCGACAAGATCCTTGCCCTGGCGGCAGGGGCGTCAAAGGCGGCGCAGGCTAAGGACGACCCCGGCGACAAAGCCGCTTCCGGCCGGGTTGCCACCGCCACCCAAGGGGCGGCCGGGAAAAAAACCACCGGGAAAAAGGCGGCCGGAAAGGGCGGCACGCTGCCGGCGGGACTGACAGCCGCCGGCAATATCCGGGTGAAACGGGTCCTGTACCGGGATCTTGCCCTTGATGACTTTCATCTGGATTATCGACTGCGGGAGGGAACCCTGCAGATCGACAATCTCGGTTCCACGGTCGCCGGAGGAACCATCGGCGGCAATGGGGCCGTGGATTTGGGCCGACCCCAAATGATGCTCAGAAGCACAGTGGACATCAAGGGAGTCGATCTCAACAACCTGCTGCAGGCAATGGGAATCTCCCTGGCCGATACCCAACCCGGCAGATGCGACATCCACGTCAACGTTGCCGGACCGCTGGCCGGCGGGAAACGAAAAAATCCCCTGACCGCCCTGTCGGCCCGGGGAACGGCACGGATGGATTCAATCCTCCATCGTAACCTGGCAATCACCGCCATCAGCGCCCCCTTTTCCCTTTCCGGCGGTAGGGCCACACTCAAGAAGATGAGCTTGACCGTGGCGGGCGGCACCCTCACCACTGATCTGCAACTCAATCTTCTGGCCGGGAATATGCCGTTTTCCGGCACAACCTATATTGCAGGCCTTGATGTGCAGGACCTGCTCACGGCTCTGGAAAAACCGGTGGCCGATGTCACCCTGGGACGATTGCAGGGGACCCTCTCTTACAGCGGCGCGGCCCGACCGGCCAAAGGGCGGACCGGTGATGGAAAGCTAACCGATACCCTGGCGGCGGACGGCACCCTTGCCATGGACCGGGTTGTCTACCGGGAACTGCAGATCAATGAACTGAATTTGCCGTTGCACCTGAAAGACAACCGGCTGGAAATCAGGAATTACTCGGCTGCTACCGCAGGCGGTCGCATCAGGGGAGATCTCCGGGTGGATATCGGCGGCAGCGACCTGCCCTTTTCAGGTCGGGCCGACCTTGCCGGGGTGGTCATTCAGGAAATCGTCACCGGTATCGGCAAACAGGTGGCCGACCTTTCCCTGGGCGCCCTGGACTGCAAGATGACGTTCAAGGGCCGGGGCCGCCCCGGTGAAGGCAAAAAGCTCACCGACAGCGTAACGGCCCGTGGCACCATTGAATTAGACCGGCTCGTCTATAAAGAGCTGCCGGTGGAAAAAGTGCACCTGCCGCTGGAGCTGAAAAACGGCATCCTGCAGCTGACAAGCTTTACGGCCCGGACAGCGGAGGGTCGCCTGGGCGGCAATGCCCGCGTCGATCTCCGACCGCCGGAGCCGGTCTACAAGGGAAACATCTCCGCCGACTCCCTGCTGCTCCGCAAACTCCTCACCGGTCTTGAGATTCCTGCCGCCGGCATCATCACCGGCCGGGCCAGGACGGTATTGAACTTCGCGGGCCAAGGGAAAAAATGGGAGGTGATGCGCAACGCCCTCAACCTGGAAGGCACCTATGGTCTTGAAAACGGCCGTCTCGGCACCACCCCCGTCAGCGCTGCCATCGCCTCGCTTTTGCGGCTGGATGAACTGAAAAATCTCGACTTCAAAACCCTGGGTGGTAATATCCGCCTGGCAAACGGCTTGCTGGAACTCAACTCATCCATGCGGGGAAATGATGTGGACTTCTCCACCCGGGGGACCATCGGTCTGGACGGCAGCCTGGAGCTGCCCATCACCCTGCGTTTCTCGCCCAGGCTCACCGCCCGGCTCAAAAAAGAGGCCTCGGTGGCCAAATACCTGACCGATGCCGAGGGACGGGCCGAGATTCGGCTGAAACTCACCGGTACCGTCACCAAGCCCATCCCCACCCTGGACCTGGCCGGTCTCCAGGAACAGGCCGTCACCAAGCTGCGTGAAAAGGCCGGGGCCGAGGTAAAGAAACGGCTGGGGAAAGAGCTGAACAAGTACCTGCCCGGACTGGGGAGCGACGGAAAAAACCCTCAACCCCCGACCCCGCAGGCAACGGACAAACAGGCACCGCCGCCCCAAAAAGAGTTGCCGACCGACGGAATTGAAGACTCGGTTGACAAGGCAATAGAAGGCGTGCTCAAGGGCCTTTTCGGCAACTGAACCCAGGGCGCGGCCAACCCACGCCGCCTCGAAAGCAAGGGGCGGCGTTACCAGCAATGGAGGCAACAGACACCATGAAGATAAGCGGAGAGGAAGTGGAAAAGGTGGCCAGGCTGGCCAGGCTGCAACTGCAAGCGGACGAGGTTGCACGCATGACCCGGCAGCTTGACGATATCCTCGCCTATGTGGACAAGCTCAACGAACTGGATACCGCCGGAATTCATCCCACCAGTCACCCCCATGACAAGGTCAACGCCTTTCGCCGGGACGAGGTGCGGCCGTCTCTGCCCCGGGA
This sequence comes from uncultured Desulfobulbia bacterium, assembly GCA_964446115.1. GTDB lineage: Bacteria > Desulfobacterota > Desulfobulbia > Desulfobulbales > Desulfobulbaceae > CAYUNE01. The sequence goes on along the minus strand of CAYUNE010000025.1, from coordinate 32,735 downwards.
GCAGGCCCTGGCCAATGCCCCGGCAGACAACGGCGCCGCCTTTACCGTTCCCAGGGTCATCGGCTGAGATGGGCCGGGACCGCCGGTCTGATTTTTTGATTACCCTTTACGAAATCAACCACCATGACGCCTTCTGAACTGACGATTCATCAGGCCCGCACCCTGCTTGACTCCGGAGAGTTGAGCGCAACGGAATTGACGGGTGCTCTCCTTGAGCGCATCAGCCGGATCGATGACCGCATCAAGGCCTATATCACCGTTGACGAGGCAGGCGCCCTTGCCCAGGCGCGCCGGGCCGATCAGCTGCTGAGCAGCGGCGACGGCGGGCCTTTGTGCGGAATTCCACTCTCGCTCAAGGACGTGCTCTGCACCAAGGGATTGCGAACCACCTGCGGCTCGAAGATCCTGAAAAATTTTATCCCCCCATATGATGCCACGGTCGTCTCCAGACTGCGGGATGCCGGCGCCGTGATCCTCGGCAAGGTGGCCATGGATGAGTTTGCCATGGGATCCACTTCCGAAAACTGCGCCTTCGGAGTTCCGGAAAATCCCTGGAAGGCTGGCCATGTCTGCGGCGGCTCCAGCGGCGGCTCCGCTGCTGCAACGGCGGCGGATATCTGTCTGGCCTCCATCGGTTCGGATACCGGCGGTTCCATCCGCCAGCCGGCATCGCTTTGCGGGGTGGTGGGCCTGAAACCCACCTACGGCAGGGTTTCCCGCTACGGTCTGATCGCCTTTGCCTCTTCCCTGGACCAGCTCGGCCCCCTCACCAAGGACGTCCGCGACTGCGCTCTGCTGATGAATGTGATCAGCGGTCATGATCCCCGGGACTCCACCTCGATGGAAAAACCGGTGCCGGACTACACCGCTGCCCTTGTAGACGGTCTTGCCGGAGTCAGGATCGGTATTCCCGCCGAGTACTTCACCGCCGCTCTGGACGACGAGGTGGAGCAAAGCGTCAAAAACGGCATCAGCATGCTGCGTGACGCCGGCTGCGAAATCGTCGATATTTCCCTGCCGCGCACCGAGTACTGCGTGGCGGCCTACTATATCATCGCTCCGGCTGAGGCCAGTTCCAACCTTGCCCGTTTCGACGGCGTCCGCTACGGCTATCGCGACCCACAGGCCGACTCGTTGCTGGAGATGTATAAGCGGAGTCGCTCGCAGGGATTCGGCGACGAGGTGAAAAGACGGATTCTCATCGGCACCTATGCCCTCTCCTCCGGTTACTACGATGCCTATTACCGCAAGGCCTCCAAGGTGCGCAGCCTCATCATCGAGGACTTCAAACAGGCCTTTGAGCGCTGCGATCTCATCGCCTCGCCGGTGGTGCCGAGACCTGCATGGCCCCTGGGTGAGACAACGGAAGATCCGCTGGCCCTCTACCTCACCGACATCCTGACAATATCTGCAAATCTTGCCGGTATCCCGGGAATTTCCGTTCCAACAGGCATGAGCTCGGCCGGCTTGCCCATCGGGTTGCAGCTGCAGGCGGCCCACTTCAACGAGGAAATCCTTCTCCGGGCGGCCCACAACCTGGAACAGCGGGCCGGTATGGTTGGCCGAAAACCGCCCCTGGACTGATCGTCACATTACTCACCGCCCCTGCGCTGCACACGATCTCCCCCCGGGACCTGAGAGGCTTTTGCCGCAAGAAGGGACCCGGCACATCCGCAGCGGTTGTGACCGGACAACTCATGATCAAACACATCAACTATGAAACTGCACACCGTTTCTCACATTGCCGACATCAAACCCTACCCGCCCGGCAAACCCCTGGATGAGCTGGAAAGGGAATACGGCATCAGAAATCCCATCAAGCTTGCCTCCAACGAAAATCCCTGGGGACCTTCGCCCCGTGCCGTCGAGGCCGTTAAAGGGGCCCTTGGGGGACTGCACCGTTATCCGGACGGCTCCTGTTACTATCTCACCCGGGCCCTGGCCGATCGGCTGGAGTGCCATCCCGAGGAAATCGTTGTGGGAAACGGCTCCAACGAGCTCATCGAATTCCTGGTCAAGGCGTTTGTTCAAACAGATGACGAGGTGATATCGAGTTTCCCCTCCTTTCTCATGTACCAGAAGTTTGTGCAGATCAGGGGGGGCAAAAACATTGTCATACCGCTCAGGGAAATGACTCATGACCTGGGGGCCGTTACGGCTGCGGTCACCCGGAAAACCAGACTCATCTTCCTGGACAATCCCAACAATCCCTGCGCCACGGCCATTCCGCCCGCATCCTTTGCCGCCTTTCTGCAGACCCTGCCCGAGGATCTCATTGTGGTTCTCGACGAGGCCTATGTCGACTTTATGCCCGCAGAGAAACGCATCGACCTGCTGTCTCTCATTCGTCAGCACCAGGCAATTCCGGCGGTGGTGGGGTTGCGCACCTTTTCCAAGGCCTATGGACTGGGCGGCCTGCGGGTGGGATACGCCATTGCTCACCGGAAGATCTGCTCGCTGTTGCACCGGGTACGACAGCCTTTCAACATCAGTGTGCCCGGACAGGTGGGCGCCCTGGCCGCCCTGGAAGACGAGGAGCACTATCGGCATACCCTCGACGCCACCCGTGCAGGCCTTGACCGGTTACGCCGCGAGGTGGAAAAACTGGGATGCAGGGCCTATCCCTCCTGCACCAATTTTTTCCTCATCGATGTCCGTGGCGATGCCGCCGCCCTTTACGAGGCCATGCTCCACCGGGGGGTGATTATCCGCTCCATGCAGGCGTACGGCTTTGCCACCTTCATCAGGGTGACGGTTGGAACAGACGAGGAAAACGATCGCTTCCTCAAGGCATTATCCTCCTGTCTTAAAGAACTGCATTATGTGTGAAAACCGGACAATCGTCACCATCGACGGCCCCTCCGGAGTGGGTAAATCCACCATCAGCCGCCGCCTGGCATCCCGTCTCGGCTACACCTATCTCGATACCGGGGCCATGTACCGCTGTGTGGGGCTCTATTGTCATTGGCACGGCGTTGATCCGGATGATGAACAGGCGGTTTCCGCAATCATCGACTCCATTGACATGGAACTGCTGCCGCCGCTCTCCCCCCGGGAGGATATCCGGGTTTTTCTCAATGGCCGGGATGTCTCCGGCGAAATCAGGACCCCGGAGATATCCATGTTCGCCTCCCGGGTTTCCGCCCTGTCCTGCGTCCGGAGCAGGCTCACCCAACTGCAGCAACAGATGGGCCGCCGGGGAAAAATCGTTGCCGAAGGCAGGGACACGGGTACGGTGGTTTTCCCGCAGGCAGCCCATAAATTCTATCTGGACGCCGATCCTGAGGAGCGGGCCCGCCGCCGCATCTCCCAGCTGCGGAAAAGCGGCAGGCCGGTGGACAAAAAAGAGATTTACCAGCAGATCATCAGAAGGGATCGCAACGACAGCCGGCGGACCATTGCCCCCATGCAGGCGGCCCCGGATGCAATCCACATCGACTCCACCCACTTAAGCGCGGCGGAGGTGGTTGAAAAAATGGAGACGGCCATCCGGGAAAAGGGAGGCGCCGGGAGGGTGGAGAGGTGAAAGGTAGAAACTCCCTCAGCTATACGGAAAAGGAAGAGACCGGTCCCCAGCCTTTCTTTTCCTTGGCCTGCAGAAGATCGGCTATCAGGCCGGTGAGCTCGTTCAGTTCAAAGGGTTTGACCAAAGCCCCCCGGAAACCGTAGTCCCGGTAATTGGCCATGACCGTATTGTCGGCATATCCACTGGCAACAATGACCACGGCATCCTCGTCAAGGGCGAGAACCCCCCGCACCGCCTCCTCCCCTCCCATGCCTCCGGGAATGGTCAAGTCCATGATCACCGCGTCGATGGGACGGCCCTGTTCCTGCCGTTTCCGGTAGCAGTCGATAGCCTCTTCACCGTCGTTAACGATCAGGACGGTATAGCCGAAAAATTCGAGAATCTGTCTGGTTGCAGCGCAGACCGATTCATCGTCATCCATAATCAACACCGTACCGCTGCCGCTCACCGGCTCCTCCTGCTGCGATAACACATCCCCCCGGCCATATTCATCGGCCGCCGGCAGATAGACGGTAAAAACCGTTCCCCGATCGGGTTGCGACTCCACGCCCAGGTGCCCCCGGTGGCGGCGGATGATCGAGTAACAGACCGCCAGACCGAGACCGCTGCCTTCCTCTCTGGTGGTAAAATAGGGGTCAAAAATCCTGTCTATGATCTCACGGTGGATGCCGGTACCGTGATCGCGGACGGTTATCCTGAGATAAGGCCCCGGTTCCAGAGGCAGAGCGGTATCCACCCCCTGATGGTGGACATTTTCGCAGCCGATCTCGATGATGCCGCCGCCGGGCATGGCCTGGCAGGCGTTGGTGATCAGATTCTGGATAACCTGGCTCACCTGTTCCCTGTCGATATCCGCAGGCCACAGCCCTTCGGCAAAGTGATAGCGACAGGAAACCCGGGAGCCGTGGAGGACATATTCGACGGATTCCCGGATGAGTTCGTTGAGCAAGGTGCGCTTGCGGAGCGGTTCACCGCCCTTGGAAAAGGTAAGCAGCTGCCTGGTGAGGTTGCGGGCCCGCAGGGCTGCCTTTTCCGCATGGCGCAGCAGGGGGAAGACCTCCCGGTCCGGCTTCAGCAGTTGGAGGGCGAGGCTGAGATTTCCAAGGATAGCCACAAGGAGATTGTTGAAATCATGGGCTATACCTCCTGCCAGCACGCCAACGGATTCCAGTTTCTTTCTTTTGGAGATCTCCCGCTCACGCCGTTTTTCCCTGCCGACGTCGCGAAAGGCGATAACCACACCGCTCACCGCATCCGGTTGACTCCGGATGGGTGAACAGACAGCGGCGATATGGCGCCTGCCGCCGTCGGGCATCACCAGAAAGCCGCGACTTACGGCGGCCGGCACCCTCCTCCCCATCAGAGGATCCCTGCCGACGGCAATCTCGCAGGGCTTTCCGGTCTCCACGTCCACGGGTCGATACACCTCCTCGAGCTTCCGCCCCAGAGCCTCATCTTTTTTCCAGCCGGTAATCTCTTCAGCGGCATCATTGAAAATGAACACGCACCCTTCACTATCGGTGGCAATCACGCCTTCGCCGATATTCAAAAGGATATCCCGCAACCGTTCCATATCCGCAGCCAGCCGCCTCTGGTCCCGGATTCGAACGGTGACCTCCCGATGCAGGGCGGCGACGTTTTTATTGATATGGTCCGCCATGGTGTTGAGAGAGCGGGTGAGAATGCGAAACTCCTCCAGCTCACCCTCAACTTCCGGAATCTGGTAGCTTGTGTCCATCCTCATCTTCTCCGTTTCCCGAATCAGTCGACGCATGGACACACTGATCTCGCGATTGGGAATATAGATCAGAAAGATCAGGATCATAATGATGATCAACGAACCCCAGGTCATCAGCCTGGCCTGTTTCTTATACCGCTGTCTGGACTGGTCGATAATGGATCCCACCCGGGTCACCGCAACGCCGATGGCCGTACCGTTATTGCGCAGATCACCCAGCAGCGATATCTCCCGCTCCTCCAGGTGGGCGAGATCAACGATATACTTTTCAAAAATCCGTCCGCTTTCCAACAGTTCCTCGACCAGAAGACCATCCTGGGCATCCAGGGAATAGTCTTCAAAGGTGTTCACGGCCCGGTAAAATTCCTGCATATTCTTTGTAAAATCCCGTTCAATGGTCATGGGATCCTGGGCCGCCCCGATGGAATAGAAGGAGTAAAAATTGCTGAAAATCGCCGTCAGGCTGTTCTGGATGGCCACTGCCTGGGCAATGATATCCAGCTCGGGAGCCGAACGCATGGAGTCCTTGGTCATGGATCCGCTGGAAAACTCCACCTCCTCCCGGAGGAGATTTCTCTTCAGCAGATTTTTCAGGGTGACGATATGATGTTCGTGGATGTACTGCACGCCGGCCAGCAACTCACCCAGCATGCTCCGGACCTCGTTCTTGACCCGGTTCTTCATGTTTTCATTTTCATGCAGCTGGCGGAGGAGACGTACTCTCTCCTCGATAATCGTGGTCTTCTGGGCATGGCACTCGGTGCAAAAGCTCCGGAACTGCTTGTAATCATTTACAAGAACTGAAAATTTTTCCTCTTTCCCCAGGGCGTCGCGATCGCCGGCGATCACCTGGGAGAGGATGCTCTCCAGCTGGACGATGCGATAATACATCTGTTCCCACTTCCCCGCCCGTTTGCCCACAAAGGAGCCGGCGATTATCAACAGCAGGATAATGCCCAGCAGGACAAAGAGCTGGTAAAACCGGGAACGAACACTCTGAAAAAACATGATATACTTACCGATGCTGCTCCGTCGTGATTCTTTCCACCGGGTAATCGGCTTTCAGCCAGCCGCGCATGCCGTACCGTAACCCGACAACATTATCATAGCCCTGGGAGTGCAGATAGCGAATGAGAAACTGGTCCCGGTTACCGGTTTCACTGACCGTGACCACCAGACCACTGCGGGGAACCAGATTCACCAGTTCATGGTTGTGGAGAAAGTCATCAAGCATGGCGGTGATGGTGCGGCAACCGGTCTTGATACGGTACTGATCGCCACCCCGCTTTTCCGCAAGCTGCAGGGAAGAGCGGAAATCGATAATGGTGAGGATGTTTTCGCCGGGAACAGATGGACAACCATGCTGCTGATTCTCTTCCATCTTTTTAAGCAATTCGATATTGTTGATGAAACGGACCGGGACCGAGGGCAACGGGTCGATTGACTTGACCTCCAGTCCGTTCTTGATCCAATCCTTCAGACCGCCGTTGTAGATCTTGATATTGGTAAAACCCAGCTTTTTGACGGCAACTGCCATCTTGTAGGAGAACACTCAGCGATATCCCATACAATAGGTAATGATGAGCCTGCTCTTGTCCCGGCCCAACCGCTGGGACAACCGCCCCAGTTTACCCAGGGGGATATTGATCGAGCCGGGAATAAAGGCGTCTCTGAAGATCATCTCATCTAAGCAGTTGACCAGAACAAAGTCCGTTTTGCCGGCCGCCCGCATGGCCACCAGCTGTTGCATTTCCTCGGTTGAAATTATGGCGAAACGCTCCAGTGCGGAACTTTCACCCCGGAAAACCGCCAGGAGCAGGAAAATGGAAACAATAATTTTTTTCATGGCTTTCCTCTTCGTCATGGCCGTAACCGCCGCAGCCGGCAACCGTCCGGGCTTATCGATCTTCAGCAAAAGCCTAACTGATTAATTTTCTCATAAAAAACCAGGCAAATCAAATTCAGGGAAAAAAAGCGCCCCGTCCCGTAGCCGCAAGGACTTTCGCAGACGCAGCGACCGGCCCGTCACAATTATTTAACAATTTGTTTTTTGTTCATGAAAAATGTTTTCCTCTGTAATATTTTTTCCATTTTTATTAAAGTAGTATTTATAGAAGACCGATAAGAGAAACAGGCTGAATGGAACAACCTCGACAGCCGGGATTGTTTCAGGCCTGCACCGACCGATTTTCCGTCGGTGAATTAACGGCACAGTGCATGAACCGGTCGAAGAATCCTCCTGATGACCCGGATAAAAACAGTGCAGCAAGGGAGCTCATGGAGCTCGATCAAATAACCAAAGGAAGGGCTTGATCATGATGGTAGTCGAATTTTTCGGAGTTGGTGGTATCAACCAGCTTGGCGGAACCCGGAAGCCAGACCGCCCGGAAAACACCCAAAAAGCGGACAAGGCCGAAAAAAAAGGAACGAAGTTCTCTTCCGCGATCAAGGATCAGAACGACGTGCAGTCGCCGGAGGAATCAATGGCCGCAGCCAGGGCGGAAAAAGTTCGCGCCCTGAAGGAACAGGTGGCCAACGGCACATACCAACCCGATCTGGACAAGGTGGCGGCTTCCATTCTCAAATTCGTGGTCGAGGATCAGTAGGCCATGGAACGGGATTCGGTGCGCGAGCTGATCCTCCGGCTGCGCGACCTCATCCTGCTGGAACGGGAGCAGGCAAAACAGCTGGATATCGAGGCCATGATGGCGACCCAGGAAGAAAAATCAGCCATTATCAAGGTACTCTCGCAGATCGAATCCCTCCATCCCGACGACCGGAAATATGCCGAAGAAATCCATTGGGAAAACAGGCGTAACGCCTATCTCTTCAAGGCAACCCTCAACTGGATAGCTGAAATAATGGAATTTTTCGGTCGCCAAAGCGCCCCACCCACCTACGGACAAAAGGGCGTGACCAAAAACTTTTCCATCGGCGGCAGGCTGCTCTCCGGAAAAATTTAGCCCCGCCGCAAATCCTCTCTCCCCTCTCGCATCCGGGCAAAAGAAATCCCTCTCCACTTCCCCCGGACAATCCATCATCACTCATCAGCCCGCCGTGATTGATCACAGGCACAACCTCTTCACTGAATCTCCTCCGGCCGCATAGTGAGATATCTCCGCCCTCACTGTCTCAGCCTGCATCGGCAAATGAAGGGGACGCTCAGGCAAAAAGGTTTCTAAAGAAAAGAGGCCGGGGCGCCGAAACCAATAGTGAAGCGGTACGAACCGGAAAACATCTGAAACCGTGAAACTGAAATACAACGCTGAAACCGGAAAACATGGGCGGACTGATCACAGCACTCAACGCCGGCAAGACCAGCCTGGCAACCAACCAGAAATCCATCGAGATTGTCGGCAACAATGTCGCCAATGTCAACACCAAGGGATATTCGCGCCAACGCGCGGAGCTGGAACAGATACCCTCGCTCAATTTCGGCAATTTTTTTGTCGGCCAGGGGGTCACCGTGGCCAATGTGCAGCGGGATCATGACATTTTCATAACCCGGCAGATGCATCGAAAAAATATCGACTTCGGCGAAGAAAGCGGCAGGTCGACCCCATTAAGCGAAGTGGAAAGGCTGATCAATATCGGCGATAACAGCATAGCCGCGGAGATCGATCGTTTTTTCGACTCATGGCAGAAACTTTCCACCAATCCCAGCGGACTGGTTGAAAGGGACATGGTCATACAGCGGGGACAGCTCCTCGGCTCGGCCTTCCGGACAACCATGGATGAACTCAACACCGTCCGGGGCAACATCAACAACACCATCCTGGCCAAAATCGACCCGGCCAACGAAAAGATCTCCCGCATCGCCGAACTCAACGAGCGTATTCAGCTGGTGGAGAGTTCCGGGCAATCCGCCAATGCGGCCCGGGACCAGAGAGATCTGCTGGTGGAGGAACTCTCCGGCCTGCTGGGGGTGCGCAGTTATGAGGACAGCCACGGCATGCTCGCCCTGCAGCTCCCCGGGGGGTTGCCCCTGGTGCAGGGAAAACAGGCCATGCTTCTCCAGGCCGAAACCGACGGCAGCAATGTCAACCTCAGCGTTCAGATCGCCGGTACCAGCAAGGATATCCACCTGAGCAACATGGGCGGAGAAATGTACGGGCTCTTCGAAACCAGGGATGTCTTCATCGGTGATGTTGCCGCAGACCTCGATCATCTGGCCCATGGTATCAGTGTGGCGGTGAACGAGCAGCACCGGGCCGGGACGGGCCTGGACGGCAGCACCGGACTGGCCTTTTTCACCGATCTCGGCGGTGTCGAGGAAAATGCCGCCCGCCACCTTCAGGTGGAGCTCACCGATTCGGATCAGGTTGCAGCCGGCCTCTCCGATGCTCCGGGAGATAACCGCAATGTTCTGAACATTGCCGCTCTTGAGACAGACTATCTCCTCGACGGAACCGATACCTTTGACAACTTTTACGGCAAGGTGGCCGCCAAGGTGGGAATCGCGGTCAGCAGCAACAAGCTGGCGCTCGGAGGCGCCGAAGACGCCATGGTACAGCTGCGAAACATGCGCGACGGCATAGCCGGGGTTTCCCTCGAAGAGGAGATGATCGACCTGATCCAGTTCCAGCGCGGCTTTGAATCCTCGGCCAAATTTCTCTCCACCATCGATGAAATGATGGGGGCGCTCATAGAACTCAAGCGATAGGCACCACCATGAAAGCAACGCAAGGAACGTCATACCGGATGCTCGGCTCCCGGCTCAACCAAATAACCAGGGACCTTGAGGAACTGCGGACCATCGGCGCCACCGGTAAAAAACTCAACCGACCCTCGGACAATCCGGCTGCCGTCAGGCCGGTATTAAATACCCGGAAACAGCTGAGCAACGTGGACCGATATCTTGAAACCATGGGTCAGGCCTTTGACACCATGAAGTCCACGGACGGTCATCTCAACCACATCGAAAATACGCTGGTCCGAGTCAAGGAGCTAGCCATCAATGCGGTAAACGGCGTCATGAGCGATGAGGATATGCGGGTTCTGGCGGAACAGGTGGGGCATATGCGCCAGGAACTCATCGATGCGGCCAACGGCACCGTCAACGGCAAGTATATCTTTGCCGGTTATGAAGAAAAGACCAAACCATTTGCCGTCAATCCGGATTATACACCCGGCGGCTATAATCCCGCCGATCAGGCCACCTGGCCCGTGCTTTACCAGGGTGATGCCAACCCAACCGAGCTGGAAATCACCCCCGGGGAAATGCTGGAGGTGAATCTCACCGGCAACACCCTCTTCCTTGGTGACGCCGACAACAACGGCGAAACAGATGCCGGTCGCATAGATATCTTTGCCGTGGTCACCAATGTGATGGAGGCCATCGAAAATCAGGATATTCCGCGGATAGAATCGGAGATCGACAATCTCGACCTGGCCGCCGACCAAAACCGCCGGCTGCGTAGCCGGCTGGGTAACCATACCCAGCGGGTGGAAACGGCAATGGATCATCAGGAAGAGATGCGGATCGACCTTCAACAGATTCTCTCTCGTTACGAAGATGCCGATGCAATTGAGGCATTTAACAACATCGTGCAGCAGGAAACGGCTTTTCAGGCGGCCTTAAGCGTTACCTCCAAAGTTTCAAAGCTGTCGATTCTCGACTTTATCTGATTGATACATAACGAAAAAATAAAAAAAGTTCTTGTGTTCCAGCATATTATAGCTGATAATATTGTGTGTGGACTATTTTTCCGTATCAACGCAAATTATTGGAGCCTATTATGCTGGTACTCACCAGAAAACCCGGAGAAGGAATCCTGATCGGGGACGATATAACCGTTAAAGTCATTGAACTCAAGGGAGGAGGGGCCCGGATCGGTATCGAAGCACCCCGCACCAAGAAGATATATCGCCAGGAACTTTACGAACGCATCCGTCAGGAAAATATCGATGCTGCCGACTGGGATTTCACCGACCTTGACAACGTAAGCAAGTCTCTTGCTCAAAAGGATAAGGTAAAATGAAAAAAATCACGACTCGCTTTGGCGAAGTTGAATATGATCCGGAAAAGACCATTCTCTTTCCGGAAGGATTTGTCGGTTTGGAACACCTCAAATCTTTCATCGTCATGCCCAACGAGAAAAACCAGCCGCTTTTCTGGCTGCAGAACATCAACGATCCTGATTTTGCCTTTGTGGTCACCGATCCCACCAACTTCTTTCCCGACTACCGGATAGCGATCGGACCCGAAGAGTGCAAGCTTTTGCAGATCACCGAGGATGACGATATCTACATCCTCAGCATCGTCACCATTACCCCCGACAAAAAAATCACCCTCAATCTTACGGCTCCCCTCTTCTTCAGTCCCAAAACCAACCGCGGCCTGCAGACGGTCCTGGAAAACTCTCCCTATGACGTCCGGACTCCGCTGCCGGAAAACTAATCGTTGCGGCCGGTGAGGCCATTGCTACATCTCCGGCCCGGCCTCTTCTTTTCAGACGGAAACAAACTCCATGACCATTTCTTCTCAGGCTACGCCCCTGGGCTGTTTTCTACAAAACGACTTCGGCGACGCCTACCTCTACGAGGTAAATCACAACTCGCTGAACAGGACAGGGGCACGGGAACTGCACCGGCAGCGCTTTGCCAAGCTCATTGCCGCGGAAAACAACCTGTTCATCATCGTCGGTAGCGATTCGGGGACCCTGCTTTCCTATCTTTCCTCCGCCGAAATCGGCAACGGCACCCGTATCGTTGTCGTGGAACTTGCCGCTGTCCATGAAGCCATCCGTATGCGGCTGCCGCAATTTTTCGGCCCTGAAGCCGGTGACGACAGGGTTTTGTGCATAACCCATGAACAGTTCAGCCCTGTCCTGGAAAAACTGGAGGCCCGGAAATATGTCTACCTGGGCAATATCACCCTGGTGCAGTCGCTGGCCGCCGAGGATGCGTTTCTGCCCGAATATCAACAGCTGCATTATCAACTGCAGACGGAGTTGCAGCAGCTCTCCTGGAATGTCCACGCCTCGCTGGGCTCTGAAACCTTTCTGGAAAAACAGCTGGAAAACGTTGGGGAAAATATCCGCAGCGCGGATGTTCTGCGTAACAGTTTTTCGGGTGCAACCGCAGTGCTGCTGGCCGGTGGCCCTTCACTTGACGAAATTCTTCCCTGGGTCCGGCAAAACCGTCCGCGCCTCGTCACCATTGCGGTTTCTCGTATCTGCCGGCGTCTGCGCCAACTCGACCTGGAACCGGATCTCATCTTTTCCATCGATCCCAATCAGGTGAGTTTCGACATCAGCAAGGACATGCTTTCCTTCTGGCGCTCTTCTCTCTTTGTCCATGCCTACCATGTGGTGCCGCAGCTTGCGGCACAGTGGCGGGGACGCAATCTCTACCTGGGCGACCGATTCCCCTGGAAGAGCGATCTCAACGAAAAAAATATCCCCTATCCCGGACCCACCGTCTCCAATGTCGCCCTTGGGGTAGCCGTGGAAATGGGATTTTCGCAGATCATTCTCGCCGGAGTGGATCTCTGCTTCAGCCCGGACGGCTTCACCCATGCCCGGGGCAGCAACGAGAGCAAGGCCGGTCCCCAACTCGGCAAGATCTGCTCCCGGGTCGAAACCTACGGCGGTGATTATGCCGAATCCAGCAGCGATTTCGTCACGGCGATAGACATACTCGGAACCCAGGCCGAAAAGGCCCGGAAAAAGGGGGTGCAATTCATCAATCCCGCACCGGGGGCGGCAAAGGTGCCCCATGTGGACCATATTCCCCTGTCCAGCATCCCCCTTGTCCACTGCGGAATAGAGGCCAGGGAACATCTGCGCCGGCTGGTTCCGGAAACAACCCGGGAAGAGAGAAAGGCATACTACACAAGGGCGATCCAGGAGCTGACCCGGGCCCATGGCCAACTCCTCAACATCAAAAAACTTGCCGTCAAGGCCCTGCAATACAACGCCGGCCTCTTTGGCCGTAACGGAAAAAAAAGAGATTTCAGCTACAAAAAACGCATGGACAAAATCGAACGCCGCCTCAACACCAGGTATGCCGATTTTGCCAAACTGGTCAAGGGATATGGAATACGCCACTTCCTGCGCCTGACCCGCATCGACGAAACAGCTGACTGGGACGAAAGGGAGATCGAGACCACGGCTGAAAGATATTACACCGCCTACCGGAAAAGCGCCGCGTCCCTCATCACCCTGGTGCAGAACAGCAAAAAACGGCTCATCTCACGGCTTGCCGAAGAGGAAGAAGACGTGGATATCGCCGCCCTTGCCGGGCAGTGGCGGCACGACTCCCAGCCCGGACGCGCCCTGGTCTGGCTCACCAGAAAATCATTGACTGTGGATGATCTTCCCCGCCCGGCGGCTGATGAACTCAACATTCTGGAGCGTGAATTTCAGGCGATCTTGAACGACTCCGAAACCGATCACATGAAACGGAGCCGGCAGTTTGCAGATCTCGCCGCGGTCAAAGGAAAGGCCAGGATGTTTTTCCGGCAGAAAAATATCGAAGCCCTTCAACGGCTGGTCCATTCCCTGGAAAATCATCCTGATAATGATGCAAAAGATTATCTGGCACTTGCAAAGGGCTATCTCCTGGAGATCGGGGGCGACCCTGCCGGAGCCCTTGAATGTTATCAGCAGCTCTTTGACAGCGGCAACGAAACTCTGGTGGAAGACGGTTTGCGCCGGGTCGCCTCCCTCACCATCGATGCCCACGACTACCCCAATGCCCTCTTGGCGCTGGAATCGCTGTCGGCCATCTCTCCCAGCTACCTTCTCCAGTATGGGGAAATGCTCAAACTCACCGGTGCCCATCAGCAGGCACTCAACGTCTTTTTGAATTACCTGGAAAAGGTGCCCTCCGACCTGGTCGCCATGATCAACCTGGGCAGATATTACCGCCGGTTGCATATTGAGGAGGGGGCACAGGCCATGTTCAGCCATGTGCTGGCGCAGGATCCGGACAACAGCCTGGCGAAAAAACTCCTCTGCGAGAAGGCAACGGCATGACCCTCGCCGCAGTGCCGACCAATCAAAATGCCGGTAATCAGATTTTTTGATCTCCCTGAAGCAGGAGTTCCGCCAGCTGGAAATCCATGGCCGTGTCGATGTCCACGGATCGTTCCCTGTCCATGACATAGGCATAGGTTCTTTCCCCGAAAAAAGAACCATGCGCCATGAGGAAGTCAACGGCAGCCAGGTAGATGGCGCCGTTGAGGCCGTAATATTTCGGCAGCTGCTGCCGTGGCTTGTTGATGACCTGCGGCCTGAGAAAACCGGCCATGCACCTATCTTCCGGGAGCTGATTGCTCCAGTGGGGATGGTGCTCCACGGGACAGACAGAAACCACGGCCCGGGCCTTTTTGTCCCTGAAAAGTCTCAAAGCCCCCTGGATGTCGGCGGCACTCCGTAACGGCGAGGTGGGCTGCAGCAGCAGCACCAGCTCAAACCGCCGGTCCCGCTCCTCATACCATTGAAGCGTATGGCGCAGAACATCGATGGTGGAAGCGGTATCGCCGGCCAGTTCCGCCGGCCGCAGGAAGGGCACCCGGCCGCCGTGTTGACGGGCCACTTCCGCAATTTCATCACTGTCGGTATTGACGATCAACTCATCGATCAATTCACAGTCAAGTCCCGCCTCAATGGTCCAGGCAATGAGCGGTTTACCGTGCAGCTCCTTGATATTCTTGCCGGGCAATCCCTTGCTCCCGCCCCGGGCCGGTATGATACCCAGTATCCCCTCGCCTTTCTCAACCATGGCCGTGATCTTTCTTACAGATCCATATATTGATCAAACTCTACCTGGGCCTGTTCGAACTCAGCGGGCCGCCCGATATCGAGCCAGTACTCCTTCACCGGAAAGGAACACACCTTTTTCTGGACCGCGAGCAGATCCTGGAAAAGCTGCGGCATATCGTAAAAGGTGTCCTTGGGTATGAAGCGGAGCACCGAGGGATGCAGAACATAGATACCGGCATTGACGTAAAAATGATGCACCGGCTTTTCTTCGATGGCCCGGACCTTGGCCCCGTCGGTCTGCACCACGCCATAGGGAACCTGAAACTCATAATCCCGCACGCACATGGTGGCATGGGCATTGGTATGGAGATGATAATTGAGCAGGTGCTCGAAATTGAGACCGGTGAGCAGATCACCGTTCATAACTATGAAAGGGCGTTCGGGCCACTGGGGCAGCAGGCTCAGGGCACCGGCCGTACCCAGCCTTTTTGATTCGACGATATAGTCGATCTCCACGCCGTATTTGGAACCGTCACCGAAATAGTCCTGGATCTGTTCGGCCCGGTAATTGACACTCAGTAAAAAATTCCTGAATCCATGTCGGGCAAAGGACTCGATAATGGTCTCCAGAATCGGCTTTGCTCCCACCGTCAGCATGGGCTTGGGGGTGTGCTCGGTGAGGGGCCGCAGCCTGGTCCCGAGGCCGCCTGCCATGAGGATCACCAGATTGGGCTTGGAGCTGACCCGCAGATAATCGTGGATATTTTCGATGCCGACCAGTATCCCGTCTTCATCGACAATGGGAACATTTTTGATACCTCTGGCCAGGGCCAGCTGCAGTATATCGTCTTTTGACTGGTTGATTCCGGCCTGGACCGGATCCGGGTTGTAGATATCCCGGATGGGATCGTCAAGCCTTTTCCCCTTGAGGAATCCCCGTCTGATGTCACCATCGGTGATTGTGCCCAGCAAACGGTCTTCCTCCACCACCAGGGCGATCTGCATCACTCCCCGGTCAATGGCGGCAAGGGCATCCTTGACCGTACTGTCCGGGCCGATAACCAGCTTGTTGACCTTTCTCATGGACGGTTGCCGTGTGATCCTTCGAAAACTGTGTTGATGTCGTAAAATTTCTTGGCTACCCTGATCTTATCGGCATCCTGCAGGATTTCCATAACCCTCCGGGTGGTTCCCCGGCGCTCATAGGGATTCGATCCGGCCTGCCTCTTACGCCTGTGTTCCCGGGACAGGGCAAGATCACAGGCCCGTTTAATCTCCCGTCGTCCGGGCGGACAGTCGATGACGCCGGCCGCCCGCACCCTGCCCCGCTGGCGATCGCCGATGTTCACCACCCCGACCGGGAAACTCGGCGCCTCGATAATACCGCTGCTGCTGTTGCCGATCACCAGGTCTACCCATTGTAACGCGCTGAAGTAACGCACCTGTCCCAGGCTGGCAAAGGCCGTTGCCCTGTGGGGATTGGCGGCGACATAGTCGCTGATCATACGGTTGATCTCGCGTCCGCCCGCATCACTGTTTGCCTTGGTGAAGATGATCTGCAGCGGTCGGCAGTCGTCAAGGGCCGCCAGTAACTGGCCAAACTGTCCGGCCGCCTCATCCGGCTGCCGAGTTACCGGATGAAAGGTTACCAGGGCGCTGCGTTCCCCCAGGGAAAAGTCGATCTGCCGTTCCAGCTCATGGCGGGAAAGCAGGCGAATCCTGCGCATATTTTCAACTCCCAGGCTGCCCACATGGAAGACGGTATCCGGATGTTCTCCCAATTGGATCACCCGGCGTCGATACTCGGCCGTGGCCGTGAAATGCAGATGGCTCATCTTGGTGATGGCGTGCCGCAGGGCATCATCGCAGGCCCCTTCGGTAATCTCGCCTCCATGGATATGGGCGATGGGCAGGGAAACAAGGGTTGCGGCCGCGGCCGCGGCAAAGGTTTCAAAGCGATCACCCAGCAGCACCAGCATGTCCGGACGCAGCCGTGCCAGTGCCTCACCAACCCCGGACAATGCCAGTCCCGCCGACTTGCAGGTACCCACAGCACTGTCTGAGCTGAGCAGAATTTCAACCTTTTCGTCGATGGGAAAGCCATCCTCTTCGATATCCCGGTACGAGAGTCCGAATTCCGGAGCCAGGTGCATGCCGGAAACAATGAGCTGCAGCCGCAGCATCCCGGAATCGCGGGTTGCCGCCAGAAGGGGGCGCAACAGCCAATACTCGGCACGGCTGCCGGTGAAAAAACAAAGTGTCTTCATGGCAGGACGATCTGTTCATCCGGGAGAAAATCCCGATGGGCGACGCGGTCGAGCAGTTCGTCCCACCGCATGGGAGAGAGACCGGTTCCCGGTCTTTTGACGGTCAGATTCTCTTTGGTGAAGGGCTCTCCGGCTGTAATTCTTCTGGAGGCGACAATACTCTTGCGGGCCACCGTGATATTTTCGCGCTCCGATGGGCTCGGCCGCTTTTCCCCGCTTCCCAGGGCCTGTTCAACGTTACGGATCGCCGTGACCATGGCCTGTAATTCATGGGGCAGAAGTGATGCCCGGTGATCCGGCCCCTCACCATCCCGGGTCAGGGTGAAATGTTTCTCGATCACCCGGGCGCCCAGGGCGACCGCGGCCACCGGAACCTCGATACCCAGGGTATGGTCGGAATATCCCACCTGTACCCCGCAAGCCTTTGCAATGGTCGCCATGGCCCGCAGGTGAACATCCTGCATGGGAGTCGGATATTGGGTGTTGCAGTGCAAAACGACAATATCTTCAAGGGCCGTACCGCTACCGGTCAACACCCCAATGGCCTCTTCGATCTCATGGAGATGGGCCATGCCGCTTGAGAGAATCACCCGCCTTGCCAGGGAACCCACCCGCCGCAGGTAGGGCAGGTTGGTGATTTCACCGGATGGAATTTTCCAGGTCTCCAGGCCGAGTCTGTGGAGAAGGTCAATGCTGGGAAAATCAAAGGCAGCGGAAAGGAAGTGGATCTTTTCCCGCCGGCAACAGGAGAGCAGCTCTTTATGGGCATCCTCATCCAGTTCCAGCCTCCGCAACATATCAAACTGTGACTCCCGGCAATCGGTGTTTCTCTTCTGATAGGCCGCCTTGGCGGCATCTCCACAGACCAGGTTTCGTGCCCTGAAGGTTTGAAACTTGACGGCATCGGCCCCGGCTGCGGCGGCGGCAATAACGAGTTCCCTTGCCCGTTTGAGGGAGCCGTTATGGTTGACTCCGGCCTCGGCGATGATATAGACCCGGTTCATTTTCCCTCATCCGTCACCGCAGGATCGTTTTCGCGGGAACATCTTGTCGCACGAAGATATTGGCACCGATAACACAGGCCTCCCCCACCCTGATATACTCCCTGGCCACCGAGCCGCTGCCCCAAAAGGTGTTGTCACCAATCTTCACCCCGCCGTTGATGAGAGCGCCGGTGGCAACGTGGCAGTGATCGCCGATTGCGGCATCGTGTTCCACCAGGGCCCGGGAGTTGATAATGGTATTGCGGCCGACCACGGCCCCGGCATTGACGATTGCTCCGTGCAACACCACGCTGCCCGCCCCGATCCTTGCATGGCGGGACACATGAGCATGGGGTGACACGATCGCTTCGCAACCGGCACCGGCTTCGGTGATCAGGGAAAAGAGACGTCGCCGTAAATCCGGACTGCGGATCTGTCCGGCGGTAACGAGAAAGGCGGAATATTCCCCGGCCAGGCGGGGAATATCATCATCTGTACCGATCACCGGATAGCCCAGAACCCTCTTTCCCAGTTTTGGGGGCAGATCAATGATGCCGGCGATAACATATTCCCCGGTCTGCTCGATTAAGTCGATACAGGACCTGCAGTGACCGCCGCCGCCGACAAGGACGATCTCTTTCATCGGCGCACGCCGCTTGGCAGGTTGACGAGTCGGGTGGCAAGCTGCGTTGCCGTCTGCAGACCATCGGTGAGACAGGTTGCATACATGGGCAGGGTGTTGAGGAGTTTCCAGGCCGGCCTGGTGCAGATATGTCGTTCATTGGTCAGCCGCAAAAAACCGTCCCGCTCCGCACGATCCGGTAAAAGGACGGCATTGAGCCAGTAGTTGGAACGGGCATGCCGGGGCTCGGAAATAAACTTCACGGCGGAATGTTGCAGATACTCCCCATAGGAGGCGGCAATGCGTCTTTTTTCCTTAAGAAAAAAATCGAGCTGCTCCAGCTGGGCACAGACAAGGGCGGCGTTGATATTGGGCATGCGGTAATTATAGCCGATCTCGCTATGATCAAAAAAAAGATTGTCGACCTTGGCTGTGGTGGAGAGAAATTTCGCCCGCCGGGCAAAATCGGCCTGGGAGGTGATGATCGCCCCGCCGCCGCCGCCGGTTATGATCTTGTTGCCGTTGAAACTGAAAATGCCTGCCAACCCGAAGGTTCCCGTGTGTCTGCCGCGGTAACGGCTGCCCAGGGATTCGGCAGCGTCTTCGATCAGCGGGATACCATATGATCGGCAAACCTCCAGCAGTTCATCCACACGGCACGGATGCCCGAAGGTGTGCATTGGAACACAGGCCGCGATCCGCCGGCCGCTCTTTCTGTTGAAGCACTCCCCCGCCCTTGTCTCACTCTGCTCCTGTAAAAAGGAGGCAACCGCCTCCGGGCTCAATCCCAGGGTGCGCTCCTCCACATCAAGAAAAACGGGACGCGCATTGCAGTAGGCAATGGCGTTGGCGGTGGCGACAAAGGAAAGCGGCTGGGTGATGACCTCGTCCCCGGGCCGTACCCCGGCAATCAGCAGGGCAAGATGCAGAGCCGCGGTGCCGTTGACCACGGCGGTGCAATAGCCCGCTCCGGTGAGCTCGCAGATCATCTCTTCCAGTCGGTCCACATGGGCGCCGACGGAAGAGACATAGGTGGAATCGATACAGTCCATGAGCAGCTCCCTCTCCCGCCCTGAAAAAACCGGGGCGTGCAGGGGGATGCCCCCCTCCGGCCGGCCATAGAGGCGACGGATAAAATCGGCAAGTTCCCCGTACAGGGAGTCTGAACAGTGAGAAGGGGCGGTCATCGACACTCTGGTTCGATCCTAAAGGTTATAGATATCTGCCTTGTATTTTTTCAGATTGTCACCATCGGTGAACCAGCGGACCGTTTTTTTCAGGCCGCGGGCAAAACCCTGTCTGCCCCCATATTCGGGCTGCCATCCCGTCAGTTTTTTCACCTTGGTGTTATCGGCCATTAGTCTTTCCACCTCGCTCTTGGCCGGTCGCAGGCGGTCTTCATCGGTCTTTATGCTGATTTCCGTTTCCATGACCTCGGCAATCAGCTCCACCGTTTCGCCAATGGAGATTTCAAAATTGCTGCCCACATTGAGCACCTCTCCCACGGCCCGCTCCGATTTCATAATGCTGATAAAACCGCGCACCGTATCGTCCACATAGTTGAAATCCCGGGTGGGGTGCAGAGACCCGAGCTCGATCAGCCGCCGGCCGCCGGCAATCTGGGTGATTACCGTGGGAATAACCGCACGGGCCGACTGACGGGGTCCGTAAGTATTGAACGGCCTGATCACCGCCACCGGCAGGTCGAAACTGTGAAAATAGGACATGGCGATCTGGTCCGCCCCGATCTTGCTGGCCGAATAGGGGGATTGTCCCTGGAGGGGATGCTCCTCGGTGATGGGGACGAAACGGGCGGTGCCGTAGACTTCACTGGTGGAGGTATGGACCACCTTGCTCACTCCTTCATCCCGGGCCGCCTGGACGATATTCAGGGTACCGGTGACATTGGTGGCCACATAGGTGGCGGGGGAATGATAGGAATAGGGAATGGCGATGAGCGCTGCCAGGTGCAGGATTACATCACAGCCGCGAACCGCCTCGCGCACGCCGAAAGGATCGCGGATATCTCCGGCAAAAACATCCAGTTCCGACCTGATCTCCGCCGGCGATGAGTCCAGCCATCCCCAGGAGTTGAACGAGTTGTACAGCACAAAGGCACGAACCGCATAGCCTTCCCTGACCAAAGCCTCCGCCAGATGGGAACCGATGAATCCGTCCGCACCGGTGACCAGAATTTTCTCCGTCATACCTGCTCCTTTTTGTCTTTCTTCATAAAAGGGTATCAGTTGATATATTCAAAGTCAATTTTGTGCTAAACTTAATTATCGACCGCACCGATATAGACATATGGCGTGATCCACTTTATGAGAGAAAATCACTTTGAGCAGACAGTGCGGTAACGGCATCTGAAAAATTCCTTTCAAGAACAGGAGAGAACCGTTTTTGAAATGGGCTTGAACCCGATACCTTGCACAGGTATTCCAGGAGGAATTGTATCATGGCACTCGTTATCAATACCAATGTTGCTTCACTCAATGCTCAGCGCAACCTCGGAAAGACCCAGCAAAAACTTGCCCAGGCTCTGCAGCGGCTCTCATCCGGGCTGCGGATCAACAGCGCCAAGGACGATGCCGCCGGTCTGGCCATTTCCGACCGCATGACTTCCCAGATCCGCGGCCTCAACCAGGCGGCCAGAAATGCCAACGACGGCATCTCGCTGTCGCAGACCGCTGAAGGGGCCCTGCAGGAAACGACCAACATGCTCCAGAGGATGCGGGAGCTGGCCGTCCAGTCCGCCAACGACACCAATACTGCCGAAGACCGCGCCTCGCTTGATGCGGAGTTTCAAAGCCTCAAGGAGGAAATCGACCGCATCGCCATCACCACCGCCTTTAACGGCAAGACCATCCTCACCGGTTCATACGCCAGCAACGCATTCATCTTTCACGTGGGAGCCGAGGCCGACCAGGTCATCAGTTTAACCATTGCCGGTGCCTCCGGCGGTGTGCTCGGCAACTCCACCGGGATGCTCAATACCCAGAACATCAGCGCCCGGGCAAATGCCAACAGTGCAATCACGATTATCGATGCGGCGATCTCCGATATCGACGTCATGCGCGGCGATCTCGGTGCTGCCCAGAACCGGCTGATTTCAACGATTGCCAACCTTAACAATGTGGCTGAAAACCTCATGGCATCGAAGTCACGGATTCTTGATGCAGACATCGCCCAGGAAACCGCGGCCATGACCAAGGCAAATATTCTGCAACAGGCCGGTGTTTCCGTTCTTACCCAGGCCAACCAGACGCCGCAGCTGGCCCTGCAGCTGCTTCAGGGATAACTTTTTTTCGTAACCACTCACAGGGGCGCAACCCGGCGCCATAAATGTACCTCTTGGCTGTAACTGCTCATGGGGGTTTGCCTTTTTTCTTTTCTCACCAGCAGGGAGATGGCCGGCATGGAAACATGCCGGCCATTTTTTTTTATATTTTTCCTTTTTCCCTAAAGGGAAATCCACCGGGGGTCGAAAGGGTATGTAACAGAGAAGAAAACAACAGAGAACAGACCAACAAGAAAAGGGGGTATTCAAAAGGAGAACAGACTGAAGATTGACAAAAAAAAACAAATGCAAACTCACAGATAAGTGAACAAATCAAAAGGGCAAGGATGCCCATATTTCACAATTCATGGAGGAATAAATCATGGCTTTAGTAATCAACACCAACGTTGCCGCACTTAACGCTCAAAGAAATCTCTCTCATTCACAGCACGCCCTCAACAGATCCATGCAGCGGCTCTCATCCGGTCTGCGGATCAACAGCGCCAAAGATGATGCCGCCGGTCTGGCCATTTCCGACCGCATGACTTCCCAGATCCGCGGTCTCAACCAAGCGGCCAGAAATGCCAATGACGGCATTTCCATGGCCCAGACCGCGGAAGGTGCCCTGCAGGAAACCGGTAACCTGCTGCAGCGCATGCGGGAGCTCTCCGTCCAGGCGGCAAACGACACCAACACCCAGGCCGACCGTTCTTCGATCAATGCCGAATTCCAGCAGCTGGCAGCGGAAATCGATCGAATCGCCAACACCACCTCTTTCAACAATCAGACTCTCCTGTCCGGTGGATTCTCCAACACCTCGGCAGCGGTCTTCCATGTGGGAGCCAACGCCAACCAGGTGATCAGCCTTGATATCGGCGCCGCGACGACAGGCGCTCTCAGCATCGGCACTCTGACGGTATCCACCCGGTCGCATGCCAACAGCTCCATCACCGCCCTTGACCAGGCCATCTCCAGAGTCGATGTCCTGCGCGGCGACCTGGGTGCGGTGATGAACAGGCTTGAGGCCACCATCTCCAACCTGAGCAATGTGGCCGAAAACATCACCGCCTCACGCTCGCGCATCGTTGACGCCGATATTGCCCACGAAACCTCGGCTATGACCAAAAACAACATCCTGCAGCAGGCCGGCGTTTCCGTTCTTACCCAGGCCAATCAGACGCCGCAGCTGGCACTGAGCCTGCTGGGATAATCGGTAGCGCTCCAAGCTGACCAGCAGCACCCTGACAGGTAATCGCTCCCCATCCATGGAGGCCTTTTTCGACCGTGGATGGGGTGTATATACAGACGAGATGTTTTCTCTTAACCCCGCAGGATCAGTGTCGCTGTCGGCTGCAGGATAACTGCGCTGTTTGCGGCTTGATCCCGCTTTCCATCAACCGGGCAAGGATGCCCGATACACTATTCACGGAGGAATAGATCATGGCTTTAGTCATCAACACCAATGTTGCGTCTCTCAACGCCCAGCGAAACCTCTCCCACTCCCAGCGCGCCCTGCACAAATCCATGCAGAGGCTCTCATCCGGCCTGCGGATCAACAGCGCCAAGGACGATGCCGCCGGTCTGGCCATTTCCGACCGCATGACTTCGCAGATCCGCGGTCTCAACCAGGCGACCCGGAATGCCAACGACGGCATCTCCATGGCCCAGACCGCGGAAGGCGCCCTGCAGGAAACCGGCAACCTGTTGCAGCGCATGCGGGAGCTCTCCGTGCAGGCGGCAAACGACACCAACACTGCGGCCGACCGCTCCTCAATCAATGCCGAATTTCAGCAGCTGGCAGCGGAAATCGATCGGATCGCCAACACCACCTCGTTCAACAACCAGACCCTGTTATCCGGTGGATTCTCCAACACTTCTGCCGCACTGTTCCATGTGGGAGCCAATGCCAACCAGGTGATCAGCCTCGATATCGGCGCTGCAACCACGAATGCCCTCAGCATCAACACCTTGACGG
Organism: uncultured Desulfobulbia bacterium; assembly: GCA_964446115.1. GTDB lineage: Bacteria > Desulfobacterota > Desulfobulbia > Desulfobulbales > Desulfobulbaceae > CAYUNE01. Next base: position 8,634 of record CAYUNE010000025.1, on the reverse strand, counting down.
TATCCACCCGGTCGCACGCCAACAGCTCCATCACCGCCCTTGACCAGGCTATTTCACGGGTGGATGTTCTGCGCGGCGACCTGGGCGCGGTGATGAACAGGCTCGAATCCACCATCTCCAACCTGAGCAATGTGGCCGAGAACATCACCGCCTCCCGCTCGCGCATCATCGACGCCGATATTGCCCACGAAACCTCGGCTATGACCAAGAACAATATCCTGCAGCAGGCCGGCGTATCCGTTCTCACCCAGGCCAATCAGACGCCGCAGCTGGCACTGAGCCTGCTGGGATAGGTAATCAGGATACTGTTTCCGGGCGCCTTCGGGCGCCTTGAAAAATGTTCAAATGTACGGGAAACGGCATGGATGGTGAATACTCCGCCCATGCTGATATCCGGATAAATTGAAAAAAAGGAGGTGAATAGCAACATATCGGTCAAGACCGCTTCCAGAGCGGACAAGACTGATTTAACGGGGCAAGGAAGCCCTCAACTCTTTCAAGGAGGAATTGTACTATGGCACTTGTTATCAACACCAATGTCGCAGCTCTCAACGCCCAACGGAATCTGACATCTTCCCAGAGTGCGTTGCACAAGTCCATGCAGCGGCTCTCATCCGGCATGCGCATCAACAGCGCCAAGGATGATGCCGCCGGTCTGGCCATTTCCGACCGCATGACATCCCAGATCCGGGGTCTCAATCAGGCGGTAAGAAATTCCAACGACGGTATTTCCATGGCCCAGACCGCGGAAGGCGCCCTGCAGGAAACCGGCAACCTGCTGCAGCGCATGCGGGAGTTGTCCGTGCAGGCGGCAAACGACACCAACACCGAGGCTGACCGCTCTTCGATCAATGCCGAATTTCAGCAGTTGTCCGCTGAGATAGATCGTATTGCCACAACCACCTCGTTCAACAATCAGACCTTGTTGTCCGGTGGTTTTTCAAACACCTCGGCAGCGGTGTTCCAGGTGGGAGCCAATGCCAATCAGGTGATCAGCCTGGAAATCGGGGCAGCCACCACGGGTGCGCTCAGCATAGGCACCCTGACCGTGTCCACCCGCTCGCACGCCAACAGCTCCATTAGCGCCATCGATGAGGCCATCTCCAGGGTCGATACCCTGCGGGGTAACCTGGGAGCAGTAATGAACAGACTGGAATCGACCATTGCCAACCTGAGTAATGTTTCCGAGAATATCTCGGCTTCACGATCCCGTATCCTGGATGCCGATATTGCGCAGGAAACCTCCTCAATGACCAAGAACAATATCCTGCAACAGGCCGGGGTATCGGTTCTTGCCCAGGCAAACCAGTCTCCGCAGCTGGCCCTGAGCCTGCTCGGTTAACCATTAACCTTTCACGGGGGGAGGGTCCGCCCTCCCCCGGCCTTCCCTTGAACTAACCGACGAAACGGAGGATCCAATGAATGTAGAACAACTTTCCACGGTTTCGGTCGGGGGCAAACCACTTTCGGGCCTCGGGTCGGAACCCATGAAGGAAGAACAGATTCAGCACGGCGAAACCGCTCGCAGATCCGCTTCCGGCAATGTGCCTGCGGACAAAAAACTGCAGGCGGAAACAGTGGTGAAAAACATCAAGGAACTTGCCCAGGAAGGTATTTTCAAAATCCGCTTCGAACTCAACGAGGCAAACAATGAAATCGTCATCAATCTGGTGGATCAGAAAACCGGCGAGATAACCCGCCGGATTCCTTCGGAGGAAATCCTCGGAGTCCGTGCCGCTCTGGCCGATCTGCGTGGAAATTTCATTGAAACCAGGAGCTGATTTACCCGGGTACAAAACATTCCCATGCGGGAATGGAAAGCGAAAAAATATCTTCAGGCACGTCGACAACATACCGAGTAATACCTTGGGCATCTCTTGAAAGTCCGGCAGGAGGGAAGCTTCCAGCCGAAAATTCATCACCGGGAAAGGAGCGGACAATGTCTTCAATCACATTTGGCGGACTGGCCACAGGACTTGATACCAACTCCATCGTCAAGGAACTCATGGCCCTTGAGCGCAAACCCATTGAACGGTTGCAAAAAGACAAGGCCTATCTCAACAGCCGGGTCAAGGCCTTTTCCGAGTTCGAAGGAAAACTCAAGGGACTGCTCAAGGCAATGGAGGAAATGGATACAAGCAGGGAACTGCGTTCCTATTCGGCAACATCCGGATCCGAGGAATACTTTTCGGTATCAGCCTCGGGAAATGCCGCTCCGGGAAGTTATCAGATCGAGGTCCGTCACCTTGCCCAGCTGCAAAAAGATGTGAGTAACGGCTATGCCGATCCATCGGAGACCTCGTTTACGGCCGGAACCGTGACCATCAACGGTACCGATATCGCCATCGAGGAGGGTGATTCGCTGGCGGATATAGTCGACAAGATCAACGCGGCCAACGAAGGGGATAACGGCACCGGCATCAATGCCGCTCTCATCAATGACGGCAGCCAGGAAGGCTATCGTATCGTGCTGACCGGCAAAGATGCGGCCACCACCTTTACCGCATCTGCCAATGGAGTTGCCGGCGACGGTATCGACCTTGCCTTTAGCAATGCCCAACCTGCCCAACAGGCCAACATCGTAGTTGACGGTATCGATATCGTCAGTGACAACAACACGATCACTAACGCCATTCCCGGGGTTACCCTGACCCTACTCAAGGAAAATGAAACCGGTGAAAGCACACCCTTTGGCGTCGAGATTGATCAGGAGGGAATCAGCAAGAAAATCGATGCATTCGTCAGCGCCTACAACGACATTGTACGGTTTGTCGATGAGCAGTCCGACACCAGCTGGGGGCGGGACTCCGGCCTGCAGTCCACCAAACGTCGATTGCAGAACATGCTGGTCACCACCATCGGCGGCAGCGGTGATTATCACAACCTGGTCGATCTGGGATTCAAGACCAACAAGGATGACGGCACCGTTTCCATCGAAGGCAGCAAACTGCAGGAGGCCATTGCCGACAACCTCGACAGCGTGGAAAAACTCTTTCTCGGAGAGGATGGAGTCGAAGGCATTACCCAGCGATTCAAAACTTATCTTGAGGGAATTACCGACTCCCGGCAGGGGATTTATGCCTCCCGCAAGGCGAGCACCGACAGCAACATACGCCGCATAGAATCCAATATCGAAACCATGGAGATGCGCCTTGAACAGCGGGAAAAAACCCTGCGCATGAAATTCAAGGCCATGGAGGAACTGGTCAGCTCGCTGAATGCGACCGGCAGCTATGTGTCCCAGCAGATGAGCATGATCAGCAGCATGTCATCCAAAAAATAGAACCAGCCGCCATTTGACCGGACGCAGAACCGCACGAACTATCCCGTCTCATTATGGCGGCAGCCATCAGGCGCTATTGCGCAGCCGACCATCAAGGAGTCCGATATTCCAGGAGGAAAAAAATCGATGAATATGCACAGTAACAGTTACCTGCAGAACCAGATCGCCACCGCATCGCCCGAGCAGCTTCTTCTCATGTTTTATGACGGGGCTATCCGGTTTACGGTACAGGCTGCCGCGGCAATCGACAAAGGCGATATTGAGCGTCGAAACTATGCCGTCAACCGGGCAGTGGCCATTATTTCCGAACTTGCGGCAACCCTGGATCATAAAATCGGCGGCCGGATTGCCGCCGATCTCGATGCCCTTTACAACTACATGATCCGTGAACTCAACCGGGGAAACACCGCCAACGATTCCGGCCCCCTGGCTGTTGTGGAAGATCTGCTCTCCGGATTGCGGGAAACATGGGTGGAGGCGATCAGAATGAAAAAGGAGGCGGAAAACATCCCGGTGACAGCGCAACGCTTACCCTCTCAACCGCTTTCCATTTCTCTGTAGGCTGCCATGTAAGGCAACCAAACCGGATAACCGTTCACAGGATATGCCGCGTCATGGCCAAAGCCCACATCATGGCCGCCTGTGTGTAACTGAACTCTCCCAGGATATATTCCCATGGAAACAGTTGACAGATTGCTCGAAAAATCCGTGTCATATTACAGAAATCTATTGGATAAAACCAAAGAGATCGGCCCTCTTCTCGATGAAGTGGATCCCGAAGAACTCACCCGGTTGGCCGAGTCAATTCAGGCCATGCAGCAGGATGTCCGCCGGGTCGATCAGGAGCTCATGGGGCATCTTCAAAAAGAAAAGGACGACATACGCAACAATCCTCTTTTCCACGAGCGCATCAGGCTGATGGAGGAAATCGTCCAGCATAATAACTTTATCTCACCGATTATTTATGACAAAATGTCGGTATCGCAGGCGGAACTCAAGGCCATCCGCCACGGACGCCGCAGCCTCTCCGGCTATCAACTGCACAACGGAAAGAATGGCGGAACTGGAACTCTCAACCGTATCCAGTAACTCCGCCCTTCCCGGCACCGTTCCGGCGGCAGGCATAACGGAAAAACCTCTGTGGGAAGATGCGGCGCCCGTGAGCGTTTACCGGGATTTCGGGAAAAAGGAAAAAAAGAACATTCCTTAACGGCTCTTTCCTAAAGAACCCCTCCCCGGATACCGATACATGAGAAGAGAAAAGAAAAATTCCCGAACCAGTGACGGGCAACGCATCCCATTGGGGATTGGGAAAAGTCTTTATGCCGCCCATATTCATCAAGAGACGATGATGATTTCCATGAAAGACCACAGTGCGATCCATATCATCACAACGGACTCTCCGGAAACCGGACTGCTCATCAATCTCCTGGAAGCGGCCATCCAGTTTATCAGACAGGCCAAGCTGGCGTTCGCCATAGACGATCAGGAAGCCAAGGAAGAAAATCTTCTCAACTCCATTGCTGTTTTGCTCGAATTCAGGTCATGCTGTCGGAAAATTCCCGACAGCGACACTTCCCATCGTCTCATAAAACACATTTCCCTGATCATGGAAGAAATCATCAGGAGCGACAGGTGTAACAGCATATACTCGCTGAACATGGTCGGCTCCCTGCTGGAAGAGCTGGCCGCATACGTACCGGAGGAACCGGAGACCGGGGTCTGTGATCAACCGTCGGAATCCTGTACGTCGGCTGAAATCGCCTGCCAGGTGGCTGTCTGAGGCTCTTTTCCTTGGGGCATTATTTGATTTTCTCTCTGTCTTCTGGCAAGATTGAAAGAAAGGACAGCTGAAAAAACACAGCTTAGGCTATCGGCTTGATCAATTCATTTAACAACGAGACAATACGTTGAACTCTGTTACGGAAATCCTGAACTCCCTGCGCGACGATCAAACCGTTCGCGTCGCTCTGCCCATGGTTGACAGTGATCAGAAGATCAGACTCTGCGGCGTCTACCAGACCAACGATCCGCCACAGTTCTCCCTGCTCTTCCCTGAAAACAACGGGCAGCTCGCCTCGGTCGATCCCCGGAAAAAATGTGCTCTCCTGATTGACCGCGCCGGTCAGGCCGTGTCGCTCATCGCCGATATTGAGGCAATCGAGCAAAACCGGATTATCCGCTTTGTTGCCGATAAATCCATCAATCATAAACAGCTGCGAAATTACTTCCGGGTCGATGTCAACACGCCGCTGGTGGCGTCCTCGATTCTTCCGGAGGAAATCGCCGACGATGGGGATGGGACATGGCGTCTGACCGGAGAAACGGTCGACGTCAGCGGCTGCGGCCTGTTGGCCTCGTTTCGACAGCCGATACAGAAAAATCAACAGATCCGCCTTGAACTGGTCCTGCCGACAACGGAACTCTATGTGGTCAATACCATCGCCCATGTGGTCCGGATAAAAAAAATCAGTGACGAGCAGTATCATATCGCCTTCCACTTTGATTCGATCTCCCAGGAGGACAGAGACAGAATTGTCGGCTGCTGCTTTGAAATCCAGAGAAAACACCTGCGCCTGAAGGTACGGGTCAACGGTGTCAACGAAAAGACATGACCGTACCGTCTCTTACCCAGCTAATCGATAACCTCCAAGACAGCTCCTCGGCCCTGACCTCGCTGCCGACCAGAACAGGGGACTCGAAAAGACTGAACTGCGTCTTTCAAAAAGTGCAGTCACCGCAATTTCGGCTCATCTTTCCGCCCAATACCCTGCCGACGGATCTACTGGATCCCCAGTCGCTTTTTCCCCTTTCCGTCAAACAGGACAACACATCACTGACGCTCAATGCCCGTATCGAGGATATCGAAGATGACCGTACCCTGAGGGTGGTGGGCACCGAAACCATCCGCCCCGAATTACTGAGAGAGTATTTCCGGGTCGCATTTCGTACCTCCATCCGCGCCTCCTATGAACCGGCACCCGAGGAGAAAGAGCAGCAGTCATGGAGTCTCGCCGGAGAAACAGTGGATATCAGCGGTGGCGGTATCCTTGCGGTATTTCCCGATGAGCCTGCACATCCGGTAAATATACGGCTCGAGCTGAGCCTCCCCACCCAGACTGCGCCGCTATTGAGTGTGGCCCGGCTGATCAGATGTCGTCGACTTGGCAAAAATCGTTTCCGCGCCGCCTTTCACTTTGAAAAGATCGGCAGTAAAACCCGGGATACGATCATCTCTTTCTGCCTCCAGGAACAACGGCGACAACTCAGGAACAAGATCCGCATAGAGTGACGACATGCCGGTCTCCTGGAATCCCGCCCGGCTAACCGCTGTCGGAGCCGTCAACCAGGCCGCGACCGGCACGGAACAGAACACCGATCCGGGACGCCACCCATTCTTTCAGACCGGACGCCTTTTCCAGGCCCTCATCAGCAGTCGCCAGGATGACGGGCGGTTTGTGCTGGATGTCGGCAAATACCGTTTCCTGGCGGAATCACGACAACCTCTACAGATCGGCAGCCGCCTCAACCTGCAGGTCACCTCCGTTGCTCCACGTCTTAAACTGCAGGTTGTATCCGACCCTCTGACCCGGCATATCGGCCGATCCATCCACCTGCTCAGCCGGCCTCTGAATTTACAACAGGCTCTCCGGGCAATTTCGCAGCACACGACAGACGACAATCGACTTACTCCGGAAACACGCCGGCTGTTTGAACAATTCAGCCAACCGGACCAGATCATCAACAGTAAAGAGAAGAGCGGAGAACAGCTCAAGGCGATGATCATGGGCCTGAGGCGACATGTCGGCAGTCAGGGAAATGCCCCCCGGAAAGGGGAAGCGGCCCTCATCCGCAACAGTCTGCCGGAGGCGGCCCGACTCCCCCACGAAGGGGATTCGGCCGGAAACAGAATCAACCACCTCCTGCAAACACTGGATCTGTTTCAACTCCTGGGGATAAAATTCGAGCAGGAAGAACAGTTCTTCGCTCCCCTGCCATTGCCTTTCCTTGATCAGGGCTATCTTATCGTCGACAAAGAAAAAAAAGAAAAAAACAGTGATGCGGCAGAGTCCCGGTGGACATATTCTCTTCATCTCAAAATGAAAGGACTGGGCAGTCTCCGGATAGAAATACAACAGCTCCGCACCGAGCTTGAAATTCATTTTTATTGCGAGGACAGAGAAAAAGCTCATTTTCTTGCAGGGCTACGGGAAAAGCTGCGCCGGCAGCTGGATCTCTTTACTCTCGAAAAAAGCCGTTTTCATACCGGCGTACGCGAACCCGTCCCTGAAATCCTGCAAAAAATCATCCGCAAAAACAGCGGCATTATCAACACGACCATGTAGTATGGCAGTACGAACTGTTGAAGTTCTGCCGGTGATGGGTTACATATTCTTTCTCTCCTAAACGGATGAAAGACCCTGTCGCCGGCAAAAACAGCGATATCGGCACCAACAATGCAACTACTCACGGAGCAGGCAACTGCATCTGGTAAAGATATGTAATTATAACCGGTTACAGGACGACGGAGATTTTCCTCGGCATCCCGGGTTAGCGTATTGATCATGCCTAGGCCAGGATGATGACGGAAGGCTTTGCTGTCCTGCGTCCGGTTGCCCAACGATAACCGTGCATCAACGTGGTGAAATAACTATGAGCAGTGATGTCAATGATCTGACCGTACACTATGAGGAAGATGGGGTAATCCTTGTCAAAGAACTTGATAAAGAAATACTGTCAAAGGGGGCCTGGACAACTATTTTATTTAGATTCCAACAATTTAACCGATCAAAACAGGAATTTGGTCCGGACAAATACTCAATCAGGCGATACCAAAAGCGCAACGGTCAATATATTCCGAAATCAAAATTCAATATTTCCAGTCCGGCACAGGCAAAAAAAATCGTCGATACCCTTGCAGCCTGGATAAATGAAACCTGATAGGGGCCACATTCCCCATGTCTGGAAACTTCCATTCGAAAGCGGTGATTATTGTCAAGCCCTCCACCCTCTTCAGTCATCACCTGGGTCTGCAGAAAATAAGCTCAGCTGAAATTTTCTGTTTGACATAGAGCCAAATATTTTCTATTATAATTAGTTTGTGGAAATAATTTACCTTTCCCCGTCTTGCTATTTTACTTGACAACGGACAGGGAAAAGATTAAAATTATTTTTTGGTGCCCTCCGGGTACGCGCTCTCACTTGTTCCGTTTTACGGTCTTGAGGGAGTTGATTTGATCATTGAAAACTAAACAGCAAACGAGCGGGCCAAAGAAGTAGTAATTAGTAGTAAAAGAGAGAGTCCGATCCCGGTTCAGGCGTAAGTCTTGTCGGTGATTGAGGCTTAAGAT
>CAYUNE010000024.1:0-20790 GCA_964446115.1 uncultured Desulfobulbia bacterium | reverse complement strand
TTTTCCTTGACATCGCTTCCGGCAATCTCTATTTTGCAACATGCCGGTTGACGGCATTTTGCTGGGGGATGGTCTAATGGCAAGACAGCAGACTCTGACTCTGCCTATCGGGGTTCGAATCCCTGTCCCCCAGCCAGTTTTTCCCTTCCTCCTTCCCCTCTGTTTTTCCCCTTTTCATAACCGATCACAGGCACCGAATTGTCACTGATCTCCATACTGCATGCGGCGGTACTGGATGGCCTCGGCGATATGGGGAGTGGCGATGTCGGGGGAGTCGTCGAGATCGGCGATGGTGCGGGCGATCTTGAGAATCCGGGTGTAGGCCCGTGCCGACAGGCCCAACTGCTCCACGGCCCGGCGCAGGAGGCGGGAGGACTCGCCGCCCACCAAACAGTATTCCCGCACAAGGCGGGCCCCCATACCGGCGTTGCAGAATACGCCCCCGAGGGAGTCGAACCGTCGCCGCTGGATGAGGCGGGCGCGGTTGACCCGCCGCCGCACAACCGCGGAACTCTCTCCCTCTGCGGTCTCCTCCAGCTCCTCCACCCGCACCGGCGGCACCTCAACATGGAGATCGATCCTGTCCAGAAGCGGCCCGGAAAGCCGGCTGCGGTAGCGCCGGATCTGCGCGGGGCTGCAGCTGCACGGGCGCTTGAAATCTCCCATGTAGCCGCAGGGGCAGGGGTTCATGGCGGCAACCAGCATGAAACGGGCGGGGAACTGCAAGGTATTGGCGGCGCGGGCAATGGTAACGATACCGTCTTCCAGGGGCTGGCGCATCACCTCGAGCACATGCTTCCTGAACTCCGGCAGTTCATCCAGAAAGAGCACGCCGTTGTGGGCCAGGGAGACCTCGCCGGGCCGGGGTGTCTGCCCGCCGCCGATGAGGCCGGCATCGGAGATGGTGTGATGGGGGGCCCGGAAGGGACGGCTGACCATGAGCGGCGTATCCTCCGGCAGCAGACCGGTGGTGGAGTAGATCTTGGTGGTTTCCAGGGCCTCTTCCAGGCCGAGATCCGGAAGGATGGTGCCCAGTCGCCGGGCCAGCATGGTCTTGCCGGTGCCGGGAACTCCGGAGAGCAGAATATTGTGGCCGCCGGCAGCTCCAATCTCCAGGGCACGCTTGGCATGCTCCTGCCCCCTGACTTCGGCAAGATCAACCCCGCCGCTGCGGGATCGTTGAAATAGTTCGTCGATCTCCACCCGGGTTATGCGGGGTTTCCTGATCCGGCATAAAATCTCCACCAGATGGCTGAGGCTTTCCACACCGACGATATCGATTCCCTCAACCACCGCGGCCTCACCGGCATTGGCGGCGGGCACGAAAAAACGTTCCACCGCCTCCGAGTCCCGGGCCGCCAGCGCCATGGGCAAAATACCCCGTACCGGTCGCACCGTTCCGTCCAGGGAAAGTTCCCCCACCACCAGCTGTTGCCGGCAATCATCCATTTGGAACAGACCGGAGGCGGCCAGGATGCCGATGGCAATGGGCAGGTCATAGCCGGCGCCTGCCTTACGCACCGCGGCAGGCGCCAGATTGACCGTGATGCGGCGGGCGGGAAAATCATAACCGCAGTTTTTGATGGCCGCCTTGACCCGGTCCTTGCTCTCCCGCACAGCGCCCTCGGGCAGGCCCACGGTGGAAAAAAAGGGCAACCCCTGGGCCAGGTCCACCTCCACCTCGACAATATGCCCCTCCACCCCGTTCACCGCTGCGGTCAACACCGTGGCGATCATATGCGTATCCCCTCCTTTGTCCCTGAAAACGACTCGATGAACACCTGCGACATTTCCATTTGCCTAAAGCCTGCCGACCAGCTATAGTCTCCCACAAAAACAGCTGAGCCGCCTCCCGGCCACAGGGGAGCGACACCGGAAGCGCAGGCCGTCCTGCCCATCGGCAACCCATTTTCCCGCCGGTATCCGGTTACGGACCCTGGTCGCCGCTTCCTGCGCCATCACGGTGATCGGTACCGGGAAAGCGGTTGCATAACTTCATATATTACCTTGTCAAATAAAGAAATTTTATCACGGCTGTACGGGATTATCCATCCCTACCGCGGGAAAATGCTGCTGGCCACGGTCTCCATGATCCTGGTGGCCGCCTTCAGCGGAGTGCAGACCTATCTGGTCAAGGATATCCTCGACAAGATCTTCATCAACAAAAACGTTCTCTTCCTCAACCTGCTGCCCATTGTCGTCATCCTGGTCTTCTTCTTCAAGGGAGTCTTCTACTACCTCTACCAGTATCTGCTGGAGCGAACCGGCCAGTCCATCATCAAGAGCCTGCGAATCCGGATCTTCAACCATATCCACGCCCAGTCGCTCTCCTTTTTCCACAACATTCCCACCGGAGAGCTGATCTCCCGGGTCATCTCCGACGTCAACCTCATGCAGGGCGCCGTTTCCAATGCCCTGGTGGGCATCCTGCGCGATTTTTTCCAGGTGATCATTCTCCTGGGCATCATCTTCTATATGAACTGGCGCCTGGCCCTGCTCTCCTTTATCATCATGCCGGCCGCGGTCTTCCCGATAGTGAAATTCGGCCGATACTTCCGCAGGCTAAGCACAAGAACCCAGGAAGAAACCGCCAACATATCAAACATTCTCCACGAGACCATCGGCGGCAACCACATTGTCAAGGCCTTCAACATGGAGGAGTACGAAGGCAAACGCTTCACGAAACAGGTCAACACCCTTTTCGATATTCTCATGCAGGATGCCCGCTACCGCTGCCTCCAGCACCCGGTTATGGAACTCATCGGCGGAATCGGCATTGCCATGATCATCTGGTTCGGCGGAAACGAGGTCATCCGCGGCACCATGACCCCGGGTGAGTTCTTCTCCTTCCTGGTGGCCCTGATCATGGTGTATGATCCCATCAAGGGCGTCAGCAAGGTCAACTCCACCATCCAGCAGGGGATGGCGGCGGCCACCCGGGTCTTCACCCTGCTGGATACCCGGCCCGATATCGAGAAAAAAGCGGATGCCCGGGACCTGCCCCCCTTCCGCTCCACCATCGAATTCCGCAATGTCTGCTTTGCCTACGGCAACAACGGCGCCAAGGTGCTGGACAACATCAACCTGCTGGTCCGGGCAGGCGAGGCCCTGGCCATCGTCGGACCCAGCGGCGGCGGCAAAACCACCCTCACCAACCTCATCCCCCGTTTTTACGAAATCCGAAGCGGCAGCCTGAAAATCGACGGCACCGACATCCGGGACGTCACCCTGGAATCGCTGCGAAACCAGATTGCCATCGTCACCCAGCAGACCATCCTCTTCAACGACACCGTGGCCGCCAATATCGCCTACGGCAAGCCCGACCACAGCCTGGAAGAGATCGAAAAGGCGGCTGCCGCCGCCCATGCCCTGGACTTTATCAGGGAGCTGCCCCGGGGATTCGACACGGTGATCGGCGAGTCCGGGGTCAAGCTCTCGGGGGGAGAAAGACAGCGAATTTCCATTGCCCGGGCCATTCTCAAAAACGCGCCGATCCTCATCCTGGACGAGGCCACTTCGGCCCTGGATACGGAATCGGAACGCGTGGTGCAGCGGGCCCTGGACAACCTGATGAAAAACCGCACCACCTTCATCATCGCCCACCGCCTTTCCACCATCAAAAACGCCGACCGCATCATCGTGGTCAAGGACGGCGGAATCGTCGAAGAGGGAACCCACGAATCTCTGCTGGCCGAACACGGCGAGTATGAAAAATTACACAACATGCAGTATACTTGATCGGCAAACCGATCACGTTAACAGCGTTGTAACCACTCACCGGGTTCGCAACCCGGCGGTATAATAAATGTACCTCTTGGCTAACAGACCGGGACAGGACGAAAAAAAACGGGCATCATGCGTCTTCAACTTTCCCATAATGTGGTGGACTTTCTGCAGCAGGCGGGCCGCTTCTGCATCATCGCCACCTGTTTTTTCATCCCGCTGTCCACCTCTTTTATGGGCCTGTTTGCCGCCCTTTCCGTCCTTTTCTGGCTGCTTTCCGGTGATTTGAAAAAATTTCCGGACCTGCTGACCACAAGCCCCGCAATCCAGGCCTCTTCCCTGCTCTTCCTTCTCTTTCTCATCGGCATGTTCTACTCACCGGCCGGCTGGGAGGAGATCATCGACAACCTGAAAAAATACCGGGAACTGGTCTACATTCCCCTGGTCATCTCCCTGATGAACGGTCACCCCCGCGACCGGCGGCGGGCCGTCATCGCCTTTGCCGCCGGCTGCATCACCCTGCTGCTGGTCTCCTACGGCATGAGCGCCGGTCTGCTTCCCACCGACAGGTACGGCAACTCCCTGGTCTACCACATCACCCACAACTTTTTCATGGCGATCCTGGCCTTTGGCGCAGCCCATGCCCTCTGCGAGACCGGGGAGAGAAAGGGGCGTCTCTTCTGGGCCGCCGTGCTGGCCGCCACGGTGATCAACATCCTTTACTTCGCCCCGGGTCGCACCGGCATGATCACCTTTCTCTTCCTCATACTGCTCTTCATCCGTCAGCGGGCCTCGTGGAAGACCGGCCTGCTCTCCCTGGTTCTCTTTGCCCTGGCCGTGGGCGGCGTCTTTGCCACCTCTCCCTCCTTTTCCGGCAGGATGCAGGCCGCGATCACGGAAATCCGTACCTACAGACCGGGTATGGCGCGGACCTCCATGGGACAACGGCTGGACTGGTGGTATGACTCCTGGCAGCTCATCCGGCAGGAGCCGATTTTCGGCCACGGCACCGGTTCCTTTGCCCTCACCCATGACGAGCTCATCAGGAAGGCCCGGGTCAAGCCCACGGACAACCCCCACAACGAATATCTCTTCATCGGCGTCCAGCTGGGGCTTGTGGGAATGGCGGCCTTTCTGGGCCTGTTTATCGCCCAGTGGTATTCATCGCTTCATATGCAGGGGGTGGAACGGTGGCTGCTGCAGGGGGTGATTTTCAGCATGGCGCTGGGCTGCCTGGCAAACTCCTTTCTCTTCGACTCCCACCAGGGCCATTACTTCGCCTTTCTCTCCGGCGTTCTGCTCTCCTCACCTGAAAAACGCCGCTTCTGACTCTTCCCCGAATGCATCAGCCGACCATCCGCCCATACAGCTCCCCGTAACGGCGGGCGATATCCGGCAGCAAATAGTTATCGCTGTGGCGTTGCCGGATGCGGGCAAACGCGGCTGCGAACTCGGCATAGCGGGCATGGACCTCCGCGATTTTCCTGCCCAGGGTGCGGCGGTCGGTGAGCAGCATCGGCGGCAGGATCGCCGCCGGCTCTCCCACCGGCGTCGATATCAGACAATCGGCATAGAAGAGCGCCTCGACCAGCACATTGCTGAAGCCTTCGGAACGGGAACTGATCACCACCAGATGCGCCTTTTTCATCAACAGCGGCACATCCTCCCGGAAGCCGGTAAGCGTAATCCGTTTTTCTCCTCCCCCCTGCCTGATCCGCTGTTCCAGGGCATCCTTTTCAGGCCCCTCGCCGATGATCAGCAGCCGGAACGAGAAGGGGAGATCCAGCACCTGATCGACCAGGAGATCAAAGCCCTTGATCCGGTCCAGGCGCCCCACGGCCAGCATGGTGAAACAGTCCGGCCTGGAAACGGGAGGCAGGGTCTGCGGCCGTATGCCGTTGGCGATAACGTGAAGGCGGCTCCCGCCGGCGGGTTTGATGGAATCGGCCGCCACGGCGGAAACCGCGGTGACCCATTTCATCCGGTTGAAGATTCTTCCCTTCCTGGCGTTATGCTTTGTCCCCAGGTGGGCAATACCCAGCAACCGGCAGATGGGACGCAGCAGTTCCGAAGCCTTGGCCGCATGGGTGTGGACGATATCCGGACGGATCCGTCTGAGCAGTCGGGCAAGTTCCAGCGAAAGCAGGGGGTTGTAACGGGTAGGATGTGAGCGCAGGGTGCGGAGGCGTACCCGGGATGAAAAACGTTCCGCATAGACGGTGTCGCGCAGCAGCAGGGCGTACACCTCGTGGTGGCGCGCCAGTTCACCGGCCAGGGACACAAAGACGCTCTCGGCCCCGCCCCAACCGGCCGAGGCCATGAACTGGACGATCTTCATGACAATGCCCCGGCAATCCGCCGGGCAATCAGCTCATGGCCGGTGGCGTTGCAGTGGGTTTCATCCAGGTAATACATCTCTTTCCCCGTGAGAAACAGGTTGAAAAGATCCACCTTGATCACATTCGGCCTCCGGGCGGCGATATCCGTGAGAATATCGTTATAGCGCCGAATATTAGCATTACGCTCCTGCCGCAGATGGGGAACGGTTTCGACAAGGACCACCCGGGCGCTCCCTGCAAGCCGGATGATCGCCTCCAGATTCGCCTCATATTCCCGGGGTCCCACCACCTCCCTGCTGCCGAAACGTTCATACAGTCCCCAGCGGCGGCAGACCTTTCTGTACTTCTTCACCAGGGAACGATACTGCTTGCGCAGGGGATTATCCGGATAGTAGAGGACATAAGGGGCGTACCTGAAAGTGGTATAGGAGTCCACCAGCCCGTACTGGATGAGGAGGATGTCGACATCCGGTTGCAGATTGTCCCGGGCGAGATTCAGCCCCTCACGCGTGGTGGCCATGGTCCAGCCGCGGTTTTTCACCAGTCGGCCCAGTTGTCTTCCCAGCCGCTCCGGATAGGCGTTGTCCCGCAGGTCACCGACGCCGAGAGTGTTGCAATCGCCCAGGGCGAGGAGTGTCTTCATCACCGGTTCAGAAACCGGACCGCAACGCCACCCGTCCGGGTCTCCGCCGGACCAGCAGCTGCCGATAGAGATCAACGGTGCGGCCGCACATGTTTTCCAGGGTAAAATTCTTCAGGACCCGTTTCCTGCCGGCCGAGCCGAAACAACGGCAGCGCTCCCGGTTTTCCAGGGCCTCCCGGAGAGCGGCGGCCATGTCGGCAGCATCCAGCGGCCGCACCAGCCAACCGGTCTCGCCGTGGACCACGGTTTCCATACTGCCGCCGTGGGCGGTGGCGATCACCGGCTTGCCCATGGCCATGGCCTCGACAATGGTGCGTCCAAAGGCCTCGGGTTCGGTGGAGGTGGCGGAAACGACGATGTCGGCCAGGGCCAGGGCCGTGGGCATGTCCGTGCAGTAGCCCACCATCTTCACCTTGTCCTCCAGCCCGGCCCGGTGGATCCGGGACAGCAGCCGCTCGGTGAAAGGGGGATTCTCTCCGGTATCACCCACCAGCACCGCAAGAAAATCATGCTCTTTGATGAGCTCCAGACTTTTGATGAAGATATCCTGGCCCTTGAGCCGGGAGAAACGGCCGGGCAGCATGATCACCGGCCTGGATTCCCCGGTCAGTCCCCATGAGCTCCGCAGGGCGGCCAGCCGCTCCCCGGAAACCCGATCCGGAGAGAAGACATCCTCCTCCACCCCGCGGTAGACCAGGGTAATCCGCTCATCGTCAATGCCGTACTTCTCCTTGATATGTTTGCGGATACTCTCCGAGGTGGCGACGATCTGCTGCCCTCTGGTCATGATGGCGCTGTAGGCGTTGACGGAATAAAATCCGTGGAAGGTGGTGACCAGCACCGGTCGTTTGCCGGGGGGAAGACTCTTCCAGGCAATATAGCCGATCCAGGCCGGCATCCGCGAGCGCAGATGCAGTACGTCGACGCGTTCACGCAGCAGCAGACGTCTGAGCGGCGCGATATAGAAAAGGCTGCGCGGCGACTTTTCCCCCACCGGCCACCGGATATGGCTGCTCCCCTCTTTCTCGAGCTGGCCGACCATGCGGCCGCCGGCGGAAATCACCAGGGAACGGTGGCCCTGCTCCGCCAGATAACGTCCCATCTCCAGGGTGCCGCGTTCAACGCCGCCGCCTTCGAGATCGGGCAGCATCTGGAGTACGGTCAACCGCTCCGCTCCTGTCCGGTGATGTTTCTCGGCCAGCAGTTCCCGGTAGAGGTCAACGGTTTTCTCGCACATGCGGCAGGCGGTGAAGTTCTCCTCCACCCAGCGGCGGCCGGCGCGGCCGTATTTCCTGCGCAGCTCATGATCGCTGATGGCCCTGTCGATCACCTGGGCCAGATCCCGGGCATCCGAGGGATTGACCAGCCAGCCGGTCTTGCCCTCCACCACGGTTTCCAGGCTGCCGCCCTGGCGGGTGGCGATCACCGGCCTGCCCATGACCATGGCCTCGATGGCCACCTTGCCGAAGGCCTCCGGCTGACTGGAGGAGGCGGAAACCACCACGTCGGCGGCCATCATGGCGGCGGGCATATCGGCGCAGTGGCCGGGAAGCCGGACGTTCTCATCCAGCTTGTACTGCCTGATCTTATCCTTGAGCCTGCGGGTGTAATGGCTGTTTTCCTCCAGGTCGCCGACGCAGAGGGCCTTGAAGCGGCGATTTTTCAAAAGCGCCAGGCTCTCGATAAAGATATCCTGCCCCTTCCAGGCGGTGAGCCGTCCGGGCAGGAGCAGCACCGGGTCGCTGCTGCGGGCGATATCCCAGGCATCCCGCACCTTCCGGATACGGGTCTCATCCACCTTGTCCGGATCGAAATAACGGGTATCGACGCCGCCGTGGATGAGGGAGATGCGCTCGGCAGGGACCTGATAGTTTTCAAGGATGTGATCATAGACGGTACGGGAAACGGCGATCACCTTCTCCCCCTTGGTCATGATGGTGGAGTAGCCGTTCACCGAGTAGAAGCCGTGAAAACTGGTGATCAGTCCCGGTCGCAGGTGCCGCGGCAGGGATTTCCAGGCAAGATAGCCGATCCAGCCGGGCAGGCGGGAACGCAGATGGAGAATGTCCACCCCCTCCTCCAGCAGAAAACGGCGCAGAAAGGAGATGTGGCGGATGCAGCGCGGACTCTTCTCTCCGATCCACGGCAGGTGGATATGGCGGCTGCCCTCCTGTTCCAGTTGCGGCACCAGCCGCCCCCCCGCGGAAATCACCAGGGAACGGTGTCCCTGCTGCACGAGATAGGCGGCCAGTTCCAGGGTTTCGCCTTCCACACCGCCCTCGTCGAGTTCCGGCAGGATCTGTACTACCGTAAGCGCTCCGGCCACCATCGCCTCAAAATCTCCCCGGCGCACCGCTCCGCCTCCTCAAGGGGCGGCCCGGTGGGCCACTGAAGTTGTCCTTTGCCTTCACACTCTTTCCATTTCTCCCAGGTGACCACCCGCTGCTGCGCCGCCAGCAGATCGATACAGCGCTGGAACTTGTTTTCCGGTTTCTTCCAGTCCACCGGCAGTATTCCCACTTTACAGCCCGCCGTCAAGGCCTCGAAGATCATGGATACACTGTCGGCGGTGACCCAGGCAACGGCGCATTCGTCGTAGCGCTCCTCGATCCAGCCCGGATGGGTCTCTGCAAAGGCATGGAAAGAAACCCCCTCCCTGCCGGCGGCAAGAGAGGCAAGCCGGACCTCGCACTCGTGCGGCGTCCGCGGCGAGGAAGAGATGGTCCAGCTCATGCTCCCGTCGCTTTTCAACAGTCGGCCGATGCGGCTGATGAGCGCCGGACTGTTCCAGCGGTGACTCCCGGCATCTGCACCGCCCACCAGAATCAACCCCCTGTCCCGCTGGTGACGGCCGCGGTCTTTACCCGTCCCCGGCGGTCCGATGGTGACCAGGATGTTGTCCCTGGCCGTGGGTCGATCATGTTCTGGAATGAGGCAGAGATCGAAGCCGTCCAGAAAACAGCGGGCCGGACTCATGCAGGTGACCAGCCGGTCGCCCGGGCGGCGGCAGGCGATCATGGCCGGATGGGTTCGGGACCCGGTGCCCAGGAGCAACCGTTCTCCCCGGCCCTGGTCCGGTTGGGCCGGACGGGTGCGGATGGCGAGGTAACAGGAAATCCAGTCGCGGGCTGCGGCCGGCAGTCCCTTTCTCGCCACCCGCTGCTCGGCAACGGTGATCACTGTCCGGGCGGCCAGGGCGGCAAGAATGCCCCGGGTCTGCTTCTCATGACCGGGACTGCCGTCAAAAAATGCCGTAATCTCAAGCGGTTTTATCATATTACTGCAGGATTCCCCTGTAATTGCCGGCGTGGATGCGCCCCCCGCCGCCTTCGAAGAGTTCCCGCCGCACCTCCCCGGTCACCCTCTGCAAGGAAGCGCCCCTGGCATCGACGAGAAAAAAATCAAGGCCGAGGCGCTCAAGATCGGCAACATGCGCCAGCAGGGAAAAGGGACGATCTCCATAGACCCGCACCAGCTCCCGGTCCCGCCTGACAACGAACTCCTCGCCCCGGGGACTGACAGCCACCAGGCCGTCGGTCAGATGGTCCTGAGCCGCCCTGGAGGTGAACAGCGGTAAGCGGCCATAGACACACATGCCCACCCGCAACCTTCGCGGCCGGGCGGCAAGGGCCGCCGCCAGATTGGAGCGGTCGCTTTCCACGCAAAACTGCACCGAATCAAACCCGAGTTCCCGGACGCGTCGCAGGCTCTGGGAATTGAGCACATTGAAGGTGTAATCGCCGGAGAGATCAAGCCGTTTCCCGTCACCACGGTGAGGGTGAAAGAGCGACACCTGTCCCGCATGTCCCAGTTGCCAGCGGTTGAAACCGTCCCGCAGCAGGGTTTCGACGGCCTCCCGGTAGAAGCTGAGTTCCGCCTGGGACACCACCGGCGGCAGGGACCAGGTGATGCGTGGCCGCACCCGGCGCAGACGGTTGCCCATCCCTTTGAACTCGGCCATGGTTTCCCGTCTCAATTCGATGACGATGCGTTCCGGCCGCAGGGGAAAGCGGGCCAGGGCGTGGAGGGGCCGCTCCACCTTCAACCACCAGGAAACGGCGGCGGGGCGGCCGCGGCCCTTGCCGCTGCCGCCGGAACGCGAAGCAGCAGGCGGCGGCTGGGACCGGTTCCGCAGGACGATCCGCCGCACGGCCGCTCCCCGGCGACGGCTCGCTGCGGTATCCACCTTCTTCCGGCCGGATATGAGCCGCTTCATCAGCCGTCCGCCGCCGCGACGCGAACGTAGATCCACCTTGTAGACGGAGATCCTGCCGGAGAGACGGGCGCCGCCCATGGCACCGGCCACCTCCAGGCGCACCCGGCTGCCGGGGCCGGCACGAAAAACCCGCCGGCCGCCGGACCATATCCCCCGCAGGGTAAAGGAGGAGCCGGAATCGCCTCCCTCCGGGTGCAGCCGGATCCGGTCACCGCATTCCACCCTGTTTTTCAGGAGCAGAACGATGGTCATGGAGCGGCCGTCCCCTTCCCCGGGAACGGCGCGGGCCCGACCCAGGAAGAGACCGCTGCCGCCGCCGTGATGATGGGTAATCACCCCGCGGGGCGGGACGCTCCGGAAATATCCCGGCGTGGTCCGGCGGCCCATGGATTCAGACAGCAGGGCGCGGGCCCGCTCCAGAACATTGCGCTGCTCCTCCGCGTTTCCCTCCAGGCTGTCCAGGACCATCCGGTAGGCCCTGATAACCCTTTCCACATAGCCGGCCGCCTTCATGCGACCTTCCACCTTGAGGCTGCAGACTCCGGCTTTCCGCAGTTTAGCAAGCAGCCCGATTCCCTCCAGGTCGTTCATGGAAAAGAGATAGCCGCCCCGGCCGCCCTTCCGGCCCCGGCCGCGGCGGGCGGGACGGCGCATCGTCTTCACACCGTAGCGCCGCCGGCAGGGCTGGACGCAACGGCCCCGCAGAGAGCTTTTGCCGCCGTGCATGGTGGAAAAGAGACAGAGCCCGGAATAGCTGAAACACATGGCCCCGTGGACAAAGACCTCGAGTTCGGCGCCGGTGGCCCGGTGGATGCGGCCGATCTCGTCAATGGTAAGCTCCCGGGGCAGCACCACCCGGGAAAATCCCGTCTGCAGCAGATGCCGGACGCTGATCGAGTTATTGGCCAGCATGAGGGTGCTGGCATGCAGCTTCAGAGCCGGAAAATGGCGCCGGGCCAGCAGGGCAACGGCCGGATCCTGGACGATGAGGGCATCGACTTTCAGCTCCTCGTACAGGGCGAGGGCGTCGATGACCGCTCCAAGCTCATCCTCCTTGACCAGGCTGTTCATGGCCAGGTAGACCTTCAGCCCTTCACCATGGGCGACGCCGATGATGCCCTGCAGTTCCCTGCTGCTGAAATCACGGCTCAGGGCCCGGGCATGGCAGCCGGGGGCCCCGGCATAGACCGCATCGGCACCCGCCTCCAGCGCCGCCTCAAACGCGGCCGGGCTTCCCACCGGAGCGAGGAGTTCCATGGACATCGGCGGCGGGAGCACTCAGGAACTACGGCAGACCGGGAGCGGCATCATAGTCGGTCACATCCGGCA
The DNA here is from genome assembly GCA_964446115.1 of uncultured Desulfobulbia bacterium. Classification (GTDB taxonomy): domain Bacteria; phylum Desulfobacterota; class Desulfobulbia; order Desulfobulbales; family Desulfobulbaceae; genus CAYUNE01. The sequence continues at coordinate 8,540 of CAYUNE010000024.1, read as the reverse complement.
GGGGCAGAATGAAGTAGAAGTTGTTGCCCTCCTCCGTGGATTCGTATCCCACGGAGCCGCCGTGCATCTCGATGACGTGCTTGATGAAGGAAAGTCCGTGGCCGGTGCCGGGAATCTTTTCCACATCCCGGCCGCGCACGCCCTCGTCGAATATGGACTCCGCCTCTTCAGGGCTCAGGGGCGGCCCGGTACTGAAGACGTTGAACTTGATTCCCCGTTTGCCGTCACCGCTGTAATTTTCTACGATTTCCCGGCCGTAGGCGATGGATTTTCGCGGTCTGCCGCTATGGTCGATGATCTCCCTGGTGTACTTGGCGGCATTGGAAAAGAGGTTGGCATAGACCTGGGCCAGCAGCCCCACATCCACCAGGATGGGAAATTCCTCGTCGATCATATTGCGGGGCCGCTCCACGGTGATTCCGGCGGCCTCCAGCCGGCTGCGGTAGTTTTCCAGCTGGGGGATAATCACCTCTTTTTCCACAAAACACTTCTTGGGCCGCAGCACCAGATGGCCGCGGACAAAATGCTCCCGCCTGAACAGGCTCTCCAGGAAAAGGCTGACATTGGCATGGTGTTTCACCAGTTCCCGGTGGTAGCCGAAAAGGTCCTCCCGCAGGGCGCGGTAACACTTGAGACATTGGAGATGGTTGCTGTTTTCGCTGTCCTCCCGGGCCATGCGCTCCATGCGTTTCTGCAGATTTTCCATCTCGACGATCTTGCGCTTGAGCTGATTGAAGAGATGCTTGAAGTACATATTGGGCACAATGATATTGTGCTCGATATCCATCACCAGGTTGTTGATGAACTTGAGATGGTCGATGTTCTGCAGGGCGATCATGCGGTTGTGGAGATTGTAGCCGATGCGGTTGGCATATTTGACGAAGAAAAACTTGTCATCGGCCGTGAGCCGATCGAGGGGCATGATCTCGTACATGCCGTGGATTCGGCTTTCGCCCATGGCACCGCCTTGTGCCGGCCGGGGGGCGGTGAAATCGGTATCGGAACGGGAGACCGGAGGCTTGCTGTAAATGGGAATGACATAGGACGATTCGGTCTCGTACGGTTCCGCCGAGAGATGGATGGGGCCGGGCACGGTCACCGGCTCCGGCTGTCGGCGCACTCCGGTGAAACTGTCGCAGACCAGATCCAGCCGGTTGCCGCTGTCGTCGCAGAGGTAAAGGCGGCTCTCCAGCCCGGTGAACTCCAGGGGCACGGCCACACAGATGCGGTAGTAGTTTTCCAGGGAGTCATACTCCTGGGCAAGATCGAAGAAGGCCTTTAAAAAATCGTTATACTGCTCCGAGAAATGGTAGCGGCTGTAACTTGCCGATTTTTCACGAACCCGCCGGCAGATATCCGCCAGGTCAGGGCGTTTGCTCGTAAGCTGATCCCGTTGTGTCACTCCATCCTCCCGAGCCGGGTCGCGGCTCCGGCGCTCCGGCGGATCACCACCTCGTCCCGGCCGCTGCCCTCCCGCAGCAGGACATCCACCAGCTCGTCACGGCCGACGGACAGGTTCAGTCCCACGTAATCGGGCTGAATGGGCAGCTCACGTCCGCCGCGATCCACCAAAACGGCCAGTTGAACGGCATCGGGCCGCCCGAAATCCATAATCGCGTCCATGGCCGCCCGGATGGTGCGACCGGTGAAGACAACGTCGTCGATGAGCACCACCACCCGGTCCTCCACCAGAAAGGAGATATCGGTTTTTTTGACGAGGGGATTCTGCGAAATCAGGCTCCAGTCGTCGCGGTAGAGGGTGATGTCCAGGCTGCCCGCAGGTATCTCCACATTTTCGCGGGCAGCGATCTTTTTACGGATACGGTCGGCGAGAAAGACGCCGCCGGTATGGATGCCCACCAGCGCCAGGTTGTCGATGCCGTGGTTGCGTTCGATCATCTCAAGGCTCAGCCGATCGAGACTGCGGTCGATATCCCGGGCCGTCATGATTGTTCGATCAGCCATTGACTCTCTCCCAGAAGTAGTCGGCTCCGCGCTCATCCACCAGGTTAATGGCCTCGGGAAAGGCCTCGCATTCGGCGGCGAACACCCGGTCGGCGATATCGTCCGGGCTGTCGTCGTCAAACACCGGCACGCATTTCTGCACGACGATGGGCCCCTCGTCGTACACCTCGTTGGCAAAGTGCACGGTACAGCCGCTCACCTTCACCCCGCGGGCCCTGACCGCCTCATGGACGTGGTGGCCGTAGAAACCGGCGCCGCAGAACGAGGGAATGAGAGAGGGATGAATATTGAGAACCCGGCGGCGCAGGTGGGCCGGGGGCTCGTAGAGTTTCAGGTAGCCTGCCAGGCAGATGAGGTTGATCTCATAGTCGCCGAGAATGGCGTTCACCGCCTGATTGCCGCGGGCATGAAAGGCGGGATAGCCGTAGTTTTCTGCCTTTTCCAGGCCCAGGGCATCGGCGACGTTGGAGACCACCACCCGGATTTCAGCCCTGAGGCTGCCGTCCTTGATCCGCTGGTGAAAGTTGTCCAGGGTGCGGCCGGAGCCGGAGAGAAGAACCGCCATCTTTTGCATGATCACACCCCGGCGAAAAAGGAATCAGTCTCCACATCCACCTTGGCCAGCCAGCGGGCAATGGCGGTGTCGTAACTGCTGGTGAGCTCGAAGACCTTGACCGCCAGACGGAAACGGGTCTTGAGGGTCGTGTTGCCGCTTTCCCGGATTTCGGCCAGCACGGCACCATAATCGGCGGGATCGACGATAACGGTGACGTCGTTGAAGTTCTTGGCCGAGGCGCGCAGCAGGGTGGGCCCGCCGATATCGATGTTTTCGATGGCGTCGGCCAGGGCGCAATCGGGGTCGGCAACGGTTTTCTCAAAGGCGTAGAGGTTGACGGCCACCAGGTCGATGGGTTTGATGTTGTGCTCGGCGCACTGCCGCTGATGGTCCGGGTTCTCCCGCTGGTTGAGAATACCGCCGTGGATCAGGGGATGCAGGGTCTTGACCCGGCCGTCCAGCATCTCCGGAAAACCGGTGAACTCGGAGACATCCTTGACCGCAATGGAGCTTTCCCGCATCTTCCTGGCCGTACCGCCGGTCGAGAGAATCTCGATACCCATTGCGGCAAGTTCGCCGGCGAATTCCTCAATGCCGGATTTATCGGTGAGACTGATGAGCGCCCGTTCGATTTTTTTCATCTCTTCCTTTCCCTCCCAAATGATCGTAACCGGTCCCGGGCACCGGTTACCATTACATATGTTTAACAATGCACATGCCTGCCACTTCAGTTGCCTGCCCCGTGAGCAGTTACAAAAGATCTTGTCGATGAAGAGTGGCTTAGTCGTCCTTACGTAAAAATTTCCGTATCTTGCGGCGGTCGCGCTTGTCCGGGCGGCGACCCGGCTGCTGCCGGTTGCAGTTGAGCAGCCGCATCTGTTCCCGCGCCAGGCGCCTGGCCTCCTCGCTGGCCGCGGTTTCCTCGTAGAGTTCCCGGGCCGCGGCGGCCGGGCCGCGCCTGGTGCCGAGCTTCCTGACCACCACCGTCCACTGGATCCGGCCGCGCCTGATGCGCAGGGTATCGTCCACCATCACCGACCGGGCCGGCTTCACCCGCTCGCCGTTTATCTGAATATGGCCGCCCTTCACCGCCTTGGCGGCCAGCGACCTGGTCTTGAAAAAACGGGCCGCCCACAGCCAGCGGTCGATGCGCACCCTGTCGTCATCCTGCCGCTTCATCTCCCTAACATATCAAAGAAAGAAAAATTCTAACATGATAAAAAACGAAATTCAATGTTGGTGAAAATCAATATTGCCGAATGGCAAAAAATAAGGTAAGTAATTTTGTTTATTTGCTGTTATCTCCACCGCCCATCCACCTGCCGAGCCCCATGGGACGGCAGGCGGCAACCTTGGAAACCAGGATGAAACTCGGCAGCGTCGGCATCAGGGATATCACCTGTCCCATCACCATTCCGGAAAAAAACGGTTCGCGCCAGCACACGGTGGCCTCCATCAACCTGCAGGCATCCATGCCGCACCGCTTCCGGGAAAACTGCGTCTCCACTTTTATCAAAATGCTCAACGACCACCAACAGGAGATGAGTTCCTCCATCTTCCCGGCAATGCTTGCCCGGATAAGGGACGAACTGCAGGCGGAAAAGGCGGCGGTGGCCATGACCTTTCCCTACTTCATCGCCAAAACGGCGCCGGTTTCCAGGACCGCCAGCCTCATGGAATATCGCTGCCGTTTCAGCGGCAGCCTGGACGACGACAAACTCACCATCTCGGTCTGGGTGCCGGTGACGACGCTCTGCCCCTGCTCCAAGGAGATCAGCAGCGCCGGGGCCCACAACCAGCGGGCCGAGGTCAACCTCAACGTCAAGCAGCGGCGCTTTCTCTGGCTGGAGGACCTCATCGCCCTGGTGGAGGAATGCGGTTCCTCGGAGCTCTACGCCCTGCTCAAACGTCCCGACGAAAAATACGTCACCGAACGCGCCTACAACAATCCCATGTTCGTGGAAGACGTGGTGCGCCAGGTTGCCCAGCAGGCCCTCAAACATCCGGACATCGCCTGGTTCTCCGTGGGCGTTGAAAGCTTTGAATCCATCCATAAACACTCGGCCTACGCGTTCACGGACAGCGACGAAATGTAGCCTGCCACCGGTTCCTCCCTTTCCCGGCTTGGTCCCCAACCTCACAAATTCCTCTTCCAAAGGTATCCGTTATGAAACTCCATCAACCTGCAACCCGCTTGAAATCCCCGGTACTTTTCCTGCTTTTCACTTTCCTTTTCTGGAGCGGCAGCTCAGGCAGCGGCCAGGCGGCCGCGGGTTTTTCCCCGGCCCTCTCCCTGCTGCTCTTCGGCGGTCCCGATTACTGCACGGACTGCAGCGTCTACGTCGGCGCCGGAGCCGGAGCCGCGGAACAGTATGCGGCCGAGGAACTGGTTTCCCACCTGAACCGGGCCGGTCTGCCCGTGGTCAAGACAACCCGGTACTCGCCGGATGAGGGACCCTATATCATCATCGGCACGGAAAATGACTTTGCCGCCGGGCTTGCCCGCCAACCCGACGAAGCGACCCTGGGGGAAGACGGCTTCGAATACCGGCGACGGGGAAAAAACCTGCTCATTGCCGGTGCCCATCCCCGCGGCACGCTCAACGGCGTCTATCACTTTCTGCGTACCTATGTCGGGTACGAGTGGTACGCGGCGGATACGGTGAAGGTTCCCCAGTGCCAGGGCCGGCCGCTGCCCATTCCCTCCTCCGGCCGGATCCATGTGCCGCGCTTTTGTTTTCGTTCGGTGTTCAACCCCGAAAGCGGCGACAACCCGGACTCCAGCGCCTTTGCCGGCAACGACGACGATACCGCCGGCGGCGACACCGCCGCCCGTTTCCGCCTCAACGGCCAGTACGGCCACAAGAGCGACTATATCGAACCGGGGCTGGGCTATCACCGCGGTATCCTGCGACAAAAACACGGCTTTGGCCTCAATGCGCTGGATGTCTACAACATCGGCACCAATGCGGGCACGGCAGCCTCCACCTTTACCGAGGCCCTGGACGGCCTGCGCGACCGCGCCGCCTATCGCGGGGTTTTCGGGCAGAGCGGCCTCTGGTATCCGCGCATCAATCACATCGACGGCTCATCGCGCAGTGAAGACCCCGGCGACCTGGACCTGGTTGCGGCCAACGGCGGCGCGGCCGGGGCGCCGCTCATGGACCTGGTGCGACGGCTGGCAGGCGAGATCGAAGAGGAGTTTCCCCAGGCGGTGCTGCTGGGCGAGGCCTATCTCTGGAGCCTGCAGCCGCCCACCGACATCACCCTGCCCGCCAATGCCGGCGTGGCCTTCGCTCCCATCGAAATGGACTGGAGCCAGTCGCTGACCGGGACGAACAACTCCCGGGAAGCGGCATACCTGGATGAATGGACCCGCCATACCCAACACATCTGGACCTGGCTCTACACCACCAACTTCGCCGGCTACCTGCAGCCGCTGCCCACCATCTATCCGATGATGGAGACCATCAAACAACTGGACCGCATTGCCGCGGTGGAGGGGGTCTTTCTGCAGGACAGCGGCTCGCCCGGCGGCAGTTTCGCCGCCCTCCATGCCTGGGTCTACTCGCGGCTGCTCTGGGATCCGCACCTTGACGCCGACTGCCTGGTGCGGGAATTCTGCGACGGCTACTACGGCCCCAAGGCCGGGGGGCTCATCCACCAGTATATCAGGGAGCTGCACACCTCCCAGCGGGACCATCCTTCACCGGTCACCACCAAGAGCAGCCTCACGGCTCCCTACCTGCACAGCGACTTCATCATCCGCGCCGACCGCATCATGCAACAGGCCGAGGAGGCGGCGGCCGACAACCAGCTCTTCCTCGATCATGTGAAAACCGAGCGGCTGGGGGTCGATTGGGTTATTCTCCACAACGGCGCCCGCCTGGCGGCAGAGGCAGCGGAGCAGGGCCTGTCCTGGCCGGATGACACCCCGGAGAAAAGGCAACAGCGGCTGGACCGCTTCAAAGACACGGTACGCAATATCGCCCGGCTGGACAGCTTTGGCGAAGATGTGGGCACGGTCAACGGCATGCTCACCGCCCTGGCCACCCTCCGCAGCATCCCGCAACAGGTCGGGCTCTGCACCGAAGAAACGGACTGCCGGGACTACCAGGACCTGGATTTCCAGCTCTCGGGAGCCGAGCTGTTCAATGACGATCAGGCCTCGGACCTCTTTGCCGCCCGCATGCCCGGCGACGACACCCGATGGCATGAGAACGGCGAAAGCAATCCCCCCTGGGGGATACAGGTTCCCGTGAAAAAGCTGATCACGGAACCGGGGCAGTGGGATGTCTATGCCGTTATCCGGGTGGACAAGGGCGCGGCGGCCGACCCGGCCGATACAGCCCTTTCCCTGGGCGTCGCACCCGGCCCCTATTCCCGGGACCTGGCCCTGGCAACCCTTGACGATGAAAAATATCACACCGTGCGCCTCAGCGGCTCCCCCTATCGGTTGCATGGAGACGAGGTTCTCAGTACCGACGACGTGGCAGTGGAGAGCATCTGGTTCAGCCCGCCGGCAAGCGCCGCCATCGAACAGATGTATGTGGACCGGGTATTCATCGTCCCCGGCAACACCAGCGGCCTGAGTACCGACTGTCCCCGGGACAGCGGTTTCACCTCCTCCTGCCGGGTGATGCGGGAATATGGTCTGAACACCTATATGGAGAGCTCCTCCCTGGTGGCCGATACCGCGGCGGAAGACGGCTATGCCGCCTTTGCCGCCGGCGGCCTGCCGGATAATCCCTGGCTGATCTCCATGCCCCTGGAGCGCATCCTGCCCGCCGACGGGGAGTGGGACCTCCACGTCGCGGTGAGGGTGGAGACGCGGGCGGCGGTGGGCGCCGACGAGGTTGTGATGCTGGCGGGCGTGGAGAATGTCGGCAACAACGAAGTGACCATGGGCGACCTGGACGACGGCGGCGGCTACCGCCTCATCCGGTTGCCGGGAACCCGCTACACTGCCGGAGAGGATAACGCCAAAAGCGTCTACTTCCAGTCCACCGACAACCGTATCCGCCTCCTGGTGGATTATATTCTGGCGGTGCCGGCGGCGCCTGCCAACTAGCAACTACCTGCAGGGCAAGCACCCGGCTTGGGCAGGCACCTGTATTGGCAACCGGTCAGAGGGTGATGGAGAGAGCGTGAACAGCAAGAGAAACGCACCTTCAGCGGTCCGGCAGGGGTTGGTCCATACCACCCGCTTCAACGGCTACCGGTGCAGCCTGCCGCCCCTGCTGGATGCCGCCGGGTTGGCCGCGATGGTGGCCGGAGCGCGGCGCATTCTCATCAAACCCAACCTGGTGCAGACCGCTCCGCCGCCGATCACCACGCCGGTGGAACTGGTCGCGGCGCTGGTGGAGTACCTGCGGGGATGCACCGATATTCCCATCATCATCGGCGACGGCACCGGCTCCCTGCAGTATGAAACCGCGGCCTGCTTCGAAGAACTGGGTTACCGGGAGCTGGCCGCGACCCACTCCCTGGAATTGCTCGATCTCAACGGGGCGCCGCTCAAGCGGCTGAGCCGGCCCGAACTGCAGCGCTTCCCGGAGATATTTCTGCCGAAGATCGCCTTTGAGAGCTTTCTCATCTCCGTTCCGGTGCTCAAGGCGCACACCCTGGCCGGCGTCACCCTGACCCTGAAAAACATGATCGGCCTGGCCCCTCCCAGCCACTATCGACAGCAGGGATTCTGGAAAAAGGCCGCCTTCCACCACCGAATCCAGGCGGCAATCGCCGATCTCAACCGCTATCGCACTCCGGATTTCACCATCCTCGACGCCACCATCGGCATGCCCGAAGCCCACATCCACGGCCCCTCCTGCGATCCTCCGGTCAACCGGCTGGCCGCCGGCAACGATCCGGTGGCCATGGATAGTTACGGCGCCTCCCTGCTCGGACGAAACTGGCGTAAAATCGGCCACATCCAAGCCCTGCACACCGAGCTGGGCCAAGCCGCCCCCCTCGAAATCCAAGAACTCCGCCCCGACTCTCCCCTCCCACCCGAATAATA
>CAYUNE010000023.1:0-59961 GCA_964446115.1 uncultured Desulfobulbia bacterium | reverse complement strand
ACAACGGAGGACAATCCCGCCCTTGCGCAGATCCGGGAAAGAGGCTACAGCGAAAAGTATCGCCGTGAACCGGGAAGGGGACTCTTTGAACTCGGCCTTGTCTTCAGTGCTGATAAACGAAACCTGATCCGGGCCGACTGGTCCCGCGTCGGCTAAAACCGTTCACTCCCATTGCCGCTTTCGACGGCGGAAATCGGTTCCCACCAGGAGACAACACAATTATGAACAGCTTTTCGCTGCAGTTTTTTCAACATATGCAGGAGTACGTCATCCAGATACCGGTTTTCCTGCTCTCCATCATTCTCCATGAGATCGCCCACGGCTATACGGCCAATCAGCTGGGGGATCCCACTGCCCGGGATGCCGGCCGTCTGACCATGAATCCTCTCAAACATATCGATCCACTCGGCGCCCTTGCTTTTTTCATCATACGCATCGGCTGGGCAAAGCCGGTCCCCGTCAATCCCCTCAACTTCCGGAATCCGGGATGGGACATGGTCAAGGTGGCCGTGGCTGGTCCGGCAATGAATGTCGGCCTGGCAGTCCTCAGCGCCCTGCTCTTCAAGACGCTCCCCTTTCTGCACTTTCTGCCCTATTCCATCCTCAATCCGCTGGCTGCGGCTCTCTCGTTCAGTGTGGCGATCAACATTCTTCTCGCCGTCTTTAACTGCCTGCCCATCCCACCCCTGGACGGCAGCCGCGTGCTGATTTACTTTCTGCCGGCCGCGGCCGCCCGCAGCTATGCCCGCTTTGAACGCTACAGCCTGCTGTTGATTCTGGCCCTTTCCTACACCGGTATTCTCTGGGGAATCATCGGCCCGATAACCCATTTCGGCATCAACTTCCTCATGCGCTGATCTCCGGCAGGGCCCCTTTCAACACCGGGATCATTTAACCGAAGACTCACCGGTGTAGAGATACCTCTTAATCTTATGGGTGGCTGTCTTGATAAAGGGTTCGCGCCGCTCCACCACCCGGGCGATGCGTGAGGTTTTGGGAAGTTGGCGATTCACCTCACGACGCATTTCTCCTAGAAGATCGGCAACATACTGATGGCGTTGCTGCCTGGTTTTTCCCCGGGTTTCTTCGTCGATGAGTTCATAATCCGGATAAATCCACGCCTCCAGGGTATCGTTGTTTTCAATGACCAGGGATTCCACCACAAAAGAGTAGCCGTTGATCTTGTGCTCAATGGCCTCGGGATAGATGTTCTCGCCGCTGGCCATGACGATAACACTCTTGCAGCGCCCCTTGATATGCAGATTGCCGGCATCATCCAGCATGCCCAGATCGCCGGTGGAAAGCCAGCCATCAGCAGAAAGTGTTTCGGCCGTGGCCTCGGCGTCGTTCCAATATCCCTGCATGATATTGGGTCCGCGGGCCTCTATTTCACCGATACCGGTGCGCGGATCCGCGTCGGCAATGCGGATTTCCACTCCGGGCACCGGCTTACCGCTGGAACAGGGTGTAATCGTCGTATCACCGAAGGGACCTCCGGATAAAAGCGGGGCTGATTCGGTGAGACCGTAACCGACGAGGAAGGGAAACTCCGCCTCTCTGAGAAAATGTTCCACATCGGGATTGAGGGCGGCCCCTCCGATTCCCATCACCATCAGCTCACCGCCGAAGAAATCGAGCAACTTTTTGCCGATCTTCCGGTAAATGAAACGCCGTCCGACCCCGAATTTACAGACAGTGGTGAGTAGCTTGCTCTGGTCAATGGCCGCCAGCACCCGTTTCTTATAGATTTTTTCCATGATCAGGGGCACCACCATCATCACCGTGGGTCTTTCGCGGGCGCACATCTTTTTCAGGATGGAAGGGGTTGGGGTTTTGCCCACATAGGCGATGCGGGCCCCTTCCGTCAACGGCCAGAGAAAACCACTGGTGAACTCGTAGGTATGCGAGATGGGCAGCACCGAAAGAAAAGTACTTTTCGGCGGTAAATCGATGAGTTTCCCTAGGGTATGGGCATTGGCATACATGTTGTAATGGCTCAGCATTACCGCCTTGGAAAAACCTGATGTTCCGGAGGTGTATAAAATCGAGGCAAGCGACCTTCCATCCACCTCCGGAAATTCGAGGGAGCCTGCCTCCAACTCTTCCCGAAACTCCGCCTCGGCCGCCTTCAGATAATCGGTGAACGGTTCCGCATGAGCCAGCTGGTTGCGATCCACATAATCATCAAGGGTGATCACTTTCTTGAGGGGTGCGGTAAACTCATAGAGCTTTTCGATCTGCCGCTGGGTGATAAAGATAATCTCACTCTCCATTTCCGACAAAATATGATGAACATCGGCCTCGGGAAGATCCGGCAGGATCGGCACCACCGCTGCCCCCAGTCGGACAATGGCCAGATAAGCCGTACCCCAGTTGTGGGAATTCTCGGCGAGAATGGCCACCCTGCTCTGCTCTTTCACCCCGTCCCGGCGTAAAGCGGCGGCGATCAGCCGCACCCTTTCACCAAATTGGTTATAGGTCAGCGGGGTATCCAGGGCCATGCCGATTGCCGGCTGGCCGCCATATTTTTCACAGCTTGTATCCAGCAGATCGTTGAGACTGGGCTTTCTCTCCTGTTTTGCCGGTTTGTCATCCTGGTCCGGTTCTTTTCGGGAGGTTCTTGTAAAAAAACGCCTTGTCCTCTCCTTGACCGCCGACTGTTTTTCGCCCATCGTCATCGTCCCTTGAAAGTTATGTTGATTTCAAACAGAAAATCAAGTGGTTAGGTTATAATTATCCGAATATTACAATAAAGTCAGCTAATGTCAATGACGAAAAGCGCCGATTCTCTCCACAGAAGGGTACTTTCCCCTTGACATAAAGTAGTACTTTAAGGAAAATAGTGATATTCAACCCCGGTCATTGTTCATTTCTCAAGATATGCATAGATGACGTATCTTTTTGATTGCAGAAAAAATTCATATGCCCTCCTGGCTGTCACTCTGATCCTGGTGTGGGCATCCACGGCAATGGCCACCATACCCATCCTCAGGGAAGGCGCCAAGCATTCGCCGCACCCAGCCGGGCCAGCCCAAAAAAAATCCGTTGCCGCTCCGGTTCAGGAGCTCGCCTCCGTTTCAAAATTTCCGGCAGATGCTGCTCCGGAGAGATCACGGTCGGCTCCCGTGCGCCCCTATCCGATTCTGGGCAAACGCGGAAACATCTCCGCGGTCAAGGCACGACCCGGATCATCAAATCTTGCCCGAACCAGCCGCAAAACCGCCTTTACCCCACCGGGACGCGGTTCCCTCATCCGACAGTTGTCGGCGAAAAGTGCCATTATCATCGACGGAGACAGCGGCAAGACCATCTTTGCAAAATCCCCGGATACCCCGCGCCAACCCGCTTCGACCATCAAGATTCTCACCGGACTCATCGCCATAAAATCCCTGAAAAACAACAGTCTGGTCCAGGTGAGCCGCAAGGCGGCCCGCATGCCCCGCTCCAAGATCTACATTGATCCCAAAAAGAAGTACAGGGCTGACGACCTGATCAACGCAGTCCTGCTCGCCTCAGCCAATGACGCCAGTGTCGCCCTGGCCGAGGAGATTGCCGGCAGTGAACAGGAATTCGCCAAAATTATGACCCTACGTGCCAAACTCTGGGGTGCCAAAAACACGGTATGCAAAACCGCCAACGGCCTCACCGCCAGAGGACAACATACCACAGCGCGGGATCTGGCGGTTATCTTCAGGCATGTGATGCAGGACAAGGAGTTTGCCGCGCGCATGGCCCGAACCAAGGCCAGAACCTCCTACGGCAAACTGCTTCGCAACCACAACAAGGCCCTGTGGCGGATCAAGGGAGCTTTGGGGGGGAAAACAGGATACACCGCGGCCGCGGGCCAAACCTATGTGGGCAAGTTCAGCAATGGAAAAAGCTCCATTATCGTGGCCATCATGGGCAGTGAACGCATGTGGCGGGATATCAAAAAACTTGTGGATTACGGTTTCTACCAGCAGGATAAAATCCAGCTGGCCAGCAACAGCTGACGGTCGATCGCAAGACAAATCAAATAAAAAGGCCCGCGGGAAAATCCCGCGGGCCTTTTTATTTGATTCGAATGTTGATTGAGGAAACGAAGCCGGTGTTATTCCCCCAGCTTTTCGCGAACCATATTCAGGAGTTGGTCCCGCTTGAAAGGTTTGGCAAGGGTGGCGATATCACCCAGATATTCAGCCATGGAGAGATAGCGTTCGGCCTTGATGGCGCCGCCACCGGAAATGGCAATGATCTTCATCTCCGGTTTTTCCCGACCGAGTTCCATGATGAACTTGAGACCATCTTTGACCGGCATAATCATGTCGGTGATAACCAGATCAATGGGATTTTCCTGAACGATGGTCATTCCCTGTTCACCGTCCTCGGCGGTGAACACCTCATATCCGTCCTGCTCCAACATATGTTTCAGCAGAGACAGAATCTGTTCTTCGTCATCAACAACCAGTATACGTTTCACGGTCAACCACTCTTTCTGAGTTAGTATCGGTCCGGAAATGGTGTTTTGTCCGATATTCCATGCTGTTGGACCAAAATCCTTTTTTCTGGACGGACACGGATCATTGAAAATTTTACCACTTATGAGGAATATTATATACCATTTTTCCGAAACAACAAAACATTAAATAAAATTTCCACCATACGATCCAATGGGGTTAACCTGCCTTCCGGTGGCGATCAGGGGGAAATCGGATCCATCTGTCGGCAAAATCGTCCGAATCCGCCGGGAATGGTTCCCGAGGACCAGAATACCCTGGCCTGTTTGAAATCTACAAACCAGTAACCTCCGGGGTTCCGCCGGGCGGCAACAAAGATAAAGGGCTGGGCCGAAGAGAAACAGGGGTGCAGGTGGACGCCGCGGCTGTTCATCTCAGGCTCCATCAACGACAATGCCTCCTCGATGGTGGGCAGACGCCAGTCCGTGTATCCGGCAAAACCCGCGGAATTTATCCCGTCGATTTCCTCCCGCATCCGCCGAAAGCTCATGATATCGACACCACCGCGCTGCCACATTAGACCGGTGACAAGATCACAGACAGTGAGGCCGTCGCCGCCGTCGACCAGATAGTTGGCAAAACTCCCCTGCGGGTTGTGGTGGGATTCGTAAAAGTTATACTCCGCTATCAGGGACGGGATCTCAGCTTCACCGATCTCAGCAGCCGCATGGGGAAGCGGCCGCCTCTGCAGATCCGCGGGCATCGGCGCCGAGATGTCGGGAAGTCCGGTTTCCACCGGTTCCTGCTCCGTCTCCGGTTCGGTTACCGGGACAATGCGGTCGTCATCATCGGCGTCGATGATATTCTCCTTCAACCACTGTTCAATGCGGTCGTCAATAGCATAGCTCTTGTCAAATCCGGGCTTGCCCTGGTTGGTGACACAGCGGTTGAGCATTTCCACAGGGGCCTTGATTTCAGCCACCACCCGGGCATGCTTGATGCCGCGCTCCATGAGACAGAGCCTGGGGCTCTCTCCCCAGGCATCGATGAAAAAGTAATAGATTCTCTCGCGCTGGCTACGGACGCGTTCCTTACCGCCCCAGCTTTCAAAGGTACCGAAGGTGTAATCCGGCGTCATCTCCCAGTCAACCACCAGGGTCCCGCAAAGTCCGAGCTTTTCAAATAATCCCATACCATCCTCCGAAAAAATAAATTACAAAGGGGAAAAAATGCGATAAACAGTCAGATAGATATTCACCGTTCCGTGCCCGGCAGCTGCCCCGGCGGCAGCATCCGACATCACCCAACTACCACATAGTAGTCCTGGCACGAAGTTTGATTACACTAAATGAAATTTGATTGCAGGTCAAGATGAATCATCCTTTCACCGTCTCCACCGGCTCTCCCCGTCCCCTGGGTGCGCATCGGGTGCCGGGGGGGGTCAACTTTGCCGTTTTTTCCAGACATGCCGAAGGCGTTACCCTGGTCATCCGCATCCCCCGGGGCCAAGACAGGAACGACGACCCTCTCCTGGAGTTCGTTCTTGATCCGGAAAAACATACAACCGGTGATATATGGCATATCAGGATCGCCGATCTGCCGGAAGGCATCATGTACGGCTACCGTTTCGACGGTCCATTTGATCCGAAGGGCAGCGGCCATTTCTATGACCCGCGGCTGATTCTCATCGATCCCTACGCCCGCTCGCTGTCCCCGGCCTGCTGGGGTGAGGAAAGGGAGGATCTGGGCCGGGCTCCCTGCTGCCTCATTCCATCGGAGCAGTTCGACTGGCAGGGAGACCGGCCGTTGCGCCGACCGCTCCAGGAAACGATTATTTATGAACTCCACGTCCGGGGCTTCACCCGCCATCCCTCCTCCGGTGTGAGCGTACCGGGGACTTACCGGGGAATTATCGAAAAAATTCCATATCTCAAGGAGTTGGGTATTACTGCAGTTGAGCTCATGCCCATCACTGAATTCAATGAAAACGAGTCGCCCTTTGTCAATCCCTTTACCGGAGAACGACTGAAAAATTACTGGGGTTACAGCCCCCTCTCCTTTTTCGCCCCCAAGGCTGCCTATTCCGCGGCCTGTTCCCTGTCGACCACCAATGGCCACCTCGCCGAGCTGAAAACCATGATCCGGGAACTGCACCGGGCCGGCATAGAGGTGATCATCGACATGGTTTTCAACCATACGGCCGAAGGCGGTCCGGATGGACCCACCACCAGCTTCCGCGGCATCGACAACACCATCTATTATCTTCTGGATCCCTATACCCGCGCCTATCTTAACTATTCGGGCTGCGGCAATACCTGCAACTGCAACCATCCCATCGTCCGCACCCTGATCATGGATGTCCTGCGCTGGTGGGTGGTGGAGATGCATGTGGACGGCTTTCGCTTCGACCTGGCATCGATCCTCGGTCGTGACCAGGCCGGCAACGTCCTCAGCAATCCCCCGGTGGTGGAACAGATCGCCGAAGATCCCATCCTGGCGGATTCGAAGATCATTGCCGAGGCCTGGGATGCCGCCGGTCTTTACCAGGTGGGCAGTTTTTCCACCCATTACCGCTGGGCGGAGTGGAACGGTCGTTTCCGCGACGATGTGCGTGCCTTCATATGCGGCGCCGAGGGCAAAACCGCAGCACTGGCCACCCGCATCGCCGGCAGCTCGGATCTCTACCAGAACAGCGCCCGCCGCCCCTGCAACAGCATCAACTTTATCACCAGCCACGACGGCTTCACCCTCTATGACCTGGTGAGCTACAACGAAAAACATAACCTGGCAAATGGCGAAAACAACCGCGACGGCGACAACTACAACATCAGCTGGAACAGCGGCGCCGAAGGAGAAACCGATAATGAGGAGATCATAGCCCTCCGCATGCGCCGTATGAAGACCATGGCCGTCATCCTTCTGCTCTCCCAGGGTGTTCCCATGATCACCGCCGGCGACGAGTTCGGCCGCAGCCAGCAGGGTAACAACAACGCCTACTGCCAGGACAACGAAATCAGCTGGATCGACTGGCGTCTCTTAAAGAAAAATCACGGACTTGTCCGTTTTTTCCGCAAACTGATCAGCCTGAGGAAAAATCATCCGGTCTTCCGCCGCGACGACTTTTTCACCAGCCGCGATCACTCCTTTTCCCCGCACCATCTCCATGAGATCATCTGGCAGGGATTGCGCCCCGGAGAGCAGGACTGGTCGCCACAGTGCAAGGTGCTGGGATTCACATTAAACGGCAGCAGTATAAACGGGCCGGATGACGATGACTTCTTTGTCATGCTCAACGGTGACCGGCGGGAGAATGCCACCTTTACCATTCCCTTTATCCCCACTCCCCGCGGCCGTCACACCTGGCGACAGATCGTCGATACCGCGGCTCCCGCACCCCGGGATGCGGTTGACCTTGTCCGGGGGAGGATCATCGCTCCCGGCGACCGGGTTACCGTCTCTCCCATGGGCTGTATAATCCTGCAACACGGCAACCATGCCCGCAGGGAGGAGAAAACGTCATGAAACAGTGTATTTTCCTTGGTGATTCCCTTATCGAGTTCGGTGACTGGAACACCCTGCTGCCGGAATTCAGGATAGAAAATCGCGGTCGCGCCGGCGAGACGGTCGAAGAGCTGGCCACCCGGCTCGGAGGAGAGATCGAGACGGCCGGTGAAGCGGATCACCTGCTGCTGATGTCCGGCACCAACAATCTGCTCATGGGAGACGAACACTTTCCAGCCATCTTCGAATCCATGCTGAGGATTATCCCCGTCCTCCTTCCCGACACAACCGTCACCGTAACCAGCCTGCTCCCCATGTCCGCCGACTGGCTGGCCGCCGGCGACGTGATCCGTATCAATGCGGCCCTGGGAGCCGTTGCGGCGAAGAACAACTCCCATTTCCTTGATATCCACGGGCTCTTTCAACGCCGATGCAAAGGCGACGATTGTTTCACCATGGACGGCGTCCATCTCAGTGATTCGGGCTATCGGATCTGGGCCGATGGGCTGCGGAGCCATTTCAAAAGGCTTGAGCGGTTGTTGACACCTTGAAACAGAACGCTTATAGATTGCATACCCAATAAATCCAACGGACTCGCAAGCTGAAACCACATCATGAAGCATCATGATAAAACAATATTTCTCTTTACGAGACAACCAATCAGGAGAACGACAATGATCAGAAAAACATTACTTCCCGCAGCGCTCACCCTGTTGTTGACCGGCCTGCTCCTCCCAACTGCTTCTTTGGCGGAAAAGGCCAAGGGAGCCGATACCGGAAAAAAGGCGTCGACGGCTACCAACGCGGCAACCATCAAAGGCACGGTTGCCGAAACAATGGATTCCGGAGGCTACACCTATGTGCTCCTGAAAAACGACTCCGGTGAGCAGTGGGTTGCCATTCCCCAGACCAAGGTGGAAACCGGCAAGGAAATCGAAGTGATCAACGGCATGACCATGAAAAACTTTCAGTCAAAAACCCTGAACCGCACATTCGATTCCGTGGTTTTTTCAACCGGCCTGGTGGGCGCCTCCGGCGGTTTCAATCCCCACGCCAAGGCAATGGGCCATGCCGCGACAAAATCCGGGGGCAACAGTTTCAGCGAGGCCCTCAAGGCCGAGGCCCGACAGAACCACGGCGGCTCCATGGCCGCTCCTCCCAGCATGGGTTCGGGTGGCAGCCTCGGCAATATCGTCCCCTCGGCCGATGTCAAGGTTGCCAAGGCAGAGGGCGAGAACGGTTACACGGTGGGTGATATCTTTGCCAAGGCCAAGGAACTGAATAACACCAAGGTCAAGGTTCACGGCAAGGTGATGAAGGTGTCGAAGATGATCATGGGTAAAAACTGGCTCCACATCCAGGACGGCACCGGGGATCCGCTCAACAACACCCACGACCTGGTCATCACCACCATGGCCGAGCCGAAGAAGGGCGACATCGTGCTGGTTGAAGGCACCCTGCATGCGGAGCGGGACTTCGGCGCCGGCTACAAGTACGCGGCAATCATCGAAGATGCCGAAGTAAAAACGGAATAATCGAGCCGAGCGGCGCCGTAGCAGCGGTTACAGCAATGCCCGGAGGGGAAGATCTGCGCATCGTTATTGTCGGCCCCGGTGCCCTGGGTTGCCTGCTGGCCGCCCGACTCCATCCGGCGCACCGGATGAAAGGCAAGGGGAAGGGACAATCCCACTCCGTCATCCTGCTGGACCATTGCCCCCGGCGGGCCCGACGTTTGAACCATCAGGGCATCATCCTGGAAGAGGACGACAGGCGATGGCGTTGTCCGGTGCCGGTCGGCGCCGACCCCGCCGCCCCGGCACCGGCGGAGCTGATCTTTCTCTGCGTCAAGTCTCCGGCGGTACCCGCTGCTCTGCGCCATTGCCGGCCCCTGCTCGGCCAAAATTCCCTGCTCATCGCCCTTCAAAACGGCATAGGTCACCTTGCTCCCCTGCACGACGCCCGCATCCCATTTGCCCTGGGAACCACCTCGGAAGGAGCCACGCTCCTTGGTCCCGGCCACATCCGTTACGGCGGCGCCGGGTTCACCTTCCTCGGTTTTCCGGAAAAGCCCCTGCCGGAGCATTCCCGGCTGCTTCAGAAGGCGGCCGATCTCTTGAACAGGGCGGGATTGCGCACTGAAATCAGCAAAAACATCCAGCAGCGCATCCATGAAAAACTCTTCATCAACGTCGGTATCAACGCCCTCACCGCCCTTAACGATATCACCAACGGCGAGCTTCTCGCCTCCGCGGCTCTGCGGGAAACGATGATCAGCGCGGTCAAGGAGGCCGTGGCCGTGACCCGGGCCCAGGGAATAGCCGTGACCGTTGATCCGGTTGACGCTGTATTGCAGGTCTGCCGGGCAACGGCACGCAATACCTCTTCCATGCTCCAGGATATCCGACACCGGCGGCCGACGGAAATCGACGCCATCAACGGCGCCGTTGTCAGCGCCGGCCGGAGTCTCGGCATCCCCACTCCGGTCAACCGGGAACTGACGGAAAAAATTCACCGACTGCAAAGCCGGTTTGCAACGGACAAAAATGGGGAAGGACAAGGATGAACGGCAAAATACCACCGCAGCTGCTGGGATTCGACTTTGACGGGGTAGTGGCGGATACGGCCGAGGCATTTCTGAGGCTGGCCTGCGAAGAATATGGGCATTGCTCCTTTTCCGTCGAGGATATCACCTGTTTTGAAGTGGAAAACTGCCTGGACATGGACCGGAAGACCGTGGAAGAGATCTTCAGCCGTATCCTCGTCGATTCGGTGGCTGCGGGATTGCGTCCCATGCCCGGTGCCGTCGAAGTCATGACGGAACTGAGCCGCACGGCATCGGTGACCATTGTCACGGCCCGGCCGCTGGCCCATCCGGTCCTGGAGTGGCTGCATGCGGTTTTCCCCGCCTCGGTTGCCGATGGCGTCAAACTCGTGGCCATGGGTGACCATGACGGCAAGGCGGCCCATATCAGGCGGGAGGGACTGCTCTACTTCATTGACGACCGTCCCCGGACCTGCATGCAGCTCGCAGCGGCGGGTATCACGCCGCTGGTCTTCTCCCAACCCTGGAACCGCCATCGCCACGACTTTCAGACCGTGAGCTGCTGGCACGACATCCGCAACCTCTGCCTGTGAATCCCGCCATGGCTGGTCATCTGCCCTGTCCCCGCTGCGGTTTTCAACTCCGCGTCTATTCCAATCCCGTTCCCACCGTGGATATCATCATCGAAACCCGGGGCGGCATTGTTCTCATCGAAAGAAAAAATCCGCCCCACGGCTGGGCCCTTCCCGGCGGTTTTGTCGACTACGGCGAATCCCTGGAAGAGGCGGCCCGCCGCGAGGCCCTGGAGGAAACCGGCCTGACGGTGCGGCTGCTGCGGCAACTGCACACCTATTCGGATCCACGGCGCGATCCCCGACAGCATACCATTTCCACCGTCTTTGTTGCCGCAGCCGATGGCGAACCCACAGCCGGAGACGATGCCGCCCGGGCCGCCGTCTTCAATCACCATAACCTGCCGCCGCTGGTCTTTGATCACGCCCATATCCTGCGCGATTATTTCGGATAATGAAAAAACAGCTTCTCCGTCTTTTCCTGAGATTCAGCAACCGCAGCTATTCCGTCCCCTATCGGATTCTCTCCATGCTGCCGGGCACCCTGGTCTTTCTGGTGATCTCGCCGCTGTTTCTTTTTCTGATCGCCCGCCGGATACGCCGCTATATCCCGCTGGATCCCGTGACGCCGCCGGCGCTGGTGATCCTTGCCGGAATCCTGCTGCCGGCGCTGCTGCTGATGATTTCATCACTCCATGCCCTCTGGGTCCACGGCAGGGGAACCCCGGCACCCATCGCTCCCACCGAACACCTGGTCACCCGTGGACCATACCGCCTCTGCCGCAATCCCATCGAACTGGGCACGAATCTCTACTTTCTCGCTCTGGGAACCTGGTTTGACTCGCTCAACACCGGGTTGCTCTGCATGCTCATGGGGTTATTGCTCGGCACCGCCTATATCAGGCTGATCGAGGAACATGAGTTACGGGCCCGCTTCGGCCATGCCTATGAAACCTATCTGCGCACCACGCCTTTTATGCTGCCCCGCCTGCGACGTCCCGCAAAGCCCAGGGGGGACGGATGAGTTCCGCACCGCGCAAAACCATCCTGGTCATGGGATCCACCGGCTTTCTGGGCCCCGCACTGGTGGAAGAATTTGTCGAGGCGGGCTTCCGGGTCATCTGCGGGGTAAGGAATCTCGCCAAGGCATCCCGCCAGCTGGCCCTCCCCCATGTGGAATACCTGCAGGTGGATCTCAACCGCGACCTGGACCCACGGATCTGGCTCCGGCGGCTGCGGGACTGCTCCATCAACGGCGTGGTCAACAACGTGGGCATTGCCAACAGTTTCGGCGGCCAGTCGCTGGAAAACGTCAATGTCCGCGCGCCGTTGGCGCTGTTTGAGGCCGTTCGTCTCTTCTGCCGGGAAAACCGGCGCATCGGCTCCACCCCGATCCGGTTGCCCATCATCCAGATTTCAACCACCGGCGTCAACTGGCCCGACTGCGACCGTTACGATTACCCCCGTACCAAAAAGATGACCGATCAGGCCCTGGCGGCCATGGATGACCTGGACTGGCTCATCGTTCGTCCCAACGTGATCTACGAGCCCAGGCGCGGCCATCTGGTACTCGATGAAATCGCCAAAATTCCCGTCATCTTCTACATCGGCTCCTCATATATCCAACCCATCCACTGCAGGGAACTGGCCATCGGTATCGTGAGGCTCATGCAACCGCAATCAAAGGCCCGTCATCTCATCCTCGATGCCGCCGGCCCGGACCGCATGACCTGGAAGGAGATCTTCCAGCAAACCAAGAGAGCCCTGGGCCGACCAGCGGGCCTGAGCTTGCGAGTGCCCCTCAAACCGGCCCAGTTGGTCACCATGATCATCCAGCAGCTTCCGGATCGGATGCTTTATCGCCTGGGTATCCTGTCTAAAATGGATCCGGACACCATCGTCATGATGACCAAGGGCAGTGTGGCCGACAACCGCCAATGGCTCCTGCACACCGGTGTCCGCGCCACCGGCCTCTTCGAGGCCTACGAGGCATTCGGCCGCGGCGCGGCGGCCTACGAGTCGTTCATCAACCGACTCCGCCGGCTGCACACCGGTCTGCAAGGACGGAAGCGGTGAAATTTGGTTTTGTATTTCCGGAATGATAGAATAAGGGGAAGGGGAAGATCGAGCCGGCAGCCTTTGACCGCCGACTTAATCTTCCGATCCGTCAACCAGATATTCTATCCGCGCATGCGACTCAGACGACTCAACACAACAGGATACCCTCCCATCCTTTCCCATCACGGTTCCCGCTCCCCTGTCTTTCCAGGGTTTACCATGGTGGAGCTGGTGATCGTCATTGCCATAATCGGTTCCCTGGCCGCCATTGGCATACCACGCTTTCAACAGTATATGGACAAGATCAAAAACCAAAAGGCGGTGGAAGATATCAGGGCCATCGAGGCGGGACTCACCAAGTACTTCGATGAAAACAACACCTATCCGGGCAGTCTGGGACCCACCGGCATGGGCAACATGCGCGACCCCTGGGGAAACCCTTACAGGTATCTGTGGATCCAGGGAAATCCTGATCCGAGCGTGCCCGGCAAGGTACGGCTCAACCGGTTCAACGTACCGGTCAACACCGATTTCGATCTCTACAGCACGGGTCCGGACGGCAGAAGCAACAAATCCTTCTTGCATGTGGACAGCCGTGACGACATCGTCCGCGCCTATAACGGTACCTATTTCGGCCGGGTCTCGGATCTCTAGACCCGGCGCCGCCGTCGACACCCCATGAGAATCATCAACCGCTTTTTTGAAAGCGTCCTGGGCAGACGCCTCTTTTTCATGTTCGTCGCCGGTTCGCTGATTCCGATCTGCCTGCTTGCCCTACTCTCTTCCCTGCATGTGAGTCGCCGGCTCAACCGGCAAAACATCACCGATCTCAAGCAGTCCACTGAGAGCTATGCCTTTTCCCTTTACGAGCGGCTGCTCATTCTGGACAATGACCTGAAAACAGCGGCATCACTGCTGGAAACAGGCGGAAAACCGACGGCTACAACCCTGCCCGGCTCCCTGAAAAAACGTCTGCGTCTCCACTTCCGTTCCATCATTCTCGCAGACAACAGCGACACGACCACGCCACTGCTCAACCGGGACATTCCCTTTCATCTTCCGGCGGATCTCCGGCACACCAGTAGCGATGAATCCAAAACCAGGATTCGGGTCCTGCCCGGTGAAAAGGGCCGATCCAAGGTCTATCTTCTGCGAAAAACCGATCAGGCGCATCCTCCTGGCTCCACCCTCATCGCTCTGGTGGACGACGATTTCCTCTGGGACCGGGAGGCAAACAGGTCGCTGCCCTTTTCCACCAGCAGCTGCATCCTCTACAGCAACACCATACTCTACGCCAGCAATCCGGCCTTTCTCCATCTGCAGGGAGAGATACACTCCCGCATGGGCAACAGCCACAGCGGCTCCTTCACCACCGTCCTCCATGGTGAAAAATATCTGGCCACCCACTGGAATCTCTTTCTCAAATCCGACTTTAATGCTCCCTCCTGGCAGGTGGTTCTCTTCAAGTCAGCCCGGGATATCCTGCAACCGGTCAGGAGCTTTCAGACCACCTTTCTGCTGGTGGTCGGCACCACCATCATGCTCATTCTCCTGCTCAGCCTCAACGCCATCCAGCGTGTCATCAATCCGCTGGAAAAATTGAAAGAGGCCACAGGGCGCATCGCGGCCCGCGACTTCAGCCGGAGGGTAGAGGTGACAACCAGAGACGAGTTCGGTGAGCTGGCCGCCGCCTTCAACGTCATGTCCGGAGAAATCGACAGGCAGTTTGCCGCCAACGCGAAGCTGTTGCGGGAACTCAGGGAACTCAACTGGGGATCGCTCATTGCCTTTTCCCGCACCGTGGATGCCAAGTCACCCTGGACCGCGGGTCATTCGGCCCGGGTGACGAAAATAGCCCTGGACATTGCCGGTGCCATGGGATTCAGCGAACGGCAGCGGGACAACCTGCACCGCGGCAGCCTCCTCCACGACATCGGGAAAATCGGCATTCCGTTGAAACTGCTGGACAAACCGGGAAAACTTAGCCCGGAAGAAATCCGTACCATCAGGGATCATCCGGCCATCGGCGCCCGCATCCTGGAACCGATCAAGGCATACCGGGATATCATTCCGCTTGTCCGGCAGCACCATGAACGCTGGGACGGCAAGGGCTATCCCGAAGGACTCAGGGGAGAGGAGATCAGCTTAGGGGGGCGCATCCTTGCGGTGGCCGACACCTATGACGCCTGCGTCTCGGATCGTCCCTACCGACGGGGAATGAAGCCGCAAACGGCATTGGAAATTCTGCGCAAAGAGGCGGGAAAACAGTTTGATCCCGAGGTGGTCCGCGTCTTTCTCTCGCTTTCTTCACATCAAGAACACGGTACGGACAGATGAAAAAAATCGCCATCGGCTGCCTGCTCCTCGCCCTGCTTTTTGGGGGATACGGTCTTTACGCTACCCTTACCAGGGTGAAAACGATTCCCCCGGAGCTCATCGGCGTCTGGGTCAGCGATGCCCCGGGCTACGGGGACCGATACATGGAATTTGAAAAAGAGCGGCTCACCATCGGCACCGGGGCCGAGAGTATCGAGCTCAACTTTATTGAAGAGGTGCGGGCCAGGGAAGGCCGGGAAGGAACACGGTACCATATCCGCTACCGTAATGTCCGGCGGCTGCCCCTGCAGCTCATGCTGCTTTATCGGCCGGACCGCGGCGGCTCCTTCACCATCCGCCATCTGGAGGAGGTGGTATGGCGGCGGAAAAAATCCGCTGACTGATCGTAACCGATCACAGGGGATGTATCCACGCAGTATATCATCCTTCCTGGCTGTAATTGATCAGAAAAAGAATTTCAGCAGCGTGTAGGTGATCAGCCCCATGCCCATGGAGCCGTAGATCATCAGTCAGGGGATACAGTCGCCGCCGAATTTCCTCAGGAGAAGGCCGAAGGTCGCGCCGCCGGCCAGAAAGGCGACGATGAGAATGAGTGTGTCTTTCATGGCTTTGATTTTGCCTTGATCTTACGCAGTCGAACCGCCTTGGGGGTGATTTCCACCAATTCGTCGTCATTGATATATGATATGCAGTCCTCGAGGCTCATGTCAACCGGTGGGGTGAGAATAACCGCCTCATCCGATCCCGAGGCCCGCATATTGGTCAGTTTTTTCCCCTTTGCCGGGTTGACGATGAGATCGGCGGGCCGGCAATGCTCGCCGATGATCTGGCCACCATAGACCTCCACCCCCGGACCCACGAACAGCCTGCCGCGGTCCTGGAGATTGAAAAGGGCGTAGGCCACGGTGGTGCAGGTCTCCTTGACCACCAAGACACCGTTGCTGCGATTGATGATCTCCCCGGCATGGGGTCCCCACTCGGCAAAGACATAGTTCATCACCCCGGTACCGCGGGTATCGGTCATGAATTCGGAGCGGTAGCCCAGCAGGCCCCGGGTGGGAACCCGGAACACCATGCGTGACATCTCCTTTTCAACCTGCATGTCCAGGAGCACTCCCTTGAGTTTGCCGAGCTTTTCGATGACCACACCCTGAAACTGCTCATCCACATCCACGGTGAGCTCCTCATAGGGCTCCACGGTCTCGCCGTTTTCCTCTCGCATGATGACATGGGGACGGGTCACCTGGAACTCATACCCCTCGCGCCGCATCTTTTCGATGAGGATGGAAAGATGCAGTTCACCGCGCCCCGATACCCGGAATCCCACCGCATCGGCAAGCTGTTCCACCCGCAGGGCGACGTCGGCCAGGGTCTCCCGGGAGAGCCGTTCCTCGATATGCCGCGAGGTGACGAATTTGCCGTCGATCCCGGCAAAGGGAGAGTCATTGGGGATGAAGTTCATGGAAATGGTGGGGGGATCGATCTCGATCAGGGGCAGGGGGCGGGGGTCGTCGGGGTCGGTGAAGGTCACCCCCACCGTCACGTCGTCCATGCCGGCTACAGCGACAATATCTCCGGTGGAAGCGGTTTCCACCGGTTCCTGCCGATCACCGGAAAAGGAAAAGATCTTGGTGATGCGCACCGGTTTGATGGAACCGTCGCGCCGGGCCACCACCACGTTGTCGTTGAGATTGAGGCGTCCGTTGACCACCTTGCCGATCCCCAGCCGCCCCAGGTAGGGAGAGTAGTCAATGGTGTTGATCTGCAGCTGGAGCGGTGCTTCGGGATCGCCGGCCGGCGGAGGCACGTGGTTGACGATCATCTCGGAGATGAGCTCCATTCCCCTCCCCGGCACCGGCGTGTCCTCGGGTTCGGCGATCATGTAGCCCTCCTTGGACGAACCGTAGACCACGGGAAAGTCGAGCACCTCATCCGGGGCATCGAGCCGGGCCAGCAGATCGAAGACCTGATCCACGGTCCAGTCGCAACGGGCTGCCGGCTTGTCGATCTTGTTGACCACCAGCAGAATGGGAAGACCGGCCGCCAGGGCCTTTTTCACCACAAAAAAGGTCTGGGGCATGGGGCCTTCCTGGGCATCTACCAGGAGAACGGCGCCGTCGGCCATGCGCAGGACCCGTTCCACCTGACCGCCAAAATCGGCATGCCCGGGGGTGTCGATGATATTGATGCGATAGTCGCCGTAGGTGTAGGAACCGTTTTTTGAGGCAATGGTGATGCCGCGTTCCTTCTCCAGGTCCATGGAATCCATGAGCCGTTCGGCCACTTCCTGGTTGTCCCGAAACATGCCGCTCTGGCGGAAGAGCTGATCCACCAGCGTGGTCTTGCCATGATCGACATGGGCGATGATGGCCACATTTCTGATCTTCTGCTGTGTTGCCTGCACTGTTCTTTCCCCGTCACATGATAAAGATGTCTTGAGTGTGAATTCCCCGTTCCGGCCGGGCCGGTATCGAAAAACGGCAGACTTTACCCGAATGCCGACCGAAAAACAAGCAGATTGGCCGTTGCATTGCAATATTAGGCTATGGCGGCTACAATAATCCTCTATCCCCTGGACCTTGTTCCCATGACTACCATATCAACACAAAAAATCCTCGCCTGCCTGTCGGAGACCTTCGGCTTTTCCGGCTTCAGGGAAAACCAGGAGACCATTGTCCGGGCCCTCCTGGCGGGCCGGGACGTCTTTGCGGTCATGCCCACCGGCGGCGGCAAATCCCTCTGCTATCAACTGCCCGCAACGCTCATGTCGGGCACCGCGATCGTTATTTCTCCCCTGATTTCATTGATGAAGGATCAGGTCGACAGTGCCCGCAGCCTGGGTATCAGGGCGGCGTTCATCAACTCGACCCTGATGGATGAGGATCGTCGCCGCATTCTCGCCTCTCTGACCCGGGGCGATCTGGACCTGCTCTACCTTGCCCCCGAACGACTGGCGCTTGCCGAGTTCAGCTCCCGGCTCAAGGACGCTCCCGTCACCATGATGGCCGTTGACGAGGCCCACTGCATTTCGGAATGGGGCCACGACTTCCGGCCCGATTACCTGCAGCTTTCCTCCCTGCGCAGCCTCGTTCCCGGGGTGCCCATGGGGGCCTTTACTGCCACGGCCACCCGGCGGGTGCAGGCGGATATCATCGAGCGCCTTCACCTGGATGACCCCCTGAAGATACGCGCCTCCTTCAACCGCCCCAACCTCTTTTACGAGGTGCTGCCGCGCCACAATATCCTGGAACAGATCACGGAAACCATTCGCTCACGGCCGGGGGAAGCCGGGATCGTCTATCGGCTGAGCCGCAAGGACGTGGAACGCACCGCCCACCATCTTCGCCAAAACAGCATTTCCGCTCTTGCCTACCATGCCGGTCTCGATTCCCGGCAACGCATGGAAAACCAGGAGGCCTTCAACCGCGACGAGGTCCGGGTGATCGTTGCCACCGTGGCCTTCGGCATGGGCATCGACAAATCCAATGTCCGTTTCGTGCTCCATGGCGACCTGCCCAAAAACATGGAGAGCTACTACCAGGAAACAGGCCGGGCCGGCCGCGACGGTGAACCGGCCCTTTGCCGCCTCTTTTACCACCGGGGAGACCTGGCCCGGCTCGGCTACTTCATCGAACGCATGGATGATGAGCGGGAACGGGAAGTCGCCCGCCAGAAGCTGCGCCAGATGGCCGACTTCGCGGAAGAGACGCTCTGTCGCCGCAAACAGCTGCTGGGATATTTCGACGAGAAGCTTCCAGGTGACAACTGCGGCGGCTGCGATATCTGCAAACAGGGAGTGGAAGAAATCGAGGCCACGGTGGAGGCCCAAATGCTGATGTCGGCGGCCTACCGTACCGGCCAGTCCTTTGGTGCCGGCCATATCATCGACATCGTTACCGGCTCCAGGTCAAAAAAACTCCTGCGCCTGGGTCACGACCGCATCAAGACCCATGGAGTGGGCCGCGACAAACCCAGGAGATTCTGGCAGCAACTGCTCAACGCCATGCTCCATCAGGGGTTGCTCACCACCACCGGGGAACGCTTCCCCGTTTTGAAAATCACCGCCAAAGGCGAAGAGGTGCTTTTCGGCCGGACCGATTTCACCATGCAGCGAATCAGAGCGGTACAAAAAAAAGCCGCTGCAGCGACAAAAACCGTGGAGAACAACCCGGAGCTCTTCACCATCCTCAGCGATCTCCGGCGCCGGATCGCCCGGGAGGAGAACGTGCCGCCCTTTGTCGTCTTTTCAGACAGGAGTCTGCGCGAGATGTGCTGCCTGTTACCGGAAAACGAAGAGGGACTTCTGGCCGTGCACGGCGTGGGCAGGGCCAAGATGGAGAGATACGGCAACCGTTTCCTCGACGCCGTTTCAGCCTTTGTCGAAACCCATCCGGACGCAAAACCCTGCGCCGTCCAGACCCCGACTCCACAGCCCGGAAAACCGCGCGCGGGCCTCGGCGAGACCGTTCTGAAAAGCGGACTGCTGGCAGCCCGCGGAGTCAGCCTTGCCGAAATCGCCCGGCAGCGCAATCTCAGGGAATCGACCGTCGCCACCCACCTGGACAACTATCTCGCCCAAGGCAACGAGCTGGATATCGACCTGTTCGTGGATTCCCGGACCAGACGCCTGCTGGAGGAGGAATTCCACCGCCTGGGAACGGAATTTCTGAAACCGGTGATCGAGGCCCTTGACGGCAAGGCCGGCTATGACCAGGCCCATATTGTCCGGGGCTATCTGCTGGGCAGGCGGAAAAAGGTCGGCAGCGAAACCGGAGACGACGACTAGTCCGGCGAAGCGCTCCGGCCGCGGTTATACCGGCAGGCCGCCGGCCAGATCCCGGGCGATATTCCGCCCTGTCCGCCGACCCGCAAGCCAGCAGCCTCCGGCCATCTTGACCGGGTGGTGGACGAGATTGCCCGTTGCATAGTAGACGGGATCGGAGCAGCGGCCGAAACGATCGGTCAGGGGTGTTCCCCGGGTGTCGTCAAGCCGCAGACCGGCCTGCCGGGCAAGACTTGACTCGGGGATAAAAAGCCCGGTGAAGAGAACGCCGTCGCAGGAAATCTCCTCTTGCTCTCCCTGTCCCTCCACGATCCTCACCGCCCTTACCCGCTCCTTGCCGCGGATGCCGACAATACGCGTTGAAAGGCGCAGCGGCACCCCGAAAATCCTGCCGGCACGGGACAACGGCCAGGGTGTTGAAGGATGCGGGGAAGATTCCAGCATGGCCACCGGCCTGATCCCCGCCTTTTTGCAGGTGAGCAGGGCGGAGAAGGCGACGATTTCCGTCCCCACCACCACAGGCTGCCTGAAGGGAACCAGCTGCTTGAGATGGAACATGGACTGCAAAACACCGGTTGTGCAGATTCCCAGGGGGCGACCGCCGGACACCAGCCGCGCGGAACGGGGAGTCTCACGGGTTCCGGTTGCCAGCAGCACGCGACGGGCCTTGATCGCCAGGGGACCGGAGGCGGAGATCACCGAGAGCATGCCGCCGGGATGCAGGCCGGTCACCGAAACTCCCAGCTGAATCTCCACTCCGGCGGCGGCAGCGCTTTGCGCCAGCCGGCGGGCATAGGCAGGTCCCCTGAGGATGCGGCGGCACTCGATGATACCGAAAGGTGGATGCCCGCAGTGACGTGGAATACCGCCGGCCTGCTGCTCACGCTCCAGAACGGTCAGATTCCGGATACCGGCCTTTTTCAACTCCATGGCCGCGGCCAGGCCGGAGGGGCCTGCACCGATGATCACCACGTCATATTCCCGGTAATAATCCTTACAGAAGATTTCAGCCATCTTCGTCCTCTAAACCCAACGGTTCATCGAACCTGCCCCGGGTCAGTTCGGCCAGCCGGGCGGAGCAGTAGAATCCCTGGCAACGTCCCATGGTCACCCGGGTACGCCGCTTCAGGCCGGCAAGGCTGCGGGCCGGCGGCCGGGCGGTCAGAGCGGCCCTGATCTCGCGATCGGTGACCATTTCACAGTGACAGACGATCTCGCCAAAACCCGGCCTCTGATAATCCCGGGGCAGATGCTCGGCCAGGTTGGGAACCCGGGGAATATTCGGCTTATCCAGGGGGCGACTCCGAACGCCCTGTTTCCGCAGCAGGGTCACCAGATGTCGGGCGATACCCAGGGCGGCGGTCAACCCGGTGGAACGGATGCCCCCCAGGGTGATCCAATGGCGCTGCCCATCCTCCCGAATCCGGTATTCGGGCCTTTCGGTGGCCGGCCGGATACCGGCATAGGTTGCGGTGACCGGGATGGTTTTGAGAGCGGGGATGCAGGCAAGGGCGCGGGCATGGAGATCCTTGAGAATATCCTCGTCAACGTGGGCCTCGTCCCTTTCCTCCTGCTCCTCGGCGGTGGGGCCCACCGCCAGGTTTCCGAAAATCGTTGGAAAGAGGACAATGCCCTTGGTGCGCTGGGTGGGAACCGGCAGAATAATCGAGTTGATGAGGCCGTGGGCGGCCTTGTCAAAGACAACGAACTGGCCCTTGCGGGGGCGGATGGTGAATTCGCTGTCTCCCAGCAGATCACGGTCGAGGAGATCACCGTACAAACCGGCACAGTTGATCACATGGCGGGCTCGGATCCTGCCGCGGCCGGTTTCAAGCAGCCAGCTTTCACCGTCGAAAGCTCCTCCTGTTACCGCTGCGTTGAAAACAGCCTTGCCGCCGTTTTCCAGCGCCTGGGTCAGATAGGCCAGGGGGGCGGACCAGGGGTCAATGACATATTCGCGGGGTACATGGATGGCGGCGCGGATACGGGGGGCCAGGTTCGGCTCCCGGGCGAATATTTCATCCCTGGTCAACAGGCGCAGATCCATGACGCCGTTCTCATGCCCCTTGGCGATGATCGCCTGGAAACGGGCCTCTTCATCCGCGCTCCAGGCGGCAACCAGAGCACCGGTTTTCAACAACGGCAGACCAAGTTCCCGGTGGATCTCCAGATATTCCCCGTAACCCTCCTGAACGCACCGCCATTCCAGCGACCCCACCGGCGCGTCGAAACCGGTATGCAAAATGGCGCTGTTGCCCTTGCTGGCACCATCGAGAATATCCGGAGCCTTTTCCACCAGCACCGCTCCGATCCCCTCCAGGGCGAGACGTCGGGCCACAGCGCAGCCGACGACCCCGCCGCCGACAACCGCCACTTCGACATCAGCAAGCAGGCAACTGTTGCCGCCCGATGGGGCGGCGGTATCGCATTTTTTTTCGGACCCGGGAGCACTCATGACCGAATGTTAACAGAACATGACCAAGCGTGCAATCGTTTCCGCGGCAGGGTGCAGGCTTACCGCCGAAAGAGACGTAACCGATGCTGCCCGGTTATCTTCCCTGCGGGCGGCAACCTATGATTTCGTGCGGGTCGAGGAGAACACGGCGACGCCGACCTTGGCCAGAGCCTTGCCGAGGTTGCCGGAGGGCGGGGTATCGCAGACGAGGTTGTTGATCTGCTCCAGGCCGCAGACCTTGAAGGAGGCAATGCGATTGAACTTGGAACTGTCCACCAGCAGGGTGAGGGTTTGCGCCTGGTTGATCATGGCCCTGGCGATCTGCGCCTCCTCGATATTGAAATCCATGGCGCCGGTGCGCTCATCGAGCGCCCCGATGGTCAAGACAGCGTGATGGGCCCGGAATGAACGGATCTGGGAAATGGCCAGGCTGCCCACGGTCTGCTGATTGTCGCTGCTGAACTCGCCACCCAGCAGAAAGGTGCGCGACCGGGAGCCTTCCGAGCTCAGAATCCTGGCGATCTCGGCGGAGTTGGTCACCACGGTGAGGTTGGCGATGGAGGTGAGCTGTTCGGCAAAGTAGAGGGTGGTCGAGCCGGTATCGATAAACAGGGTTTCGCCCGGAGAGATGAGCTCCAGCGCCCGGGTGGCGATGCCCACCTTGGCCTTGACGTTTTCCCGCATCCGCTCCTGGAACGAACCCTCACCGACAACAGTGGGAAGCGCGGCACCACCGTGGAATTTCTGGATTTTTCCGGCACGTGCCAAAACGGTGAGGTCGCGCCGGACGGTTTCCCGGGAAATGTGCAGGGACTCGGCCAGCTCATCCACCGCGACCCGGTCACGCTCTCTGATGATGTTGACGATTTCGACTCGTCGGGCAGCTGGATTCATGAACGGAATTCCTCCTCTTCCACCTTCCGTGGGCATGGCGTTTTCCGGAAATTCATCACCGCTGTCAAAGCATGGCGGAGCCACGGAAAAGATCAGCAAACCTTTGTAATGTAGCCCCAGGCCGATCCCTTGTCAAGCCTGGATAATGCGCGCTTGACAGCCGCCGGAAAGAAAAGGGCGGAGCGCTCAATAATGGTTGTTCGGTCAAAATGAATGTGTTAATAGTCATATATAGTCGGGAATGTCTGGCATGGACAGGCTTCCCCGGGGAGGGGTTCAGGCATTCACCCGGGATGCCGGTGCAATGGCTGAATCGTTGTTCGGTGAAACAAATCACAAAAGGAGGAGACCGATGAAACCGAATCTGCCTATACTCTCAAGCTTTATCGCTGCATGTGCCGTGACGGCGGCCATCGGCACGGGCACTCCGGCTGCGGCCGGGGATTCCCTCACCATCGTCGGCTGGGGAGGAACCACCCAGGCGGCGCATAAAATCGCCTATTTCGAACCCTTTATGAAGGAAACCGGCATCAAGATCGTTGAAGATGAGTGGAACGGCGAGATGGCCAAGATCCGCGCCATGGTGGAAACCGGCAACGTCACCTGGGATGTGGTCCAGGTCGAAGCGCCCGAGGCCTTCCAGGGCTGCGAGGAGGGATTATTCGAAACCCTTGACTGGTCGAAGATCACCGACAAGAAAAACATGGTGGAAGGCGCGGTTTCCGACTGCGGCGCCGGTATCCTCATCTGGTCCACGGTGTTCGCCTATGATGCCGATGTCCTCAAGGATGGGCCCAAAACCTGGGCCGAGTTCTGGGATGTCAAAAAATGGCCGGGAAAGCGCGGTATGCGCCGCGGCTCCAAGATGACCCTTGAAGTGGCCCTGCTTGCCGACGGTGTCGCCCGCAGCGACGTTTACAAGCTGCTGGCCACCAAAGAGGGGGTGGATCGCGCCTTTGCCAAGCTCGACGAACTCAAACCCCATATCGTCTGGTGGAAGGCCGGTGCCGAACCCCAGCAGCGGCTGGCCGCCGGCGACGTGGTCATGAGCATGGCCTACAATGCCTGGGTCACCCGCATCAACAAGGAAGAGAAACGTAACTTCAAAATCGTCTGGGACGGCAACAACTACTCCAT
Organism: uncultured Desulfobulbia bacterium; assembly: GCA_964446115.1. Taxonomy (GTDB): domain Bacteria; phylum Desulfobacterota; class Desulfobulbia; order Desulfobulbales; family Desulfobulbaceae; genus CAYUNE01. The sequence continues at coordinate 35,246 of CAYUNE010000023.1, read as the reverse complement.
GGATTACTGGACCATTGTCAAGGGTTCCAAAAACGTGGACAATGCCCACAAGTTCATCGCCCTTTCCATGCGTCCCGACCGCCAGGCCGTCTTTTTCAACAAGATCGCCTACGGCTGGACTGCCAAGGGTACCGGGAAGAGCATCGCTGCGGAGATGCTGCCGCTGCTGCCCACGGCTGAAGGTCACCTGGACAACGCCCTCATGACCAACGTCGACTTCTGGCTGGAGAACGGCGAGAGTCTGGAAAAACGGTTCCAGGCCTGGGTGGCCAAGTAAGCGCCCGGCCGAATCAACGGCTCATCAGAGGGGAGATGGTAAGCCGTCCGCCCTCCTTCCCTGCGGATGGTTTATCATCTCCCGCTGACCCTGCTTCATGACGCGAGGAGAAACGCCATGGCCAACCGGGTTGCAGACGGGAATCTGCGTCGGAAACTGCGACGCGCCGAACGCCGGAAGAAAATAGAGGCGGGAGCGCTGATCAGCCCCCTTTTGCTGATCATGCTCATCTTCTACTTCATCCCCATCGGCATGATGCTCTACCGCAGCATCGACAACTCCCGCAACCGCGAAATTCTGCCGCAGACGGCCGTGGCTCTGGAAAAGACGACGGTGACCAAGGACGGCCTCCCTCCCGAGGAGGTGTTTTCGGCGCTGGCTGCGGATATCGGCGTTGCCTACAAAAAACGCACCCTGGCCACGGTGGGCAGGCGCCTCAACTTCGACAAGGTCGGTTTTTACAGTCTCATGCTGAAAACCGGCCGCAAGCTAAAAAAAATCAAAGCTCCGCCCTATAAAGAGGTTTTCCTCGATCTCGATCCCAAATGGGGTGATCCCTCCTACTGGACCGTCCTGCGGCGGGGCCTGGAAAACACCACCTACATCTACCTGCTGGCGGCCCTTGATCTGCGCTATGACGACAACAACAGGATCGTCGGCGTGCCCGAGGAACAGGCCATTTACGTGCCCATCATCATCCGCACCGTCTATATCTCGGTTTCGGTGACCCTGCTCTGCCTGCTCATCGGCTATCCCCTGGCCTACTTCATGGCCACCAGTAACGCCCGCATCCGCAACCTGCTGATGATCGGCCTGCTGCTGGTCTTCTGGACCTCGTTGCTGGTAAGAACCCTTTCCTGGATCCTGGTGCTGCAGAACAAGGGTGTGGTCAACTCCTTTCTCATGTCCATCGGTCTCATCTCCGAGCCCCTGGAGCTGGTCTTCAACCGTATCGGCCTCTATATCGCCATGACCCACGTGCTGCTGCCCTTCATGGTTCTGCCCCTTTACAGCGTCATGGCCGGCATTCCCTCCTATTACGTCCGGGCGGCACGCTCCCTGGGCGCCACGCCGATCACCGCCTTTTTCAAGGTCTACACCCCCATGACCAGGCCCGGTATCGGCGCCGGCTGCCTCATGGTTTTTATCCAGGCCCTGGGTTACTATATCACTCCGGCGCTGGTGGGAGGCCCCAAAGATCAGATGCTCAGTTACTTTGTCGCCTTTTTCGTCAACGAACGGGTCAACTGGAGCATGGCCTCGGCTCTGGGTGTCGCCCTTTTGGTCCTCACCGGCTCCCTCTTCCTCATCTTCGGCAGACGGGTCAATATCGCCAATATGAAACTGGGGTGATCGATTATGGCACTGGCAATCAACGCAACAAGAGGAGAACGGATCTGGCACTACACATTCAGGGTGCTGGTGGGAATCGTCTTTTGCTATCTCATCTTTCCCCTGATCACGATCATTCCGCTCTCCTTTAACGGCGGCGAGTTTCTCCATTACCCGCTGCACGGTATCAGCCTTCGCTGGTATGAGGATTTCCTCGCATCGGGGCGCTGGGGCGTGGCCATCAAAAACAGCTTCATCATCGGCATCGCCGCCATGATCCTGGCCACGGTCCTGGGCACCGTTGCGGCAGTGGGCATCAATCGGGCCGATTTTCCCGGCAAGCAGCTGCTGGTGGCCCTGCTGATCTCCCCCATGGTCATCCCCCTGATCATCACCGCTCTGGCCCTTTATCTCTTCTATGCCAGAATCGGCCTCAACGACTCCTATCCGGGTATCATCCTCGCCCACACCATTCTCGGTATTCCCTTTGTGGTGATCACGGTGAGCGCCACGCTCCAGGGTTTCGACTACGATCTCATGCGGGCCGGCGCCAGCCTGGGGGCCTCGCCCCTGCGGGTCTTTTTCGATATCACCATGCCAAATATCCTGCCGGGGATCGTTTCCGGCGCCCTGTTCGCCTTTTCCATTTCCCTGGACGAGGTCGTGGTGGTACTCTTCATTGCCGGTCCTGCGCACCGTACCTTGCCGCGCCAGATGTTTTCCGGCATACGCGAGCACCTCAGCCCCACCTTCCTGGCCGCAGCCACCATCCTCATTATGGTGGCGGCTCTGTTGATGCTGAGTCTGGAAGTCATCAGAAAACGAAATGAAAAGTTCAACAAACCCGCGGGCAAGGCGGAAATCACTTAGGAGCCGGCAAGACGGATATGCTCATCGCCCATCTCAGCGACCTCCACATAGCGGGGCCGGGCAAAAAGGCCTACGGCATCGCACCCACCGCCGAAAACCTGGCCCTGGTGGTTCAACATATCAACGGGCTCGTCCCGGCCCCGGACCTGGTACTGGTCACCGGCGACATTACCTATGGCGGCGGACAACAGGAGGTGGAACTGGCGGCATCCCTGCTTGCGCAACTCCGGCGCCCCTGCTTTCTGGTGCCGGGCAATCATGATCATCTCCCGTCCCTGTGGGAAGGATTCGGCGGCAGCGCCATTCCGGCAGCGGCCGATTTCATGAATTACACCATCGAGGGCCATGCAATCCGCCTCATCGGCATGGACAGTACGGATCCCGGCAAACCCGGCGGTGCCATGGATGCGTGTCGCTGCGACTGGCTGGCGGCGCGTCTTGCCGAAAAACCGGAGCAACCTACCATCCTCTTCATGCACCATCCACCGGTGAAATGCGGAGTGCTGGAAACCGACGAGGACGGCTTTGCCGGAATCGACAGGCTGGCACGGGTGGTGGCCGAATATGACAACATCCTCCGGGTTCTCTGCGGCCATATCCATCTCGAGGCCCACGCCGCCTGGCGACATATCCTGGTGAGCACCGCTCCGTCCATGGGCCTGCAACTGGGCCTGGATCTTACCCTGACAAGGCCCTCGGAATTTTACCTGGGTGCGCCCGGTTACCAACTCCACTACTATCATCCGGAAAAACATCTGGTCTCCCACACCATCTTCGTCCACTCCATGAACGGTCCCTATCCCTTTGAGGAACCGCGACCCGGGGAAAAAAACACCACACAACGAGCAGAGGTTGACGGCTTATGACGAACAGTGATTATCACGTAGTTTTCGACGGCGTGCAGAAGAGCTATGACGGAGTTACCCTTGTGGTCAAGGATCTCAATCTCAACATCGCCAAGGGCGAATTCGTCACCATGCTCGGCCCGTCCGGTTCCGGCAAGACCACCTGCCTGATGATGCTGGCCGGCTTTGAACCGGCCACCGAAGGGGAGATTATGGTGGGGGGCAAACCAATCAACCGCACTCCGCCCCACAAACGGGGTATCGGCATGGTTTTCCAGAACTACGCACTGTTTCCCCACATGACCATTGCCGAAAACCTGGCATTTCCCCTCAAGGTCCGCGGCAGATCAAAGAGCGAGATCGTCCGGGATGTACGCCATGCGCTGGCCATGGTGCAGATGGAAAAATTCGGCGAGCGCTATCCGGTGCAACTCTCCGGCGGCCAGAAACAACGCGCCGCCCTGGCCCGGGCCCTGGTCTTTGAGCCGGAGCTGGTGCTCATGGATGAACCCCTGGGCGCTCTGGACAAACAGCTGCGGGAACAGATGCAGTACGAGATCAAGCATATCCACAACCAGCTTGGGGTGACCGTGGTCTATGTCACCCATGACCAGTCCGAGGCTTTGACAATGTCGGACCGCATCGCCGTATTCGAGGATGGTATCATCCAGCAGATCGCCCCGCCGGACGACCTTTACGAGCGACCGGAAAACAGCTTCGTGGCGCAGTTCATCGGCGAAAACAACAGCCTCGCCGGCAAGGTGGAGGAGCTGGAGGGGGATATCGCCCTGGTATCCCTGGAGACCGGGGAGAAGGTTCGGGCCGTAGCCGTCAATGTCCACCGCGCCGGTGATTCCACCCTGCTCTCCATTCGCCCGGAACGGGTGGTCATCAACCCCGGTGAATCGGAGGTTGCCAATGTTGTCGGTGCCCATGTGCGGGAGCTGATCTATCTGGGCGACCATATCCGCTGCCGCATGACCGTGGGGGGCAACGACGAGTTTGTCGTCAAGATCCCCAATGCCTCGGACGAAAAGGCACTGCGGGTGGGAGAGACGATCCGGGTCGGCTGGCGTACCGGCAGTTGCCGCGCCCTGGATGCCCCCTGATCCGTCCTCATCCCCGGCGCCCCTTTCAGGCCCTGCTTCACCCGGTGGCCAGGAGCCGAATTTTCGGCCTCATCCCGCTTTCTTCTTGACATGGTGCCTCTTTTTATGTAATCGTTTTCAGCTTCATGTGTCTTTTCCGGTTTTTCTAACAGAGAGAATAAGTTACCGATCTCCCCGCTTACCGGATAATTTCTTCGGGAGTGTGTCCATTCTTTGCGGCAAGTGGTGCGACCGAACCTGCTCTCTTCGCCTGCGGCGGCGGTTGGCGGCCGTATCATGCCGGACGTCCCGCAACACGATCCTTCCCGACCTGTTCCGGACGGATTACTGATAACGCTTTTGCATTACAGGAGTGCTCTATGTGCCGATTAGCTCTGAAATGTGCCGATGATCCCTTCTCGCCTTATGAGGTGCTCACCGCCATGGAGGCCATGCAGGAAGGATATGACGGTAGCGGTCTCGGCCTGCTGCTCAGGGGAGTGACCTTCTCGGATTTCGATTACCGGGCGGAATTTCCCATTCTTTCCGGCATCGCCCACAGCGAGGAAGCGCTGGCAAGGCTTGATGCCCGCATGGAGGCCATGGGATACGAACTCCTCTATGACCATGACTTTAACCGCAAACCGGAGCTGATCGAGGCCAGGGATCGTTTCCGCTACATTGTCCGTGTGTACGGCTCCGGCCATGGTGAAAACGAAACCGAAAAGGAGCGCGAGACCCGTTTCATGCAGACCCGGCTGGAACTGCGCGCAGACGGAGACCGCCACGGCGGCGACCTGACGATCTTCTCCTTCTGGCCCGACGTGGTGATGATCAAGGAGGTGGGCTGGCCGCTGGATGTGGGCAACGCCCTGTCGCTTAACGACAACAGCATCAGGGCCCGGGTGGTTATGGCCCAGGGCCGCCAGAATACCAATTACGGTATCAACCTCTACGCCTGCCACCCCTTTTTCATCCAGGGCATCGGCAGCATGACCAACGGCGAAAACACCGCCTTTGTTCCCATCAAGGAGTGGCTCACCGGCAAAAACATTCCCGGCTACATCGGCTATCACAGCGATTCAGAGGTGTTTACCCATATTCTCCATTACGTTACCAAACGTCTCGGCCTGCCGCTTGAGGCCTACAAGCATGTCATCACTCCGCTGAAAACCGAAGAGCTTGACAGCCACCCCCAGGGTGATTTTCTCAAAGGGCTGCGCACCGCCTGCCGGCGGTTGATCATCGACGGTCCCAATGCCGTCATCGCCACCCTGCCGGACGAGACCTGCATGCTGGTCATGGACCACAAGAAGCTGCGCCCGGCAACGGTGGGCGGACGACCCGGGGTCTGGGCCATGGCCTCCGAGATGTGCGGCGTCGACGCCATGGTGCCGGATCGGGACACCTCCCTGGACTTTCAACCCATGCGCGAACATACAGTAATTATTCCTCCACACCGTAAGGAGATGGTGATATGGTCTCAGTTCGATCCATTTACACTTCCCCAAGCAGCCTGACCCCCATTGATCTTCCCTGGCTCATCGAGCACCGGGAGGATCGCTGTACTCTCTGCGGCCGCTGCACGGCGGTCTGTCCGGTACAGGCCATTTATCTCAGCTATAAGCGGCAGCGGGTGCCCAAGCTGGACATTCTCAAGAAAAAACGGAGCACCGAATACCGCCACTTTGTCGGCATTCGTCAACATACGACCATCGAGAAGAAATGTGTCGGTTGCGGCATGTGTTCCTCGGTCTGTCCCAATGAGGCCATCAAGCCGGTGCCCAATGCCAACGAGGATCGATCCCGCTTCCACATGAACCAGAAGGGTGATGCCTGGAAACGGGGCGGTCGTCGCAACGAGCCGGGCAAGACCATTCTGGACCGTATCGCCTTTGACCGTATCTCCATGCTCACCGACCCGGCGCTTGATGCCGGCCGGCACGAGTTCAACGTCAATACCCTGCTCGGCAGGGTACTGTCGCCGGAGGAATATCTGCGTCGCCAGGCGGCCGGAGAGTGGATTCCCCCCACCCGGGAGATCTTTCCCTTCATCATCGGCTCCATGTCGTTCGGGGCGCTTTCTCCCAACATGTGGCTGGGCCTGCTGCAGGGTGTGGCCTACTGCAACGAGGTACTGGGCATTCCCGTGGTCATGGCCACCGGTGAAGGCGGTTGTCCGCCCTGGGTGTTGAAAAGTCCCTTCCTCAAGTACATCATTTTACAGATCGCCTCGGGTTATTTCGGCTGGGACGAAATCATCCGCGCCATCCCGGATATGCAATGCGATCCGGCGGCCATTGAGATCAAGTACGGCCAGGGGGCGAAACCCGGCGACGGCGGCCTGCTCATGTGGTTCAAGGTCAGCAAGCTCATCGCCCGGTTACGCGGGGTGCCCGAAGGGGTGGACCTGCCGTCGCCGCCGGTGCACCAGACGCTCTACTCCATCGAGGAAAGCGTCATGAAGATGATCCAGACCCTGTCCATGGCCTTCGGATTCCGGGTGCCGGTCTATCCGAAAATTTCCGGCTCCACCTCGGCCAAATCAGTGCTTAACAACCTGGTGCGCAATCCCTATGCCGCGGGACTGCTCATCGACGGAATCGACGGAGGCACCGGCGCCGCCTACAACGTCAGCATGGATGCCACCGGCCACCCCATTGCCTCCAACCTGCGGGAGTGCTACCTTGACCTTGTCGCCCAGGGAAGACAAAACGAGATTCCCCTTTTTGCCGCCGGCGGGGTGGGGAAAAACGGCAACGTCACCCAGAACGGTATGGCCCTGATCATGCTCGGGGCCTCCGGGGTGCATATCGGCAAATATATCATGCAGGCTGCCGCCGGGTGTCTGGGTAATGAAATGGGTCGCTGCAATATCTGCAATGTCGGTCTCTGTCCCAAGGGAATCACCAGCCAGAACGAAAAACTCTTCCGGCGACTTGATCCCGATGACGTTGCCCAACGGGTTGCCGATGTCTTCATGTCCATCAGGACGGAAATCAAAAAGATCATGGCGCCCCTGGGCCGCTCCCAGAGTCTGCCCATCGGCATGTCCGACGCCCTGGGCATTGATGATCCGGCAGCCGCGGAGCGGTTGAAGATCAAATATATCTGCTGATCGGAAAACCGCCCCCAAGAACCCGGAAAAGGGTTAGCCACACAGCGAACAACATGCCATCCAACTGAAATCGAATAATGAGCGAGACGAAGAAAACCATCACCATCCGCGGCAAGGACGAGGCAGGACTGCGGCTGACCTCGAAAATATTTGAGGAAGAGGTCCGCGGCGCGGCTGCGGCGGCCGACGAGCTGATCCTCGAATCGTACGGCCAACACAATATCGGCATGCGGCTGGGCAGCCCGGAATCGCCCCTTACCCTGAGGATCACCGGCCCGGCCGGTCAGCGACTCGGCTGCATGGGACAGCCGGGAACAACGATCATCTGCGAGGGCTCGGCCTCCGATGACGTCGGCTATCTCAATATCGGCGCAGACATCATCATCAAGGGCGACGCCACCAACGGCACCTGTAACGCCATGGCCGGCGGCCGGGTGATGATCGGCGGATCCATCGGCGCCCGCGGCCTGACCATGACCAAGTGGAATCCGGAACATCCCCGTCCCGAGCTCTGGGTGCTTGGTTCGGTGGGCGACACCTTTGCCGAATTCAACTGCGGCGGCATCGCCGTCATCTGCGGCATTCAGCCGAAAAATCCAAGGAACGTCCTGGGATATCGGCCGGCGGTGGGCATGGTCGGCGGCTGGATCTACTACCGCGGTGAAACCGACGACAGCTACTCAGAAACCAACGCCAAACTCATCAAACCCGATGACGAACAGTGGCAGTGGCTGCTCGACAGGCTGCCGGCATATCTGCAGGCCATCGGGCGGACCGAACTCCTGGAGCAACTGTCGGTCAGGGAGGAATGGAACCTGCTCATGGCCATCACTCCCCAGGAAAGGGCACTGATGTTTACCGGTCCCATGCCCATGGCCGAATTCAAACGACGAATCTGGGATCCGGGTTTCGGCGGCGGCGACCCGTTACGCGACCTGGCTCCCGGACTGGAGCGCTCGGTAATCGGCGTGATCGAACCAGGCGATATGCGCCGGCGCAAACCTTTCTGGCTCAACCGCGATTCGGCGGCGCCCTGTACCTTCTACTGCCCCATCCACATTCCCACCGTGGACCGGCTGCGGCTGATCAGAGAGGGCAGGACCGAAGAGGCCTATGAAATGCTGCTGCGCTATACCCCGCTGCCGGCATCGGTCTGCGGCACCATCTGCCCCAATCTCTGTATCCAGAACTGCTCCCGCAAAAAGGTGGACTTCTCCATCGATGTCTCGGTACTCGGCAAGGCGGTGCGCACTTCGGAACCCCCCAGCCCAGCCCCGGCAATGGGAAAAAAGGTGGCGATCATCGGCGGCGGCCCCGGCGGCATGAGCACGGCCTGGCACCTTGCCCTCAACGGGGTAGAGGCCCATATTTTCGATAAGGCCGACCAGCTGGGGGGCAAGCTTTCGCAGACCATTCCCTGGGAACGGCTGGCACGGGCGGTCTGGGAACAGGAGATCGAACGCTTTTGCAAGATGGAAAATATCAAGGTCCATCTGGGCGTGGCCATGACCCGGGAAAAACTGGCCCAACTCCGGGAGGAATATGATTATGTGGTAGTCGCGGTGGGCACCCACCAGCCGCGCACCATCCCCTTCCCCGGTTCGGACCGGGTGATTCCGGCCCTTACCTATCTGAAGGCCGCCAAGAGCGGTTCTCCCATGAAAACCGGCAAGCAGGTGGTGATTATCGGCGCCGGCAATGTGGGCTGTGACGTGGCAGCCGAGGCCTACCGGCTGGGTGCCGAACAGGTGACCCTGGTTGATATTCAGAAACCGCTGGCCTTCGGCAAGGAGCGTGACGCTGCCGAGGCCCTGGGGGCCGTATTCAAGTGGCCGGTCATGACACGGGAGGTGACCGAAGAAGGCCTGGTCACCGACAAGGGTGAGCTGATTCCGGCCCAGACCGTGATCATCTCCATCGGTGATGTTCCGGCGCTCAACTTTCTACCGGATACGGTGGAATGCGTCACCGTCGGCGGTGCCGCCTGGATCAAGACCGATGAGGCCGGCCGTACCAGCGATGAAAAGATCCTGGCCGTGGGCGATGTCGAAAAACCGGGCCTGGCCACCAACGCTCTGGGGGCCGGCAAAAGAAGCGCCGAATATATTGTCGCCGCCCTCAAGGGCGAGGAATGGCAGCCCTTTGCCAAAAAGATGATCAGTTACGAGGCCCTCACCTTTGCCCATTACGATCCGGTTACCGTCAAGGGCGATACCCAGGAGGATCAGGCCAAACGCTGCCTCTCCTGCGGTTCCTGCCGGGATTGTCATTTCTGCGAGACCATCTGCCCAACCGGTGCCATCAGCAGAGTTGACCTGGTAAAGGAAAAGGACAATGTCGGCTATGAGTATGTATCCGACGATGAAAAGTGCATTGCCTGCGGCTTCTGCGTCGATACCTGCCCCTGCGGTATCTGGACAATGAAACCGTTTTAACCTTTTTCATCCCCTCCTCTTCCGCGGCAAAGCGGCAGGCCCCCTGCGGAAGAGGAAACCTTGCCCCTAGCGTCTCTTGATGAATCTCAGCATCACGGTGTGACTGGTACCGCTGAGATTCCGGGGCAGGCGCATCCCGTCGGGAACCATGATCGTCAACACCTTGCTGCCGGGCGGATCCCGGCGCTGAATCTTCCTGCGTTCACGACCGGCGGGTCCGGCCCCTCCGCGGCGCGCCGACCGCACATCGAGAATGATCGCCTCCACCGCCCCTCCCGCTGTCTTCGGCCGGCCGGAGGGTGGATTCACGGGCGGCGCACCGCCGATAATGATATCAACCATACCTTCCTCCCCTAACACCGGCAAACGGGAAAAGGTGGATCCCGCCGTTGTGCCGATGTTGCTATTTACTGAATTTTTGCGGAAAAATATACTATTCCACAATGCAACACTTGTCAAAACCCTCCTTGTCGTTTCCGCCGCTATCCCGGATGTCAGCAGCCGTCAAACCATGACGGAATCTTTCGTAACCCTTTCATTCTAAGGAATTATACATATTTCTTCTCCTTCCGGTCAGCAGAGGTGGAAAGGGGGAAATTTATGGCCGCAATGGTATTGACGGCTTGACTTCACATGTTGATATTGTATATAATTTCAACATGTTGATGTTTCCCTCCCATGTTTTTGCAAGCCTCGGCATCAACCACTTGCAGTTGTTCCAGCACAACCCCATGGAACTATTCGGATTATTATTATATTCTTTATTTCGTCGCCGGTTCCGGCCGTCCATTATCCGGTACCATTCATTTCACCGCACAAAGGAGGAGCTTTCATGAATCCATGGATTGCCGCTTTTTTCGGAGTTGCCGCGGGCCTGTCTCTGAATTTCTTTTGGGCCGCCCTTCAGTCGAAAAAAAATCCCTCCACAGGTGCATGTGAACCGCTTGCCGGAGATGAACGGCACATGGATCTTCGGAGTCGCTTCGATGCTCTGATAAAAAAATATGAGACCCAACGGAAAGAATATGAATCCGATATGATAGCAGCAGAAAACACAATCCGCCGGCTGCGATCTGAACTCGCTGTCTTTCAGGATGATCAGACAGCCGCAGAGGAGTACCCCGACAACGGCGAACCCGCAGGAGACAGGGACTTTACCGGAAAAAATGCCAATGAGAAGTTGAGCGCAGCCGGTGTCGACAAGGGGGACGGTACCGGAGAGACCTCCTTGATTCAGCGGGAAAACGAACGGTTGCGCAGCCGTATTGTCCTGCTGGAAAAAGAGTTGCGCGAAAAGGAACGCGGTATGGAAAAGTTCCAGCGGGAACTTGACATGGCAAAATCGTCATCGGAAGCTGAAATACGCAATCTCCAGGCCGATCTGGCCATTGCCGGTGAGCGATATGAACAGGCCCTAAGGGAATTTGACGGCCGCAAGGAAGAGCTGGAAAAAAGACTTTTCGCCCTGCAGACAGAGCTTGAACTCTTTGCCGACAACAGTGAGGTGCAACCGGTCCGCAGCGAGCTCATCAGAACCCATGAACAGCTGCAGAAGGAACGCAGCGCCATTGATATGCTGGTGATGGAAAACAAAAAGCTTGCCGCGGAACTCGAGGCCCTCAGGTCCGGATACCCTCCCCCGGAGGTTCCCGGGAACATCGACAATCCACTGAAGGCCGACATGCCGGCCGTACAGGAGGGCCTGTAATGAATCCATGGCTTTTCGGACTCATCGGTTTCAGCCTTGGCTGGTTGATTGAATTTCTCATCGACTGTTTCTGGTGGCAGAAACGCCGCCTTCAGGATCCGGAAAGCAGTATCCTCCGTCCCCTCATTGAAGAGCCGGAACGCAGGATTAATGAACTGGAATCCACCATCCGACAGCTGAAGGGACAACTCTCCATCATCCCCGGCCTTGAGAACTCGCTCGCCAGAAAAACCCAACAGTATGATGAGTTATGCCTGGAGATGGAACAGCTGCGGGCCACCCTGGAAAGCAGCGGCACCGACTCCGTCCCGGCACCGGATACCTTGAGCGCCAATCCGGATATGGAGGATGAACAACACGTGTTTGTCGATGGTGACGACGAGACATTCCATGACCCTTGGGTAGAGCAGGGACAGGATGATGCCGGCGCAGATGAAACGGAATCTGAAGACGGGGCCAGGGAAATCATTGGTGCAGCAGCCACAACCCCGCAGCCGGCCGACGACTTGCAAAAAATAAGGGGTATCGGTCCCAAAACCGCCCAGATACTCCGAAAGCTCGACATCGTCACCTTTGACCAGATTGCCCATCTCACCTCCGATGATATCAGCCGCATCAACGGCTACATGCGAGTTAAGGGCCGTATCGAAAAGGAAAACTGGATCGGCCAGGCCCGCGATCTTCTGCTCAATAAAAATTCTTAAGTACCGCTCGGCCAACGGGCGGCCAAGGCCAGACCATGCGCAACAGTCCAGCGGAAATACAATATGTCCAGCCTGTGGACGTCCTGCTCTTCAGGATGCGGAAACTTTTTCTCTTCATCATTCTGCTGCTCCTGTTTCTTCCCGCCCTCTTTATCGGCAAATTCCGCCAGCCCGCTCTGTTAACCCCGACCCTTGACGGCCCTTCCCAAAGTATCAAGGCCGGTTCCGTAACCTTTACCGGTACGGCTTCTCCATCCTCGACCATTGCCGTTGACCTGGACAATCGCCAGGTGGGAGTCACCCGGGTTACGCCTGACGGCACCTGGTCCCTGGAAGCCGAGGTAGCCGGTATCGGCGAGCATACGGCCATGGCATTTGCCGTTGATGAAAACGGCGTCCGCCACAAGGGCTCCGCCCCGCTCACCTTCAAGGTCGTCTACAGTCCGAGACCGCTGCTCATCCAGCAACCGGAAACCCCGCAAGCCCTGCAAAAGTTTATCCTGCAGGGAACCGGGACCCCAAACAGCCGGGTGATGATCAACATTGACGGCAAAGAAGCGGGCAGCACCGAAATCGACGGCCGCGGTCAATGGTCTTTTTATGTGGAACCCTTAAGAGCGGGAACCTACACGATCACCGCCCATTCGATTGATGAAACCAGCAACAAAAAGATCACCTCCCCGGCCGTTACCCTCTCCGTCTCAGGGATAAAACCGGAGGAAACCACCCAGACCACCCGGCACGACGGTGATGGGGAAACCCAAGATCAAAAGGGGGATGAGACGGATCAGGTTGCCGTTCCGAATACCTCGGCAACCGATGATGTTCCGGGGGATGCCGATTCTCCTGAGGATAGCGCCGCGCCTCCTCCGGCGGAATCGACGTCCATGGAAACTGAAGATGACAATTTTATCCGGACCGACACCCCGACAGAGGAAACATGGACAACAAAAAACGGGGCCCCGACGGAGGAAAACGTCGGCCCGGATCAACCCGCGACAGCGGAATTATCAGAGCATTTGGTTGATGACATGGATAGCTTGCCGGAGGCGGCGGAATCCCCCTCTCCACCATCGGGATTTCTGCAGCCGCAGGGCCCCCCGGAGATCAGCGGTTTCACCTCCCACGCCTCCGGCCTGACCGGCGTAACCTACTCCTGGCGGGGAGCGGGACGGCCCGGCAGTCAGATTCTCATCTCGGTCGATTCCACTGAAATCGACCGCACCGGTGTCGATGATTACGGCCGCTGGCAGGTTGACGGCTCCCTGGCGCTAGCTCCGGGCCGGCATCTCTTCGCAGCCGCCATGCTGGATGAAAACGGCGAAACCCTGGCGGAATCCGAGCCTCATCAGCTCCAGATTCCCGGCACCGTCACCCTGGAAAACGTCCGGTTCGAAAAACTCCAGGACACCCTGCTGCCCGAAGCCAAAATGGTGCTGGATGAAGTTGCCGCCGCGCTTGCCTCAATGCCGGATGTACACATCATCATCAATGGTCATACCGACTGGAACGGAAGAAAAGAGTTTAACCAGCGCCTGAGTGAAAAGCGGGCTGAAACCGTCCGACAATATCTCATTGAAAGGGGCATTGCCGCAAGCAGGTTGACGATACGCGGCTATGGCGAAACCAAACCCCTGGTTGACAATTCCACCCCTGAAAATCGCCGCAGAAACCGGCGGGTGGAACTGGTGCTGCTGGGAGACAACATCGACCTTTCTTCTTTGACGACACTCCAATCCCCGGCCGAGGCCAAACCGCAGCCGATACAACCCGACGAAGAACCGGAAGAAAATACGGAAGAATATACGGAAGAATAAATCTGGAAACGGCTGATCACCGATGGTGCCACGATTTCCGCAGAGGGCCCTTCCAGCCGGGGGCCTTTAGATAATCCCGTGCAGGCTGCCCCCCGGGGCCCCGAGCCGATCAACGCGACGACTGACAGCGGGATCTTCCCGCAGGGGAGGGGCATGATGCGGTTTCAGGCGGGCATCGATCACCAGGGGGCCGGTGCATCCCCAGTGCTTCTGCCGATAAAACTCTCCCACCCCGCGGATATCGGCGGCGGGATCCGACCGCGTAAAGGTCACCCAGAGAAAGTTGTTCAGATCGCGGGCGGTGAATTCACTGTCCTCGGTGACGACGATCAGGGCAAGACCCCGGCTAAGTTCACTCCGCTCCAGATGTCCCACCAGGGTGGTGAGCTGCCCGGCGCCGCTTCTCTCGTCCATGAACTCCGGGCCCTTGACCACCAATACACCCGGCAGCGCAAAGCGGGGTCCGCCAAATCCCGGGGGCAGCGAAAAACCCTCCTCCAGCCCGGTGACCAACCGCCGCCGCCGCTTTCCGGCAGCAGCAATGATCACCTTTGATCCCATGTTCAGTCCCTTGCCGCTGTAATCCAGGGTGTCCATGGTCGTTCTGGTCTGAAAATGGAGATCCCGCCGCCAATCCACCCGCTCAAACAGATGCTGCAGATAAGCGCTGATATCATGAACATCCAGAGCGGGATTATCCTCGTAAGCGGTGATGAAAAGGTATTTTGCCAGGGAGCAGTGACCGAATCCGAGCAGGGAGTTGGCCAAGGTCAGGATCTCCATGGGTCGCCTCCGCCGATATGGAATATAGCCCTCTCTGCCGATGGCCAGCAACAGCGGATGAACACCGGCGGCATCGACGGCGTGCAGGGCATGTACTCCGGGAAGGCTTTCCGGAACCAGGGAATCGGTCAGTTCATGGATCAGTCGGCCAAATGAGCTGTCCTCCTGGGGTGGACGGCCGACCACGGTAAAGGGCCAGATCGCATCCCGGCGATGATACACCCTCTCCACCTCAAGAATGGGAAAATCATGCTGCAGGCTGTAATAGCCCAGATGATCACCGAAAGGCCCTTCCGGTCCGGTCCTGGTCGAGACAGTGCCGGTGATGCAGAAATCGGCATCTGCGGAAATCACATATCCCCTTTCCCGGCGATAACGGAAACGCCTGCCTGCCAGGGCCCCGGCAAACGCAACTTCCGGCATGCCCTCGGGCAAGGGCATTACCGCGGCAAAGGTGTGGCTCGGAGGGCCCCCGAGAAAGATAGTGACCCGCAGGGATTCTCCCCGGGCAAGGGCATGTGCGTGATGGATGCCGATATCACGCCTGATCTGGTAATGGAGCCCCACTTCCCGGTTGGCAACATAGGTATTGCCTCCCAGCTGAATCCGGTACATACCCATGTTCGAGTGCATGATGCCGGGCCGGCACGGATCCTCGCTCAGGACCTGGGGCAGGAGAATAAACGGTCCACCGTCCTTGGGCCATGATTTGATCTGCGGCAACCGGTCAAGGGTCGTCGTATATTCCATGACCGGTGCTTTTTTCACCTTGCGGGGCAGCGCCTTCCAGGCCGTCTGCGGCAGAGATAGATAGTTCCACGGCGCTTTGAGGACGGCGGTGAGATCCACCTTTGCCTGCAGCAGAAGGCGTACCTGTTCAAAGGTGGAACGGAAGATGAACCTGGAACGCTCCAATGTGCCGAAAAGATTGGAAACCGCGGGAAAAGGGCTGCCTTTGACCCGTTCAAACAACAGGGCCGGTCCCTGGTTTCGATAAACCCGGCGCTGAATCTCGGCCATCTCAAGATCGGGATCCACCTCCTCGGCAATGCGGATCAGGTGACCGTTCCTCTCCAGGTCGATCACACACTCCTTCAGCGATCCGTATCTCATCCCACCATCCCAGCAGCCAGATAGTAACCGAACACAGGGTATGCAACCCCGCGGTATATCATGCTTCCAAACTGTAATTGATCACAGAACAACTCTCTGACGGTGTCCTAATCCGCTTGTATTGTCAACAAAAAAGAGTGTCTGAGGGATAAATTGATACCACCTGACCCGCAACAGGGATTCCACCCGGGCGGGATCGACGGTCTCCGGACCATGCTGAAGCAACAGTTCCCGCAGCGCGGAAAAACGGGCCTGATAAAGCCCAAAGGCCCTGAGGGCATCCCCGGAACAGCCTGCGGTATCAATTGAGCCTTCCATCTGGACTCCTTTGATACCGCGCCAGTCATGGGAATCCGCATGGACCGAGGCGGCAACCCCGGTTTTGCCCAGGCCATGGGTAATGTGGCGGGAATCCGTCCTGGAGAAAAAGAAGAGCGCCCTGTTCTCATAGACGTAGTAGACCGGTGCACACCAGGCGCGCCGGCCGGCGGCCACAGCCAGGGTCATGACCCGGCGGCACCGCAACAGCTCCACCACCTTTTGCCGCATCCCATCGTTCACCATGATCCTGGTACCGCTCTTCCATTCCCGGGTTCATTGATCACTGTAATCACCAGGGGGTGATTATTTCCGTTTGGTCTTGGCAAACTTGGTCAGCAGGATGCGGATACTGGTTCTCAACCGTTCGAAGGCAATGGCCAACTGGACAATCTCATCCTTTGATTTCGCATCCCTGTCCAGATCAAGTCCGAGGTCAAGGTCGATTTTTCCCTGACTCAACTGCACGGCCGCATCGGTCAGATTTCTGATGGGATTGACAATGAGATATTTACTGAAGAGAATGAAGATCAGCAGCGAAGCCACCAGGATCAGCAGGTTCCAGTAGGAGAGCACCGATGTCACCATGGTCATCCAGTCCGTCTGCGGAATTTTGATGCTGATGATGCCCCGGACATCGCCGATTTTATAGCCAAAGGCCTTGGTGCCGTACTTATTGATCAGGATTGATTTCATCGGCTCCTTGACATCCTTTTCAAGATCGCCGTGGCATTTCAGGCAACCCTGCTTGACGAAGAGCGGCTCGGTGTACCGATACATGCCCTCTTCGACACCGTCGACAAAGGCCAGCTGCCCGCCCTTGATCTCCTGAATGGCACGTTCTTCAAAGGGGTCCGGGGTATTGGACAGTTCCCGGGCCATGTCCGAGACCACCCTGAAGGTGTAACCGAACTTGAGATCGGCAAGGGCGGAAATTTCCCGGGTAGCAAGGGCGGGATTATGCAGATAAAAGATCGTATCCTTCCGGTCCTCCGATTTATCGGCAAGATAGGTGGTGAGAAAACCCATCTCCTTGTTGTAACCGTCCTTTGACCAGACCCCGCCCAACCCGGCGATCCACTGCCTGGTGAGGATAATCTGCCTGGCAATGGACCGGGCCTGATCCCGCAATAGTTTCCTCTGTACTTTTTGGACAACCAGAAAGTGGGATAAGGTTGAAAGAAGCAGGACGATCAGGAAGAGCAGAATAATTTTTACGAACATGCTGCGGCGCTTCAGTAAAAACATGGCATTCCCCTCTCTTGAAGATTTTTTGAAATATTTCCGGTACCTTCATCCATCGATCATCCTTGAGACCAGGGACGGCACAAAACCATCAATTTTCTCTTCGGTTATAACCTTGTGAAGATATAGAAAAATATGAAATGGCGTTAACCACGGCCGATCATGGGAGGGGAGACAAAAGCGCACAAATACCGGACCGGAGGGAAAAACTGCGGGCATGCTCTCAGGGTCGTCCTTGCCGTTGCTTTTCTTTTTTGAACTCTTCCAGGCCGACTTCCCGGATACGGTAGAGATTTTGGATTCGGTTGGTACGAAAGATGAAACCGAAAAAGCGGGAAACGATATTATTCAACTTGCGACACTCCTCCAGTACCTTGAACTCGCTGCAGGTGGCACAGGTGCTGTACTTGCGTTCCATTGCACAGGCCTTCATCTTGCAATCGCGATTCATGGGGCGATCGCTGTGACAGCCGGCACATTTTCCCTTGCGATACATGCCGCAATTGGAACAGGCCAGTCCGCAGTAGGCGATGATCATTTCACTGGATTTTTCACTCATTCCATACCTCCGTACAGTAAGGGTCCACATCCTGTTTACCCTATTAACACCCTGAATTCCAGTCATTTCTTACCTGTTGCCAAGAATTGCAAAGAGAAAAAGAAACGATTTGCCGCATTTCCTCCCGTAAATCCCCGCCTGTACCTATTTTACCATAATCGTTCATACGAAAAGCAATCCAGGATAAAAAATCTACTCTGGCCAAAATTTCGGATAGGCGCAGTCTCACTGCAACCCGATTTCGGCCGGGTGGGCGGAAGCCTGGAGTATCGGTTAGCGTCGCTGCTGGAATATTTCCAGCAGATAACCCTGGATGATGGCTCCCACGAGGATATAGATGGAGAGAATCAATGTGAAGCGCCAGCCGAAATAGTCGACCATCATCGGCAGCAGAGGGATTTTAATGGTCCGGGCGGCAAAAAAGACGACGATGAGGGCATCACGCATGCCGTGGTTGCGCAGCTCTTCAAGGAGAGGGAACCAGATGTACATGGGGCCGTGACTGATCAGACCGGCGAAAAGCGACAAGACCCAGGCCTTCATACCGCTCTCGCGGCCCAGGTGCCGAACAATCCGGCGGGGTTGCAAAAAGTAGTTGATCGCGGCGGTGAAGAGAATGATCACCATGAGTATGGGAATGATTTTCAAAAGGATGGTGCCGCTTTTCAGGAGAGCGGCACGGGCGGTGGCCGGACGAGTCAAAAAGAGAACACCATATACAGCAATGACAAGCGGCAGAAAAAATCTGCCGCGGAAGGCGAAGGGTTTCTCCGCCGGGTGGTGTCCGGATCCGTCTCTCATGACAAAAGCAGAAGGGTAAAGGTGGTTGCCAACGCAGTGACAATGGTGAAGATCAGGGACAGCAGGTTGCGATAAAGGGTGAAACGGCCGCCGAAGATCTCCACTTCAGCCGGCAACTGAATAACTCCCAGGCTGACCCAGGAGAGGATAAAGGCCGTAACCGCAAAAAGCGAAATCCCCCGCCTGAGCAGCTCGCCGCCCAGGATATAGCTGATGAGGGGATTGCCGGCGGCAACGGCTCCGGCAAGGGTGCCGGTCAGGGTATCGGCAAGGGGATTACCGCCAAACAGGGAGGCGAGTATCTCAGGCGTAACGGTGACCTGAAAGATGCCCACAAGGCCAACAACGCCAAGCAGCAGGGGCACCATGGCGGCAAAGGCGATGCCGCTCTTTTTCAGCACGGCAAAAAAAGGCGGCCGGCCCATGCTCCCGGATTGCCGGGGTTGTTTTTGCGAGATTTTTTGCGACATGGTCAAGGTTCGAATCTTCCGTGCGGCTCAGGGGATGAAACGATTCTAAAAAAAACCGGCAGCCCCTGCGACCGGGCGGTCGCAGGGGCTGCCGGCTGTCGACGAGGCTCGGCATTGAAGGTCAGGCTACATTCCAGTCCACCCGTTCAACCTTGCGCGGCTTTTCCCGATCAAGAGTTCTGGGGACAAGGCCGTTGGCCATGAATGCGGTGCATTGCTTGCGTTTTTCAAACGGACAGTCGGTGATATTCCAGCATGGCGTATACTTCAGGAGTTTTTTCACCGCGGCAATGGAGATGCCGTGATCATGGATCATTTCACGCAGGCACTCGATCCACTTGATGTCATTCATGGTATAGTAGCGCCATTTCCCCTTGCGCATGGGAATGATCAATCCTTCCTGTTCATAGATACGCAATGTTCGGGGATGGACATCAAGCATCTGGGCCGCTATGCCGATGGTGAAAATTGCCTTTTTTTCGTCAACCATTGAGAGCCTCGTCTTTCTCCTGGGTTGAGACCGTCTCCCTCCATGGAAACGGTCACTGTTTTTTATCGCTTACCCGCCCTATTCAGTGTTCCTCATGGGCGGTGAAGGCCTTGCCGAAGAGTCGCTCGCCAAGGATAAAAGCAAGTCCGGTGAGCCCGATCCCGCCGCAGGCCACCAGCCACTCCATGGTGGAGGGAACATAACCGAAGTATTTCGGCAGCAGGTCATATCCGGCATACTGGGGCAGATAGCCGTACCCCTCGTAAGCCGGGACCAGCTGACCGGCAACCACCATATCCAGGCGGGCCACAAACATCCCCACCAGAGCCATCAAAGCGGCGGTGGACATGGCGAAAACCGACTTCATGCGGGTCAGGGCCAACAGAATGATCGGTGCCACCAGACCGATACCCACTTCAAATACCCAGAAGTAGGTGGACAACGGTCCCTGGTAGAGGGCATCAGCAGCGGTACGACCGACATCGACTCCGCCCACGTAGAAGGAGGCCATTTTCCAGAAGGTGGCCACGGTGATGAGGATAAGCATGAGAAACAGAACCTTGGCAGCCCCCTGCACACCTGCAAAAACGTGCGATTCCATCTTTTTCCGGCGCAGCACATAGGCGTAATGGGTAAAGACGATGGCAGCGGCGGCACCGGAGAGAAAGGCGCAGCCGAGAAAGTAGACCGGCATCTGGGCGCCGTACCAGAACGGACGACTGGGAAGGGTACCGAAAACGCCGCCCAGACAGGTATTGGCGGCAACCTCGGCCAATGCCCCCATGATGCCGAGTGCCAGCGCCAGCTTGTACTGCTTGGTGAGGATAAACCAGAATTCAATGACCATCATACCCACAGCCATGCCGTACAGTGTTCCCATCCACCAGATATTGGAGGTGGGATTGGGCGAGAGAATATTCCAGATGGCCATGCGCCACGGACTTTCAATCTCCATACCGATGACGGTGAAACCGCTGATAATGGTGATCAGCGAGCACCAGACCATCCGATTGGCCAACGGCGCTATATTATTACCGCCAAACGAATGACTGATGGCCGCCAGCAGGCAAAGCCCGGTGGAGGTGATGGCAAAAAATGCATAGGTGGAGATGAGCAGACCCCAGGGCACCTCCCTGGTGTTGTTATAGACATGCTCATGCCCCACGAAAAAACCATAGATGCCCACAGCCAGACCGGTGAGCAGCAGCAGACCGAAAAGACCGGCCAGTACATTGATTGCCGGCTTGTTGACTTCAGGCTCAACTGTTGCCGCTAGTGAAAATCCCTGTGCCATTTTTTCTCCTCCCTGTTCTTTTCAATTCCTATATGAAGCAATTACGCTTGTACGCGGTGAAAGCGGTGAATAACCGTACAATCAGGCACTTGCAGGCTCGATCATGGACTCTCTGTTTTTGTCCGTTGCCAGCGAGCAGACCCCGATGACCACGGCAATGGCGGAAAACGGCCCCATGAGCAAAAAGAGCAACAAGGACAGACAGAACCAGAACGCCTCGCTTCCCTTTGCCCGGCATCTGCCGATGCTCTTGAAAAAAGAGCGCTCCCGCCGCCTTTTTCCCTCTCCTGTTAATGTATGATTCAGGATACTCATGGCGTCCTCCTCGCATGTTTTTGCAACCGGAACTCTTCCTCTTTACCCTGTCTGTTACAAACTACGTGCCAGACACCAAAAAAGAGACGGCATTCCAATCGGAAAAAACACTAACTTGTTGAACAGACGTAACAAAACAAACATAAAAATTTTTACTTTTAGGGTAGCCAGGCTGTATTTTTATACTGATTATTTCTTGCATGGGCTCAAAATACGCCCTTAGATGGGCGGCCGGGCGCTCTCTGCGCTGCGGTACTGTTACCGCCTGGCCGCCTGCCGAATTCACAAAAAATCTTCTTTTATTCCAGATTGATATGCAAAGCGAAGTGGACCGGCAAATAAGACCGGCGGGCAACCGCAGCTGACAAAAAGCCTCCTACACAAAATTCCCTCAGGGCTTCAGATAAATTATCTCGTTATTTCAGTCTATTAAACGCAACGATTTTTGGGCGTATTTTGCGCCCATAGACTGCGCCGCCGTCCCGCGATTTACGGCCATGGGGAAATAGTCTCCCGGTTTTCCCTGGAGCCGCCTCCGGCATACGGACAGGAAGCTATCAAATAAATTTTTAAAAAACCGATATGTTATGCTAGGCAAAAAACCGAAGTCCTTAAAAAGAGGGGCCGGGAGCGGAAAACAGGGAAAGAAAGGCTGCGAAATATTCCGTATGCCTTGTCAGAACAACTGATAAATATATTGTCTTCTGTAAAATTTAGAAAATCTGTAAAGGAAAAGATGGAGAATTCCGCCCATCATGGGGACAAGGCAGGCCGGAAACAACCGGTGAGTATGGGGATGGGAGCGACCCGACCAATGAATGGCTATTCATTCATGACGAATCTACACCTCGCTGGGAGAAATGGCAAGGGAATTATCAATTTAATCAAACGAGATGTTCACACTTACTGTAAACCGGAAACGTCTCTTTCCACGCAAGAAACTTGACCGAATCCTGGATGCGGTTTACGGTATAAAAAGAGGAGAAACCACGATCGGCAACAGAAACGGACTTACGGCAGACACCGCATTCCGGTGTTCACATTACCTTAACTCACACGGCGCAGTTCAAGACACCCATGACCAATTCACCCGACATAACCCGACAGCCCCTTTCGGCGGCCGTCTTTCTGGCTGACGATCAATGGCACATCCTCGCCGCCAACAAAAAAGCGGAAGAGCTGACCGGGATGGATCCGGAGGAGATGTACGGCAAACCCAGCCGCTCCATATTCGGATCACACTCCGAGTACCTCACCTTCGCAACCCTGTGTCAGTCCACCGAGCAGGGACATATCGTCACCAACCATCCCATACTCCTCTGCAATCAGGAAAAGAGGATTCGCAGGTCCGTTCTGGTCTCCATCATTCCCCTGCCCCCAATCAGCAACAGACCCGGACGCTATGTCATCTGTATGCAGGACACCTCGGAACAACCCTTTCTCCACCGCATCACCCTCGATTCCATTGCCGACGGCGTCTTCACGGTGGACACCAACTGGGAGATAACCTCCTTCAACAAGGCGGCCGAAGAGATTACCGGATGGTCCGCGGAAGAGGTCATCGGCACCCCCTGCGGAGAAATCTTCCACCTCTCCCAGCGCAAAAAAATGTGCCTGCTCAAGGACAACATCAAGGCGGGCAAATCGGTTATCAACCGTTCCATCTTTTTAAGCACCCGCAACGAGGACGTCCTTCCGGTCCGCATCTCCGCCGCCCCCCTCTACAGCCCGTCCGGCAAACTCATCGGCGCGGTGCAGACCTTCCGTGACGATTCCGAATCCCTCAAAAACGAACTGATCCTCGCCTCGGTGGCCGACGGCGTCTTTTCCATCGACAAAGACAAAAAAATCACCTCCTTCAACCGGGCCGCCGAAAAACTCACCGGCTGGTCCGCAGCCGAGGTCATCGGCAAAGCCTGCAGCGACATCTTCCACTCCAGCGTCTGCGGCGACGCCTGCCTGCTCCAGACTTCCATCGATCAGGGCAATACTTTCATCGACAAAACCATCTTCATAAAAAACAAAAAGGGACACTCCATCCCGGTCTCCATCAGCTCGGCTCCCCTGCTGGACGATCAGAACAACATCATCGGCGGTATCGAGACCTTTCGGGACAACACCCACTCCCTGCGCAAGCACCTCATTCTTGATTCCATTGCCGACGGCGTCTTCACCGTTGATCGTAACTGGAAGATCACCTCTTTCAACCGGGCTGCCTCCCAAATCACCGGCTGGCCGCGCAAGAAGGCCCTGGGACGGTACTGTTCCGAGGTTTTCCATTCAAGCATCTGCGGCAAGAGCTGCGCCATTGCCGAAAGCCTGTACAAGGGTTCGCCGGTGGCCAATCGCTCCATTACCATCAAGAACCACAGGGGAGAGAAGATTCCCATCAGTATCAGTGCCTCGCCCCTCACCGACCATGAGGGCAACATTATCGGCGGCGTCGAAACCTTCCGCGACCTGAGCACCATTCAGAACCTGCGTCGGCAACTGCGGCAGAAATTCACCTTTGACGAGATCATCTCGAAAAGCGCGGCCATGCAGCGATTATTCGGCATCATGCCGGAAATCGCCCGCAGTCCCAGCACTGTCCTGGTACTCGGCGAATCCGGCACCGGCAAGGAGCTGGTGGCCCGGGCCCTCTACAATGCCAGTGAACGGCGCGACAAACCACTGGTCATCGTCAACTGCGGCGCCCTGCCGGAGACATTGCTGGAATCGGAACTCTTCGGTTACAAGAAAGGCGCCTTTACCGACGCCCGCAAGGACAAAAAAGGCCGCTTTGCCGCGGCCGAGGGAGGAACGCTGTTTCTGGATGAAATCGGCGACATCCCGCCCAGCATCCAGGTCAAGTTGCTGCGCGTTCTTCAGGACAAGGTGTATGAACCCCTGGGTTCCAACACACCGGTGAAGGCGGATGTCCGCATCATCACCGCCACCAACCGGGACCTGGAGGCCCTGGTACGCGAGGGCCGGTTCCGGGAGGATCTCTTCTACAGACTCAACGTCGTCAAGATCAACTTACCGCCTCTCAGGGAAAGAAAGGAGGATATTCCCCTGCTGGTGGATCACTTCATCAAAAAATACAGCGCCCAGCAGGGCAAGGATATTGTCGGGATCGCCGGGGCCGCCCTCAACATCCTCATGCGCTACGACTATCCGGGAAACATCCGCGAGCTGGAAAACATTATCGAATATTCCTTTATTCTCTGTGACGGCGGTTATATCCAGCCTCACCACCTGCCCGAACCCTTTGCCCCCCATAGCGGTTCCACCGGCGTGCCTTCAGGCCGGGAGCAGAAAACCCTGACCCTGGAAGAGGTGGAAAAACAGGCCATTGAAATGGCGCTGGAACGCAACCGCTGGAAAAAGATGATCACCTGTCGCGAACTGGGCATCTCCAAGGATACCCTGCGGCGCAAGATCAACAAGTTCAAACTGGTCAACCCCCTTGAGGTCAATCTTCCCGAAAACTGACCGCCCCGCCAGGCCTCCGGGCCGCCAATCCCATGCGGTGCCTGTGATCAATTATCAATTACGGCCGCTTTCGTATCGCTCCACAAGCAGGCGGAGATCATCTCCTGAGAGGGTTTCCTTCTCCAGCAGAGCTCCGGTTACGGCATCAAGGAGTTCACGGTGCTCCTGGAGGATCTCGCGGGCCCTGGCATAGGCCGCGCCCACGAGTTTTTTCACCTCCTGGTCGATGAGCACGGCGGTCTCCTCACTGAGAATATGACCCGGCCGCCCCTGAAGCGGATCCGCATGGGAAAAGGCCAACGGCCCCAGCGCCTCGCTCATTCCCCACTCGCACACCATTTTCCGTGCCAGATCGGAGACCCGTTCGATATCGTTACCGGCCCCGGTGGTCACCTCGTGCATGACGATCTCCTCGGCCAGCCTGCCGCCCAGCAGGGTGCAGAGGTTGTTGAACAGCCAGGTCCGGCTGTGGGAATTCTTCTCCACTTCGGGCAGCTGCATGGTGATTCCCAGGGCGCGGCCCCGGGGAATAATACTCACCTTGTGCACCGGATCGGCTCCCGGCAGCATCCAGGCCACCAGGGCATGACCTGCCTCGTGACAGGCGGTCACCCGCTTTTCCTCCTGGGTCAGAATGAGGCTGCGGCGCTCGGCTCCCATCATCACCTTGTCCTTTGCCTCCTCCAAAGTGGCCATGGTGACGCTATCATGGTCCAGTCGGGCCATGAGCAGGGCGGCCTCGTTGATCATATTTGCAAGCTGGGCTCCGGAAAAACCCGGGGTTGCCTGGGCAATGACCTTCCAGTCAACATCTTCGGAGGCTTTGATCTTACGGCCGTGCACCTTGAGAATCTTTTCGCGTCCACCCACATCGGGCAGGGGAACCAGAACCTGGCGGTCGAAGCGTCCGGGTCTGAGCAGGGCGGGATCAAGGATATCCTGACGATTGGTGGCAGCGACCACGATCACATGATCACTTTCCTCAAAACCATCCATTTCCACCAGCAGCTGATTCAGGGTCTGTTCCCGTTCATCGTTGCCGCCACCGGCGCCGCCGGCGCTCCGATGGCGGCCAACGGCATCGATCTCATCAATGAAGATGATGCAGGGGGCCTTTTTCTTACCCTCCCGAAAGAGGTCGCGCACCCGCGAGGCCCCGATTCCCACATACATTTCGACAAAATTTGATCCGGAAATGGAGTAGAACGGAACCCCCGCCTCGCCAGCGATGGCCTTGGCCAGCAGGGTCTTGCCGGTACCGGGTTCGCCGTAGAGCAGCACACCGGTGGGAATGCGGGCACCGGCCTCGGTAAACTTGGCGGGATTTTTGAGGAAATCGACTATCTCCATCACCTCGTTTTTGGCCTCGTCGATACCGGCGACATCGTCGAAGGTAACCTTGGACTGCTGGCTGTCAATGAGCTGGGCCCGGCTCTTGCCGAAGGCCATTGCCTTGCCGCCTCCGGCCCCTCCGGTTCCGCGGCCGGAAAAATAAAACCAGGCGAGAATCAGAAAGAGAAAGGGGACCCAGGAGAGAAAGGTCTGAAAAAACCAGTGGGGCCTGACCTCCTTTTCAACCTCGATATCCACCTTCTTCGCCAACAGTCTTTCCAACGCACGGCTATCAGCGGGGACCAGGGTTTGATACCGGGTGCCGTCGGCGGCGACCCAGGTGATGGTATCCTCCTTGACCTTGACCTTGGAAAGGCGTCCCTCCTCCACCTGCTCCAGAAATGTATTGTAGAACACCTGATGATAGGGATCGGGAGGCCGTTTGAAAAGGTTGAAGAGGAAAAGGCCGATGAGGGAGACGATAAGCCAGATGGAGAGATTTTTATAAAAATAGTTCACGGATAGTCCTCGGGATTCATGCCGTTCGCAACCCAATCACGGGTGCTGCATATTTAAGGGAAGATGCAGTGGTTGTGATCAATTACCGCCGTTCCCGTCATCGCCCCGCTGCAGGGCGCAAAATACGCCCATGACAAAACCGATTCCCCGGGGCGACGTCTGCGAAAAGAGATGACTGCTTGCCCGGTGCATGCAGTACCCTTGAGCTACCATAAAAATATCCAAAGGTAAAGGTGGTTGCTCCGGGGAGGAACCGGAAACGGGCGCTGTTGCCGTGCCGGATGGGCGCATTCCAGGGGCAGGAGGGCGAAAATCGAGGAAAAAAAGAGGGGGGAGGAAGTTGCCTGGACAAAAAAATGCCCCAGGGCCGCCACCCTGGGGCACAAGAAGAAGCTATCTCGTTTGGCTAAATTATCGAGCAGCAATTAAAAATATGCATATTTTATGCCCAAAACCGGAGTTTTGATGACTCACAGGAAGTGACGGCGGGGGGCATCGGATAACATGCTTAAATAACATGATTATTCTCAAGCCGTTTTCACGACATTCCCTTGAAGCCGTCGCAAATCAATCTCTTTTTATGGCGCAAATTTCGCCTGGTGCAATTTATCTATGGCTTTTTTTGCCGCTTGATGCAAATATGAATGGCGATTCATAATCAACGGCCATGCCGACCGCATCGACCGCTTTCCCGCCTTGCGGTGCAGCCTGAAAGCGGATATTACAATCTCCCGTTGAGAGGAAATACGCTGTACCGATCAAGACGCGCCATGAATTTATAGTTTTTTTGAAAATAAATTGCGAGCAACTATTGACAACCAATGGAGTGTCATTTATGATGGCCATCATAAAAATTTATATGCAGCTGCAAAAAAATTGGACGAAATAGAACCTGAAACCCAAAAAAAAGGAGGTGTCTCGGCAGAAACAACCGGCCGGCGATCATCCGCCAATGAGACCCGGCAGGAACCCCGTATTCAATCACTCCGTTTCCGGAGAAAGGAGAAGCTCATGGAAGTAGGTATTTTTCTCGTTTTTTGGCTAGGTGGTGCTGCGCTCCATACTCTGTTTGACATCAAGATCAAACCGGTCATCAGGGCCGTCAGGGAAGAAGGCGATTTTTCCTAGCCGTTGCCAGCGAAAAACTTCGTTTATCCACAGTCTCACGGCCGGGTTTTTCCCTGCCGCATCGGAACAAAAAAGTATGGAGGTAGAGTTACCATGAATAATATAGTGGCAAAAGTGCTGCCCCAGGAAGGCGGGCTCGAAACCGCCCGTACCGGTGGCGCCTATAACGCGATCATCGGTCTGTTTGGTCTTCTCACCCTTATCGGTGCCGCTTTCGGCGTGCATGCGATGTTCATTGGCCATGAACATGCTTACGGTGTCAGCCGAGAGGTCCCCTGGGGGCTGATGCTGGCTGCCTATGTCTTTTTCGTTGTGACCTCGACCGGTCTCTGCCTGGTCTCGTCCATCGGCCACGTTTTCGGATTCAAGGCCTTTCAACCCATTGCCAAGCGTTCGGTTTTTCTTGCCATTACCACAATTATCGGTGGTTTTGTCGTTATCCTGTTCGAGATTGAAAATCCCTGGCGCATGGCGATATACAACGTCATCTCTCCCAATCTCACATCCAACATCTGGTGGATGGGAACGCTGTACGGCGCCTATCTCTTTTTCATGCTCATCGAATTCGCCCTGCTGCAGATGGGAAACCATAAAACCGCCTCCCTGCTCGGTCTCTTCGGCGTTATCGCCGGTGTTGCCGCGCATTCCAACCTGGGCGCCGTCTTCGGTCTGCTCAATGCCCGTGAATTCTGGCACGGTCCGTACATGCCCATCTATTTCATCACCTCGGCGATGATGTCCGGGTGTGCCGCGGTGATCTTCTTCCACTGGCTGGGATACAAGATCAACGGCTGGAAGATGAGCACCGAACTGGAAAAATCTCTCCAGGCCGTCGCCAAGCTCGGCGCTTTGCTCTACATGGTTATCATGTTTTTCACCACCTGGAAGATGATCTCCGGAATCTCTGGTCATCCTCCGGGAAAATATGAGGCCATGATGGCGCTCATCAACGGTCCCTATGCCAAAAATTTCTGGATCGGCGAAATCGGCATGGGTCTGGTGATCCCCTTTCTCATCATCCTGGCGGTGAAAGCCAAAAACATCGGCGCCATGGCCTTTGGCTCCCTGGCCAGTATTATCGGCATATTCTTCATGCGGTATGACCTGGTGGTTGTGGGCCAGCTCGTCCCCCATTACCATGAGCTGGGAATCGTCGGCATGCCGCATCTTTTCCCATACACCCCGACTCTGCACGAGTACATGATCACCATGGCCGGCTTCACCTTCTGTGCCGCACTTTTCATGCTGGGTGAACGGATGTTCCGGGGCCACCTGTCGGAGGACCACTGAAAGAAGCAAAAACGATCACCGCGCGGGGCGTCCGGTTGGACGCCCCATCCAGACGGTTCAGCCGGGTCTGACCGCACTGGTGATTTTTTTCGGATGACAAAAGAGCAAGGAAACCCACAGCGGGCGGATTCGAACAAAGGGAAACACCATGGCAAGAAAGAAAAACGAAGTTCAGCCGATGCGGCCGGATGTGCCGGTCTATCCCATCGGTGTGGCAGCCAGGCTGCTGAATATCCATCCGCGCACCCTGCGGATCTATGAAAAGGAAGGGTTGATCGAGCCGGCGCACGTGGGATCGCGGCGTATGTTTTCCGCCAATGATATCCAGTGGGTCACCTGTCTGCGGTCGCTCATCCATGATGACGGCATCAGCATACCCGGCCTGAAAAAACTCCTCAACTACGCTCCCTGCTGGGAACTGGCGGATTGTCCGCCGGATGTGCACGAGTGCTGCGAGGCGCGGGTCGACAGGGCCCTGCCCCGCACCCTGCACCGCGCAGGCGACACCGCAGCCCGCCTGGAGGCAAAGGAGGAGGACCGGAAAAAACGGAAAACCGCGGCGCAAAAAAAAAAGCACCGTGCATCCGGTTAATTTTTCCCGAGCCCGGAAAACGCAGCGCTCTGGAGGAGCCTCGACGCTCCTTCGGCTGAAAGATGGTTGCCGAACCCTGCCCCGGGTAACCGGCAACCTGCGCCGAGCCGGTTCCGCCTGACCGGCTGCCTCCCGGCCCTTTCACCCTTTCATCCTTTCACGGCCGGCCCTTCCGGGCCGGCCGTTTTTCTCCCACCCCGGAAAACCCCGCCCTTCAGGGCTTCATTTCCGCCCGTTGCCGGCGCTGTCGGCCGCGCCTGTCGAAATAAAAGTTTCCCCTTTTCAAAATATTCGAATATCCCGAAAGATAATATTGATAAGCGGGCTTGCATTTCGCGGAATTTTACTGTACATTTCCTGCGAATGAATAGTCATTCAATATTGTGTTTATCCCCGTTACTTCATAATATAAAGAGGTTGTCGACCTTATCACTTATATTTCAGGAGAGGTAGAATGAACATTAAAGAACTGGAAAAGCTTCAAAACGAGGGAGTTGACAATCTTCCCTCCAAAGAGCGGCGCACGTTTCTCAAGGCCGGTCTGGCGATCACGGGGCTGTTCATGGGCGGCACCGTTTTATCGCTGACCTCGGTGAAAAACGTTCAGGGGGCCATCGGCAAGATGCCGGCGGCCGGCAAGTACCCCTACAGCCCCCACTACTCCATGGTCATGCGCCAGAATCGCTGCGTTGACTGCGAAAAGTGCAAGGAGGCCTGCGTCAAAACCAACCATGTCCCCTCCTACGGCTACCGAACCACCATTCTCGAACGCTACAAGATCACCGGTCCGGCGGAAACCGAACGTATCTTCATGCCGGTGCTCTGCAACCACTGCAACCGGCCTCCCTGCGTCCGGGTCTGCCCCACCAAGGCAACCTACAAGGACGAAAAAACCGGCATCGTCATGATGGAGTACAAGAAATGCATCGGCTGCAAGACCTGCATGGCGGCCTGCCCCTACAATGCCAGATATTTCAACGAGGAAATCAGGGCGGTGGACAAGTGCAACTTCTGCTTCGACACCCGCCTCTCCAAGGGGAAAAAAGATACGGCCTGCGTAGCGGCCTGCCCGGCCAAAGTCCGGGTTTTCGGCGACCTCAGTGATCCGGAGAGTGAAGTCTATCAACTGGTTCACGCCCCTGATAAAATCGTCTGGGTTCAACGGCCCGAGACCGGCGCCCTGCCCAATGTCTATTATATGAACGACTAATTGACCGAGAGAGGAACCCATGAAATTCAATATTATCAAAATTGGAATATTCATCACCGCGCTTGCCGGCTGCTCCATTTTGTTCGCCTTCGCCGGACAGCAGGAGGGCGAGCAGGAACCATACGACGAGGACACCTACGGACCGGAGGAGCCCATCGTCTGGCAGAAGCCGGTCGCCGGAGTCTCTTTCAGCCACAAGTCGCACACCATGGAAGCCGGGTTGGACTGCGAAAGCTGCCACGACGATCTCTTTGAGCAGGAGGCCGGCGCCGTTGAGGAAAACGAGGATTTCACCATGGCCGCCTTTGCAGAAGGCAAGTACTGCGGGGCCTGTCACAACGACGACATGGCCTTTGACGCCAACAGCAAGGATGAATGTATCACCTGCCACGTCCCGCCGCCGAACCTCTATTTCAGCAAACCGGTGAAGGCTGTGGTCTTCGACCATATACTGCACACAAGTTTCGGCCTGGATTGCGCCTCTTGCCATGACGAACTGTTCAAGATGGCCAAGGGCAATGCCGAAAAAAACGAGCATGCCTTTACCATGGAAGCCCTCTACGACGGCCAGTACTGCGGAGCCTGTCACAACGGGAACCTTGCCTTTGCCTCCAACACCAAGTGTACATCCTGTCACATTGGTGTAATGGGCTATGAGCGTCTCATGGGCAAACCGGCCGGCGAGGCATCACACGGCGAAAAAAAACACTGATCCAACCGGCAAGGGGCGGTGCGGATCGAACCGGACCACACCAATACACCTTCGTCAACGCCCCGCCACCGGGTCACGAATCCACTCTTATCAAAATAGACAAGGAAGGGAACGAGAATGATTTCTAAAAAAATAGCAACGCTGGCGGCAACCGCGGTTGTCATGGCCGGTGGCTCTGCCCTGGCCGAAGGCCCGATCGAAGAACATGCCGAAATTTCCGGCCCGTTCAAAACCCCGATGGAGGTAACGGCCACCTGTCTCGAATGCCATGAGGATGCCGCCTCCCAGGTGATGGGAACCAGCCACTGGACCTGGACCCTGAAACAGAAACTAGGCGACAAGACCGTACTGCGCGGCAAGAAAAACGCCCTCAACAACTTCTGTATTTCGGCACGGGGTAACGAGCCCCGCTGCACCAGCTGTCACGTGGGATATGGCTGGAAGGACGCCACCTTCAACTTCAAGGATGAAAACCGCGTTGACTGCCTCGTCTGTCACGATACCACCGGAACCTATAAAAAGGCGCCCCCTGGTTCCGGTATGCCCATGGGCTTCAGCGGTATCGCCAAATTCGACAAAAAACCGGTCGATCTGCTCAACGTCGCCCGGAACGTCGGTAAACCAAGAAGGGCCAACTGCCTGGCCTGTCACGCCAACGGCGGCGGCGGAAATGCCATCAAGCACGGTGATATTGATCTCTCGCTGGTCAAACCCACCGCCGAGATCGACTTTCACATGGCGGAAGAAGGCGCCGGCTTCAGTTGCCAGGACTGCCATTACACCGAAGAACACATGATCACCGGGAACGCCATGGTCGTCTCCCCGGCAGGCGACACCCCGATCAACTGCACCGACTGTCACAAGGAGGATGTGCACAACGGTTCACGAATCAGGGGTCTTCTCAACAAACATGCCCGCAGGGTGGCCTGCCAGACCTGTCATATCCCGGTATTCGCCAAAAAATTCGCCACCAAGATGTCCTGGGACTGGTCCAAGGCCAAAAATCCGAAAGACCTGCCCAAGGATCAGCGCATCATCAAAAAACATGGTCATGCCGTATATATCTTCAAAAAGGGAGCGTTCACCTACGAGGATAACGTGATCCCGACCTATGCCTGGTACAACGGCACCGCCGGCGCCTATCAGATCGGCGACAAGATCGATCCCACCAAGACCACAAAACTGAACTATCCCCTGGGCAGCAAGGATGACCCGGATTCCAAAATCCACCCCTTCAAGGTCCACACCGGCAAACAGGTATATGATGTCGACAACAAATATCTCATTGCCCCGAAGATCTTTCCCAGCGGACCGGACAAGGATGAGGCCTTCTGGAAGAGTTTTGACTGGGATCGGGCCGCAAAGGCAGGCGAAAAGTACTCCGGGCTCAAGTACAGCGGTAAGTACGGCTTTGCTCCCACCGAAACCTGGTGGCCCACCAACCATATGGTTTCCCCTGCTTCCAAGGCCCTGAAATGCAAAGATTGCCACGGTCGCAAAGGCAGGCTCGACTGGCAGGCCCTGGGATACAAGGAGGAGCCGTTACGGGCCAAGAAACGGGAACGGCTGGCACGAAGGGCCGCCCAGGGAGCAGCACCGAGTGCCGGGCACTGACGCTACAACCCACTCAGTGGCCCCCGCACCGCGGGGCGCCGGAGACCACAAGCCCCTTTCCGGTTCGCCGGAAAGGGGCTTTTTCATTGGAAATTTACAACCGGTAGCCGCTCAGGACTGTGATAATCGTCTTTTCCGGCTTTGTCAGATATCCCGTTGCATCCTCGTAGCTGATTACCTCAACATAGACATCACGCCATTTCCCTCGGTATTCCAGAAGAGACTTCTTCACACCGTGCTCGAGACGGAGGGATTTCGACAGGGTTTTTTCCCATCCCCTCTCCTCAAAACCCTGTTTCAATTCAGAGACCATCTCCTCGTAATGACCGTCCTCTTTTCCTATAAAATGGGCGAGATCAATGACCCTGTAGCGTTCGCCGTACTCCTTTTTCTTTGAATGATCGAATTTGGTCACACCTCCCCTCATTTTGACCAGCTTAAACCGGTCCGAATATGGGAAGGTGTATTTCATCGCCTCTTTCCATAAAGGAACTTCAAGCAGATCCATCGCCCACCCGACTCTCCTCTCAGACAATTGCGTCAGATTGCCGATGACGACAAAAGAGACGGTCTCGGCCATATCCTCGATAATGCTCACCCGCCCATAATTTGAGGTTCTTTCGGCCCGAGAATTTTTTAATGAGGCGGTGGTGATTCTGCCTCTCCTCAGTTTCCAGCCGGTTATCCGGGCAAAAGAATCGACAAGCTCTGTGCGCATGACCGCATATTTCCAGATGGTCTGCCTTTTCACTCTGCTGAATTTCTCGCGGGCCTCCCGTAGATCGACGATTTCCATGGCCTTGCCGAACTGATACACATGCACCAGCTCGTGAACAAAACCCCTGAACACCTCCTCAAGTGAACCTGCCGACCAGAATCCTCCGGTATGAAATGCACTGGAATCGAAATAGATGTACGGACCGCTTGCCTGAGCCAGTGACGGAAGAAATCCCACCTCTCCATTCACGACGGCGGAGGGTCCATATTTCAGGAGTACCGGAGGAACTCTGTCAACAAAATATTTGAGTAATATCAATTGATCTTCACTATAACGGTTCTCCGGGGAAGCAACAAACTTTATTCCTTTGTATTCTTCCTGAACAAAAGCACCCTCCGGCGGGTGAATAACCCCGAGCATCTTGAGATCTTCAATATTGAAACTCGAAAAGGTCTCTTGCTCATCAGCATATGTTGCGACAGACAATAACAGTAAGAAAAGCAGCAAAACACCTGCCTGTATTATCAATCGCAACCTGATTTCATCATCATTGATCAACATATCTGTGTTTTTCATGGAGATTTACCTCAGAAACGTAACCGGTCCCAGGAGACCGAATCTTTATGCCGTCAGCCTGACTGCTCCCTTTGCCAGGATGATGGCGCCGGCGCCGTGAACATCGGGCCCTTCACTGCAACATTGACCATCGCCGACTCCGCTTCCTAATCATTACCCCAGGAAAACATCGGCGAGCCGATGCAGGTCCGAAATGCCCTTCTTCATTGCACGGTACAAAAAGATTTCTGCGGAAACAATTTTTTATTTTATCGGAACATTCCTGATATCGTCTGATTGCCCCGGCAGCCCAATCCGTCTGGGGAAAGCGGAAAAAGACCTGCCCATCAAAGAGGGATTTGCGACAAAAAAAAACGTAATTGATCACAGGCACCGCATCTTTACACGCTCTCTCCCGGCCGCATAGTGGGCTATAGCGGCCGGGAGAGAGCGTGCAAATCTGCAGCACCTGTGACCAATTACAGTTTGGAAGCAAGATATACCGCGGGTTTACATA
>CAYUNE010000022.1:0-32598 GCA_964446115.1 uncultured Desulfobulbia bacterium | reverse complement strand
CGTTCCGTTCCCGGGGATTTCCGCTGATCAAGGATCTGGTGGTGGACCGGAGCAGTTTTGACCGGATCATCCAGGCCGGAGGCTATATCTCCGTCAATACCGGTTCCGCGGTGGAGGCCAACACCATCGCCATCCCCCAGCCCATTGCCGAGGAAGCCATGGACGCGGCCGCCTGTATCGGCTGCGGGGCCTGTGTAGCCGCCTGCCCCAATGCCGCGGCCATGCTCTTTGTGGGCGCCAAAATCTCCCAGCTCGCCCTCCTGCCCCAGGGACGGCCGGAACGCAGCCGTCGGGCTCTTTCCATGGTTGCGGCCATGGAGCGGGAAGGTTTCGGCAACTGCTCCAACGAAAGGGAGTGCGAGGCGGTCTGCCCCAAGGGAATCTCCATCCGCAATATCGCCCGCCTCAACCGCGAATATCTGCGGGCCACCCTCTGCAGCGGGGACAAGACACCCTCCTAATCGCTCACAGACTTCGCGACCCGGCGGTATAATGCGCCTCTCGGCCCACAGCGCTTACCCTCCGGCTCATGCAATCACACCGGTAGGCAAACATCCTCAGTAAAGAATATTGACCAGAGACAGACTGATGGCCGGGATATAGGTGACCAGAACCAGAGCGGCGATCATCACCAGCATCCAGGGCAGGGCCGCCCGGGTGACATCTTCCAGGCGCATACCGGATAATCCCGAGGCCACGTAGAGGTTGAGACCCACCGGCGGGGTGATCATGCCCACTTCCATGTTGAGGGTCATGACGATCCCCAGGTGGATGGGATCGATATGCAGGGCCTGGGCAATGGGAAAGAAGATCGGCGCCAGGATGAGAATAATGGAGGAGGGCTCCATGAAATCGCCGGCAAACCAGAGAATAACATTGACCATCAGCAGGAACATCCACCAGGACATATCCCGGGCCACCAGCCATTCGGCGATTGATTGGGGAATACGTTCCATGGTGAGCACATGGGCAAAGATCATGGCACAGGCGATGATGAAGAGGAGCATGGCGGTCATCTTTGCCGACTCCAGCATGACGTGCGGCACATCTCTCAAACCCATGTCCCGGTAGACGAACAGGGAGATGACCGCCGAATAGACAGCTGCCACTGCCGCTGCCTCGGTGGGGGTGAAAATGCCGCCGTAGATGCCGCCGATGATCATCAGGATCAACAGCAATCCCCAGACGGCGTCCAGGAAGGAGGTCCACACCTCCCTGAAGCCGGGCACGGTCTCCCGGGGCATGTTATGTCGCCGGGCGGTGATCCAGGTGACGATCAACAGCATGGCGCCGAGCATCAGGCCGGGGACGATGCCGGCGATGAACATCTTGCCCACCGACTGCTCCGTGGCCACGGCATAGACAATCATGACAATGGAAGGCGGAATGAGAATGCCGAGACTGCCGGCCGTGGCAATGGAGCCCACCGCGAATTTTCTGGTATAACCGGCACCGACCATGCCGGGAATCATAATCGAGCCGATGGCGACGACTGTTGCCGGGCTGGAGCCGGAAACCGCCGCAAACATGATGCAGGAGAGAATACCGGCCATGGCCAGCCCGCCCGACATCCAGCCGACCAGGGCATTGGCGAAACGTATCATGCGTTTGGCAACCCCGCCGGTGGAGAGAAAATTGGAGCTGACGATAAAGAAGGGGATGGCCATGAGGGTGAAATGCTCCATGGTGGCCCCGAACTTGTTGGGCAGAATCCCGGCCATGATCGCCGTTGTGGTCGACCACTCGGGAATGGGATAGAAGAGCAGCAGATAGATGGCGGAGGAAAGTCCAAGACAGATGGCGATGGGAATACCCGCCAAAAGCAGAAAGGCAAGAACCGTAAAGATAACAGCTGATTCCATATATCTCTTCTCCTTGTACCCTTAGACGGAACCGAGTCCGGCTCTCAGTTGCAGTCGCCGTTTCCTCGCCGTCCCGCACCGCTCTTCACGCGCTCTCTCCCGGACGCATAACGGGGATATAGCGGCCGGGAGAGATGTAAACAAATCTGCAGCACCTGTGACCAATTACACTCTGGAAGGAAGATATACCGCGGGGTTACATACCCTGTGATCAGTTACGATCGTTACTGCGGGTGATTTTTTCCTGTTTGCCCCTATAGACCAGCAGGCCCACCTGGATAAACCGCAGGGTGATCATGGTAAAACCCACGGGCAGGGCCAGGAAGGGGATCCACTGGGGGATCTCCAGATCCACGGTTACCAGCTCCATCCTGTAACTCTCCAGCACATAAAAAAAGGAAAGATAGGCCATCCCCGCCGTAAAGAGAATGGAAATGAGGATGGAGGCGAGGATAATCCACTTGCGGGCTGGCTCGACGAACTTGTTCACCACCAGATCCACCCCCAGATGCACCCCGTGCTTCACACCGTAAGAGGCACCGATCATCACCGTCCAGAGAAACATATATTCCACCAGCTCGGGTGCCCAGGTGATCCCTGAATTAAAGATGTAGCGGGCAACCACCTGGGCGAAAACCAGCAGGGTGGAGATACCCAGAAAAATGGAGATGAGTATTTCCTCGATCCGGTCCAGCAACGCCGTATTCCCTTTAACCATAACTCGTTGGTTTATCGCTTATAAAACGGACAAAACAGGGACGGAAGACTCATCTCCCCTCCCCGGAGACGGTCCTACTTGACCTTGGCGTTCAGGGCGTTGACCGTGTCGATAAAATCCGCGCCGATCACCGATTTGAACTCATCCTGCACCGGCTTGAACGCCTTGCGGAAGGCATCCTTTTCCGCCTCGGTCAGCGTTGTGACCTTGGTCTTGCCGGAGTCGATGATCTTCTGCTTCATATCCTGGTTGATCTTGTAAGCGTTTTCGCGGATCCAGGCGGTGACCTCCTTGAGGATGGCCTCCAGTTCGGTGCGGACATCCTTGGGCAGATGATTCCAGAACTGGGCGTTGGTAACCACCAGGTAGCCGAGATAGCCGTGATTGGTCTCGGTGATGTACTTCTGGACTTCAAAAAACTTCTTGGAGTACATATTGGACCAGGTGTTCTCCTGACCGTCGATAACACCCTGTTCCAGCGCCGAGTAGACCTCTGAAAAGGGCATGACCTGCGGATTACCGCCCACGGCCTTGAACTGGGCCTCAAGCACTTTGGAGGACATGATGCGGAACTTGATTCCCTTGACGTCTTCCGGCTTTCTTATTTCACGGATATTGTTGCCGATCTGCTTGAAGCCGTTATCCCACATGGCCAGGCCGAGCATGTTCTTTTTCCCGAGCAGCTTGAACATCTTCTTGCCCACCTCGCCGTCCATGGTCTGGTAGAGGACCTCGCGGTTCTTGAACATGAAGGGCAGATCGAAGAGCTGCAACTGGGGCACCCACGAGGTAAACTTGGCGGTTGACGGCGCCGCCATTTCAACGCTGCCGCTACTCAGGGCGTCCAGCACCTTCTTGTCGGTGTAGAGCTGGCTGTTGGGAAAGACCTGCACCTCCACCTTTCCCTTGAGCCGCTCATTGGCAAGTTTGGCGAACATATCGGCTGCCTGACCCTTGGGAGTGGTGGGCGCCACCACATGGGAGAAACGGATTTTGATGGGTGCGGCCATGCTCATGGTCGCCATTCCCATGATCAGACCGGCTGCCACGCCAATGGCCACGGATACCTTCATTTTTCCTGCAAATGTTCCCTTCACTGTAGACCTCCTTGTAATCGTTGCGAAAGCCCGGGAAGCCAAAAGGCGGCACAGGCTTTCAGGTGAAAAACAGAAGACGCCGCGCTGTTATGCGGCGGTCGAAGCCGCTCAACAGGCAGCATCCGGATGGTTCCCTCTTCAAACCTGGAAATTTTACCTTATTACTTTTTTCAATTTTCAAAAACACAATTCCACACCCAGTCCCGAAAAATCAGGGAAGCGACGGCTACATGGCCACCAGGGGCAGGTAGTCGGGCTCCCAGCGCATCCGGCGGTTCAGCTCCCGCAATCTGGCGGGATCGTTTTCATGCTGAAAGGTGGAAAAGACGCAGGGACGGGCCACCCCGGCTTCCATGGCCGCCTCCCCCACCGCCTGGGCCACCTCGAGGCTCACCTGGCGCAGGGCGGTGACATCGGGAACCAGACAGCCCCGGGCCATTTCATCAGCGGTGACAAAGGCGGAAACCGCCCGGGCGGCGGCAGTGAAAAACTCGGGGAGCACCGCCCGCGCCCCGGAGGTCAGAACGCCGAGCCCCACACCGGGAAAGACAAAGACATTGTTACATTGCCCGATGCGATGGCGCCTGCCCCCGTACTCAACATCGGGAAAGGGACTGCCCGTGCCGAGAAGCGCCCTGCCGTCGCTCCAGCGCAGGACATCCGCCGGAATCGCCTCGGCCTTGTCCGTGGGATTGGAAAGCGGCATGATCACCGGTCGGCCGCTGTTCCCGCACATGGCCTCGACAATCTCCCTGGAGAAACATCCCGGCCGGCCTGAAGTGCCGATCAGCACCGTGACCCGCACCTTGCGCACCACATTCTCCAGCCGCAGGTCGGCATCATCCTTCAACCAGTCCAGGGCGGCGGGATCCTTGGCATATTTTTCCTTGTAAGGCTCCAGGGTCCGGTCCGTGGTCGTCAGGCCGCGGCTGTCCAGAGTGTAGATTCTCCCCCGGGCCTCCTGAACACTCATTCCCTCTTCGCAGAGGGCGGTTTCGATCTGTTCGGCTATGCCTATGCCGCCGGCGCCGGCGCCGTGGATGAGAAAAACCTGTTCCCCCAGCCTCTCCCGTTTGATCTTCATGGCCGTAAGGATACCGGCCAGGGCCACGGCCCCGGTTCCCTGGATGTCGTCGTTGAATGATATGAGATCGTGGAGATAACTGTCGCGGATGGCAAAGGCGTTCTGCTTGGAAAAATCCTCCCACTGGCAGAGGGCGCTGGGAAAGACATTGCGGAAGGCGCGGGCGAAACGCTGCACAAAGTCGATATACTCGTCACCGACAATGCGGCGATGCCGCCAGCCCAGGTATTCGTCATCGGCCAGCAGGGTTTCGTTATCGGTCCCCACGTCCAGGGAAATGGGCAGACAGTGCCAGGGAGCAATCCCGGCGCCCTGGGTATAGAGCATCAGCTTGCCGAGACAGATGGCGATTCCCCCGGCACCCTGATCGCCGATACCCAGGATGCCCTGGTTGTCGGTGACCACCGCCACCCTGATATCCCGATGTAAAAAGCGTCGCAGGATATCCTCGGCCAGGTCGATATTGCCGGGATAGAAGTGCAGGCCGGTGGCTGATCTGAACATGGAAGAGTAGTGCTGGCAGGCCAGGCCCACGGTGGGGGTGTAGATGATCGACATGTAACGGGCGATATCGCTCTTGATCAAAGCATGCGCAAGGGTTACATTGCGGTCGAAAAGCGAGCGGATATAAATGAAACGTTCGATATCCGTCTCTTTGTTTTCCACTTTTGTGCGGCTGTTTTCCACCTGTTTTTCCAGGCTGCGGACCGCCGGCGGCAAGAGCGCCTCCAGCCCCAGGCGTCGGCGTTCCTCCAGGGAAAAGGCGGTGCCCTTGTTGATATAGCTGTTGCTGTGCAGATCCGTGCCGCTGCTGAAAACACAGAGTTCCCTGGTGTTACCGTACTCATCATATTTGAATCTGTAGGCGGTCTCACTCATGCTCTTTTCTCCCCCTTGTCACTGGATGCAGATGCACCGGACTCCCGTAATGCAACCGCCGGCAGGCAACTGCAGCGGACAGGCCGATAACTGATTTTTCGGAAATCTCTTTTTCTTGTATCCCTTTTCCGGGTAACTGGCAATGGATGATTGGCAGGACGTACTGAAAAACTCGATCACCGATCCGCGCGCTCTTGCTCCGGGATCGGCAGGAACAACCGATGATCTCGAGGCGGTCTGCGCCGTCTATCCCATGCGGATCAATGCCTATTACCTCAAGCTCATGGAAGAGGCGGGAGAGCCCCTTCGTCGGCAGGCGGTTCCGGATGGCCGGGAACTCAGCGACATGGTGGGTATGGAAGATCCGCTGGGCGAGGAAGATCTGAGCCCGGTTCCGGGCCTGGTGCACAAGTATCCCGACCGCGCCCTCTTTCTGGTCTGTTCCCGCTGCGCCCTCTACTGTCGTTTCTGCACCCGCAAACGTAAGGTGGGCCGCCCTTCCATGATCATCAACGACCAGACGATTGCCGCCGGCCTCGACTATCTGGAAAAAACCCCGGCAATCCGTGAAGTACTGCTCTCCGGGGGAGACCCGCTGCTGCTCTCCGACGAACGGCTGGAATGGATTCTCTCCTCGCTGCGGCGCATCCCCTCCGTCCGGATCATCCGCATCGGCACCCGGGTGCCCTGCACCCTTCCCATGCGCGTCACCGAACACCTGGCCGCCATGCTGAAACGCTTTCACCCCCTATACATCAACACCCACTTCAACCATCCCGCCGAGATCACGGCCGAGGCCGGGCTGGCCTGCACCCGCCTGGCGGACGCAGGTATTCCCCTGGGATGCCAGACGGTCCTTTTGCGCGGTGTCAATGACGATTCCCGGATCATGCGAGAACTGATGTGCGGCCTGCTGGAGATACGGGTCAAACCATACTATCTCTTCCAGGCGGACCTGACCCGCGGCACCGATCACTTCCGCACCCCGATCCGGACCGGCATCGCCATCATGCGAAGCCTCATCGGCCATATCTCCGGAATGGCCGTGCCCACCTTTGCCGTGGATGCTCCGGGCGGCGGCGGCAAGATTCCCCTCACCCCAGATTACATCGTTCGCCACTCCGACACCCTCTCCTTTCAAAATTTCAAAGGAGATTTCTATACATATCCGGAAATCGGCTGATCCGGAAAACGACAAGACCGCCGGCCGCATTCCTGTATCTCCATCCCATTGGGCATATCCTTCCCTTGCTCCGGAAGCTCCGGAAAGATCTTCGTCCCCGGCCTTGATTGTTGCAATCCGCTTAACATATAATGACTTAAAGCTGATGAAATATTAAATCATTAACGTATTACCACCGGAAACCGCCATGACTCAAGACCAAGTGCTCAACGCCGTTCTGACTTCCAAGGATCTACCCACCCTGCCCACGGTCGCCTCGCAGCTGATCACCCTCACATCCCGGGAAGATACCACTCTCATGGATATCGCCAAGCTGATCTCCCAGGATATGTCCCTCTCCTCCAAGATCCTCAAGCTCTCGAATTCCTCCTTTTACAGTTTTCCCCAGCAGATTTCCTCCATCAATCAGGCGGTCTCCATTCTTGGGCTCAATGCGGTCAGAAGCCTGGTTCTTTCCTTTTCTTTTCTGCAGATGGAAGGAGACAGCGCCGGATCGAAGTTCGACTTCACCGCCTTCTGGGAACGCTCCCTGGCCGGTGGGGTTGCCGCAAAAACCATCATGGGCACGATACAGGATGACGATACCGATGAAATTTTCGTCTCCGGCCTTTTACGCAACCTGGGCCAGCTGCTCTTCGCCTGCACCTTTCCCCGGCAGTATGACGAGGTTCTCACCAAACTGGAAAAAAACGAAGGCAGCCGCAAGGAACTGGAAGAGAGCATCATAGGCGCGGACCACGCCTATATCGGTTATGAAGTGGCGACAAAATGGGGATTTCCCGAGGAACTGGTACTGCCCATCCTCTATCACAATCAGCCCGACAACTACAGCGGCGACAACGCCGAGATATCCCGGGCGATCCACTGTACCTACCTTGCCGATCTGCTGCTGAAGATTCTTTATTCCGACACCCCGGAAAAATTCCACAAGCAGTTCCGCAGCGAGGCAAAGCGGCTGCTGGGTCTCAATGTCCTCAAAATCAATAAAATCCTCAAGGATGTACATTCTCGGGTCAACGAGTCCTCCGAGTACTTCGGACTGGCCATGCCACCCACCAGATCGGTGGAAGAGATCCTCCAGGAGGCCAACCTCAAACTCAGCCTGCTCAATCTCTCCTACGAGGAGATGAACCGGCAGCTGATCAAGGCGAAACTGGAACTGGAAAAGGCGAAGCGTGAGCTGGAGCAGAAGAATAAACTACTGGAAAATCTGGCGAATATCGATGGTCTCACCGAGGTGTACAATCACCGCTACTTCCAGAATTTTCTCGACAAGGAGATCAACCGCTGCATCCGCAACGGCAAACCCATCGGCATAATCCTCACCGATATCGACAAGTTCAAAAAGTTCAACGACACCTACGGCCACCAGACCGGCGACTTTATCCTGCGGGAATTCTGCCGGGTCACCGGCGCCATCATCCGTGAATATGACCTGCTTGCCCGGTACGGCGGCGAGGAATTCATCTTTGTGCTGCCGGAAACCGATGCGAAAAACACCGCCATTGCCGCCGAAAAGCTGCGCAAGGCCATTGCCAACCACCACTTCAACGACGGCAAGGAGACCTACCGGGTCACCTCCAGCTTCGGGGTGACCAGCGCTCAACCCCAGGGAGCCGGTTTTGACAAGAACGGCTTCATCGAACAGGCGGACCAGGCACTTTACGAGGCCAAAAACAAGGGGCGCAACCGGGTGGAGATTTACGAGCAGAAAAAGAAGTGGTTCAAACTCAAATAGGGAAGGAGCGGTGACATCGACGGCTGAGTCTACCGGGGCAACTCCGCCAGGGCATGGGCCAGTTCCCGGTCGATCTTTTCGATGAACCCGGCATGGCGCTCGTCAAATTCCCGGTGCATGGTGGAGAAGTCCTGGAAGATCTGGGCC
The DNA here is from genome assembly GCA_964446115.1 of uncultured Desulfobulbia bacterium. Lineage (GTDB taxonomy): Bacteria > Desulfobacterota > Desulfobulbia > Desulfobulbales > Desulfobulbaceae > CAYUNE01. Next base: position 23,890 of record CAYUNE010000022.1, on the reverse strand, counting down.
GGGGTCAGCAAAATCCGTTTGACGTAACCCAGCAGGCTGTCGGGAATATTTTTCAGGGGGGTGTATTCCACCTCCGGGTTCAGCAGCGGCCCGTGGACATGGAAGTAATAACTGACGAGACTCTTTTCAGGCCCGGTGAGGATATATCCCACCAGGGGAATGCCTGATACCAGATAATCGGCGGTGCCAAAGGGCGACACCGCCAGGGTACCGTCCATGGTCAGCGTCCGCAGGTCGATCTTTCCCTTTGCCGCTCCGTTGAAGGCGAAACTGTCCAGCAGCAGATTGTCCACCGCCATGATGCCGTTCTCGATGGTTGCCGCCGCCTTGAGGGTGGAAAAATAAAAACTGTCCTTGCGGACCTGCTGCGGCCGCTGCCGGACCAGCTTCTCGATGGAAAGCATCTCCATAATCGAGAGCATCACATGATCCTCAAAGACCTCCCCATCCCTGATCTCAATGGTCAGAGGTCCCTTGAGATGGGCGATGAACTCTTTCCGGCTTCTTCCCCGGGTTGTCAACAGCCCCTCCATGGAAAGCGCACCCGCTGCCTTGCTGCCGATTCCGGGAAAGAGGAGATCAAGCTGGGCCAGCTCCATATGGGCAAGCTGAAAAAAAAGGGAGATCTCCCGATCTTCACCCCTGGGAGAATCGGCCACGGCAACGCCGATCATCCCCTCCCGGACATCGGCAAGCAACCGATCAAGGAAAAAGCTGCCGCCGCTCACATGTCCCGTCAACCGCAACGGAGCGGCCTGGAAACCGTTGACCTTGCAGCTGTCGACCCTGGCCCTGATGGAGATCCGTGCCTCCCGCTCCCTGTTTCCGGGTAAGGCTTTCTCCCTTTCATGCCCTGTTGCGCGGGTGAGCCGCTCCACCATCTCCGAGAGATCAAGGCTGCCGCCGCGCATGAGGATCTCGCCCTGCAGCGGGCTCCACCCCTGCAGCCTGCCCCTGAAGCTCACCGGATCCTCCCCGCTGCCTTCCAGGAAAAAAAGACCGTTGTCAATCTGCAGCCGCCGCTCACGGAAAACCAGGGTGGCGCCTGCCCTGTTCATTGCCGCGCCGCTGCCGGGAAGAATCACCCGGAAACCGGTGGCCAGCAGGCTGCCGAAGAGACGGAGACCATCACCTTCCGGTCCGCCCAGCTCAAGGTGGAGATCGCCCGCCAGCCGTCCGCTCAGGGGGGTTGTCGCCTCCGGGGTGATGAGTTCCAGGGACTGGATGGAAAAACCGGGACTTTTCAGCCAAAGGGAGAGACGGGAGCTCGACGGTTCCCAACTGCCCTCACCACTGATCACCGAATTATCGTTGAGAAGACGCAGGTGGTCGATTTTCACCGGACCGTTGCCGGCAATGGTGATGCCGTAGTCAAGGCGGAGCTCTTTTCCCCGGGGCCGGAAACGGAAACCCGGACCCGAAAGCGGACCGCCCAATGCAACGGTTCCGGTCAGTTTCCAGGCCCCGCTCTGATGGTTGACGGTGAGCCGAACCGGCAGCAGCGCCCCGGTCTCCAGCAACATCCGTCTCTTCTCCGGAACGACCATGGCCAGAATTTCCGCCGGCGGCAGCTCCGTATGCAGGGTAATGCTGCCGTTGAAGTTGTCGAAGAGATATCCGGAAAAGGAGAGGGGAAAATCCCCATATGTTCCGCTCCCCTGCAGCCGGATTCGTCCCCGCTGTCCTGCCGTGACCTTCAGCTCCCCGATGCGGAGATCACGATATCCGCCCTGCTCTTGGTTTACCCGGCCACGCATGGACAGGGTGATGGCCCGAAGCCGCGGCCACCGGCGGGATGGTCGGTATTCCAGTTCCACGCTGCCGCTGACCAGGCCCTGGGAGCCGCGCAGGGAACTCAGCCGCTGCCTGAGATCTGCAGGCACCATGCGGACGCGGGCCAGCGTCAGGAGATCATCCAGGGAAAAACGCCCCGGAATCATGTAGATGGACAAAATATCATCTTCGTAAAGATCAGGAATGGTCAGGGATCCCCCCTCCAGCCGCGACTGCCGGAAAACGCCATGCACCTCCCCGACCTCCAGTTTACCGCCGTTGACCAGCACCCGGCCGGAGCAATCACTGAAAGCGATGTCATCCTCCAGGGTAATACGCGTCTTGCCCAGCAGGATATCAAGGCCGAGTACATTCCGATTTTGCCCCAGGTCCATATGGGCGATCTCGGATAATCTCCCCTGCAGCGACAACCTGCGGAGCTCGGCCCAGCCTGTGGAAAATCTGGGGAAGAGCTCTTGCGGCAGCCAGTCGGCCACCAGCGGATCCGGAAAGAGACGTTTGAACACTGCCATGGAGAGGCGATTGCTGCTCATGGTCAGGCCCAGGCGCGGATCGCCGTTTCCGGTGAAATCAAGCTCACCGGCCAGGGCCAGGCTGAAATCCGACCCGACCAGGCTGCCGCTGGTGAGGGCAAAACGCCGCCCCCGGTACTCCCCTGCCAGGGCAACGGCCAGTCGGTCGAATCGATAGGGCTTCTCTCCGATGCTACCATGGCCGACAGTCATCCCGGCATCATGCAACTCACCGGTAAGCCGGACATTCAGGGGTGTGTCCCGCCGCTGTTCCACCATCAGGGTCAGGGTCGCGTTTCCGGAGGTGCAGACAAACCCTGAAAGAGGCGGTATCCAGGTCAGGGGCAGGCCGTCAGTTTTGAGATGCAACCGCAGGCCCGGGTCGTCCCTGCCGCCGACCCGGCGGAGCCGCCCCCGCAGGACCGCTTCCGATTGCCGATACATCGCCAGGCCGCTGTATTCGATGCCGCGAGCCGCGCCCTCGCCGCCGGTATGAATGTTCAGGCGGCGCAGGCGGAGTCCGGAACCGGGAAAAACAACCTCACCCTCAGCCACCTCAATCTCGCAATAGTTCACCAGAAACGCCGGCCTGGTGAGGGAAACCTCGGGACGATCCCCTGAAAAAAAGTCGCGGGAGAGATTGAGCCGGGGACGGAAAAGGCGCAGGCGGGTCACGGCTCCCCGGCGGCTGCCGATGGGCAGCCGTTCAACGGCGACATAAGCCCTGGGCCCCTTCAGGCTCAGGCCGGCCTCTGCCGAGGTTACGGAAAAGTCGTCGAGGGTGAAATGCAGGCCGTTGCGGTAATCAACCCGCACCGCCCCGGCGGAAATCCTATAACCACCGACCCCGGAGAGCAGAGAAAAAACCGCGGTCCGCACCGGCTGGATCCGCAGCAGCGGATTGATACACACCAGCAGCAGAAGCAGCAGAAAAAAAAGCAGGCTCAGTGCCGCAAAAACCGATTGCAGGACCCTGATCATCGTCTTCCGCCGCCCTTGCCGTCCACCTGGGGGCCGGATATTTTCTGAATGGAAAATATACTCATCAACCTGATGACCTCAGGGAAATTTTATTGTATATAACATGAAAACTTTGTATCAGATTACAACTAAATTGAAAATTTAAATTTTAGATAACCTTAATCATCCGTACGAAACAGGAGGAGGTTTCAATGGAACTGCTCGGCAGAAAAACCCGTCGCATCTCTCTCGTCACTCTGCTTGCCCTGGCTCCGCTCACAGCCCACGCAGCGGAACAGGGAGATGTCAGCCTTTTCCCGCCCAATGCCGAACCCGGTAAATGCTATGCCAAGGTTATGGTCCCAGCCAAGTTCAAAACCGTCACCGAGGAGGTGGTGAAACGGGAGGCGGCTGAAAAGATCAAGATCATTCCCGCCGAATGGGAGTGGGTTGAAGAAAAGGTAGTGGTCAAGGAAGAGGAGGAAAAACTGGAAATCATCCCCGCCACCTATAAGACGGTGGAGGAAAAAGTCGAGATCGAGCCGGCTTCGGTCAAGCTGGAAGCGGTGGACCCGGTCTATGACACCGTGGAGGAAAAGATCATCGCCAAACCGGCCCGTACTGTCTGGAAGAAGGGCAACGGCCTGCTGGACAAGGTCAACGGCATCGCCGGCGAGATCATGTGCCTGGTCAATGAACCCGCCACCTACAAGACCCTGGAAAAACAGGTGCTCAAAACACCTGCAACCGTGAAAAAAATCGAGGTTCCGGCAAAGTTCAAGATCATCAAGAAGACGGTGGTCGACAAACCTGCCGAGGTCAAAAAAATCGTTGTTCCGGCGGAATACGAGACCATCAAGGTCAAGAAGCTGGTCACCCCCGCCCGGGAAGAACGGGTTACCATTCCGGAGGAGCGCCAGACCATCACCAAGCTGGTCAAGGAAAGCGACGAGAGGATGTCCTGGCAGCCGGTTCTCTGTCAGACCAATATGACCCAGGACGTTATAGAAAAAATCCAGATGGCCCTGCTGGACAAGGGGTTTGATCCGGGTCCGGTGGATGGTTCCATCGGCGGGGCAACCCTCAAGGCGCTTGACAAATTCCAGACCAAGAACAATCTCGCCCGCGGCGGCCTCACCTACGAAACCCTGAAAGCCCTCAACATCACCATAGAATAGAACGGTTGTACCCGATCATCTCTTCCGGCCGCCGTATCCCCACTGTGCGGCCGGAAGAGATTTGGTGTAGATGCGGGACGGTACCGGTTAGAGGGAGTCGGCTGCAAAGGTGTTGCACTGGTCAATATCGCCGCTCCGCAGCCCCCGGCTGAACCAGCGTACCCGCTGGGCCGAGGAACCGTGGGTGAAAGAATCCGGCACCGCATAGCCCCGGGCCTCCTTCTGCAGCCGATCGTCGCCGATCATGCTGGCGGCGTTCAGCCCCTCTTCGACATCCCCGTCCTCAAGAATATTGCGCATCTTGTGGCCATTATGGGCCCAGACTCCGGCAAAGCAGTCCGCCTGCAGTTCCAGGGCGACGGAGAGCCTGTTGCCGTCCCGGCGGGACACGCGACTGCGCAGGGATTGCACCTTGTCGCTGATGCCCAGCAGGGTCTGGACATGATGCCCCACCTCGTGGGAGATCACATAGGCCTGGGCAAAATCGCCGGGTGCGTGCATCTTTTCCTGCAGATCCCGGTAAAAGCTGAGATCAATGTAGACCTTGTGGTCACCGGGGCAGTAAAAGGGACCCATGGCTGCCTGGGCCATACCGCATGCCGATGACACGGTGCCGCTGTAAAGCACCAGAACCGGTTCTTCGTACACCCTACCCATTTTCCGGAAAATCATCTTCCAGGTGTCCTCGGTATCGGCGAGGATAACGGAGACAAACTGACTCAGCTCATCCTCCACCTCAGGCGGCAACGGGGTGGAGGATGGCGCCACAGGGCCGGAGCCGACTCCCCGCTGCAGTACGATGGAGGGATCAACACCGAAATACATGGCCACCAGGGCCAGGAGCAACATGCCCACGCCGCCGCCGGCAACTCCCCTGGCCACCCGCTTACCCCGTCGATCTTCTATGTTTCTGCTCCTGCGACCATCTCTCCAGCGCATACCTCCTCACCTCTCTTAGCTTATAATTCCGACCGCGACCGGACTCAGGCAACCACCTGGGCCGATGGTCTTTTTGTCATGTTTTGCAAAGAAAAAGAATACCGTTTTTCAGTTAAATCCTCAATAAAAACCACATGGATAATTTTTCCCGCCGGAAGCAGCGGGCGGCCATCGGCGAGCGGCCATTGACCGGTCACGGATTAATGAGTAATGTAATGCCTGTAACTTATGATGATTTTCACACAAGGGGGAGAAAACGCCATGACGAATATGCACGCCAATCCGGCCGCCACGGACCGGGAAGAGAAAAAATTCGGATGCCTGCAGGTTGCAGGCATTGTGTTGCTGACCATTATCGTGACCATGGGCGTCACCCTCTGGGTTGCCAAAACCTATATTTTTCCGTCCCAGTTCAAACCGGTCACTCTCAGCAGCCGGGAAGAACGGCAGCTTTCGGAAAAACTTAAGCTGCTCAACTTCTCTCCGGCTCCGGCATCAGCCGCGGTCGCCTCCGGGCGGGAAAACGGGACCAAAACCCCTGCAGAGGATATCAACGCGCCCCTGGCCCCTGAGGCCTACAGTGAAAAAGGCGCCAACCGGGAAATCACCTTCACCGAGCGGGAACTCAATGCCATGCTGGCCAAAAATACGGATCTGGCCACCAAGATGGCCATTGATCTCAGTGACGACCTGATCAGCGCCCGGCTGCGGATTCCCGTTGATCCCGACTTTCCGTTTTTCGGCGGCAAGACCCTGCGGGCCGCGGCCGGCCTCACCCTGGCCTATCGACAGGAAAAACCGGTGGTCATTCTCAAGGGTGTCAAGCTCATGGGCGTCCCCATCCCCAATGCCTGGCTCGGTGGTCTGAAGAATATCGACCTGGTGCAGGAGTTCGGTGAAGCAGGCGGTTTCTGGCAGGTATTCTCAGAAGGGGTCGACTCCATGGAGGTGCGGGACGGCAAGCTGACCATCCAGCTCAAGGAATAAAGCGCAGGCCCTACCCCCCTCAGCAGAGGACTCCAGCCATGACAGATCCAGTCTTTACCGCCACCGAGCTTGCAGGTATCCGTCTGCCCAACCGTATTCTCCGCGCCGCCACCCATGAAGGCATGGCCGACGAGCGGGGATTTCCCACGGAAAAGCTGCGACGCTTCTACGTCCGGCTGGCCCGGGGCGGAGCCGGCGCCATCATCACCGGATATACCGGCATCCGGCAAGACGGCAAGAGCCCGCAGTTTCACATGAGCATGATCACAAACGATGCTGCGATCCCCGCCTACCGCAGGATCACAGAGGCGGTCCATGAATTCGGCACCCCCATTATCATGCAGCTTGCCCACTGCGGCCGGCAGACCCGCTCCAAAATTACCGGCCTGCCCACGGTGGCACCCAGCGCCGTCCGCGACGGATTTTACGGTGAAGACCGGCCCGAGGAGCTGACCGGGGGCGAAATCGAAACGATTATCGACAACTTCGTGGACGCTCTTGCCAGGGCAAAAAAGGCGGGATTCGACGGTGTCCAGCTCCACATGGCGCACGGTTATCTGCTGAGCGAATTCCTCTCCTCCCATGCCAACAGGAGAAGGGACCGGTGGGGGGGATCTCTGGAAAACAAATACAGGATCATCGGCGAGATCTTCTCCCGGGCCAGGGAGCGGGTGGGTGATTTCCCGATCCTGGCCAAGATCAACGCCTATGACGGCCGCAAGCGGGGCATGCGGCCGGACGAGGCCGCTGCCGTGGCCCGGCTGCTGGAAAAATCGGGATGCGCGGCCGTGGAGATCTCCTGCGGTGTTTTCGAGGACGGCTTCTCGACCATCCGCGGAACAAAACCGCCGGTGGATGCGATCATCGCCCACACCTTCAAGTACAAACACTATCCGGATAAGGCCAAAAAGGTTGCCGCCCGGCTGCTGAAGATCTTTCTCCGGTTGCCCGGCCCCGTCGACAAATACAACCTGGATGCCGCCCTCCATATCAAAAAGCGGGTGAATATTCCGGTCATCGTTGTGGGCGGCATCAACAACCTGGCGGACATCCGGGAGATCATCAGCCGGCACGGCATCGACTATGTCTCCATGGCCCGGCCCTTTATCATCGAGCAGAACATCGTCGACAAATTCCGCAGCGGCAGACAGGAGCGCTCCCGCTGCATCATGTGCAACTACTGCGCCGTCATCGGTGAGGAACGACCGCTGAAATGTTATTACGGCAGGCTGCCGTAATCAGCAGCCGCCGCTTTCCCGCAGTCGCTTGATGGCGCAGAACTCCCCGCACATGGTGCAGACGTCGTCGCTGCCGATCTCGCTTTCCTCCCGGTAGCTCCGGGCCTTGTCCGGATTGACCGACAGCCTGATCTGGGCCTCCCAGTCCAGCTCCCGCCGGGCCTTTGCCATGGCCAGCTCTTTGCGGCGGGCATACTCCATACCCAGGGCCAGATCCGCGGCCTGGGCCGCGATTTTCGAGGCGATCACCCCCTCGGCCACATCATCGACCGAGGGCAGCTTCAGGTGTTCGGCAGGGGTGACGTAGCAGAGAAAATCCGCACCGTTCATGGCAGCCAGGGCCCCGCCGATGGCGCCGGCAATGTGATCGTAACCGCAGGCGATATCGGTGACCAGCGGCCCGAGAATATAGAATGGGGCGCCGCCGCAGACCGATTTCTGGATGGTCATGTTTTCGGTTACCTTGTTAAGCGGCACATGCCCCGGTCCCTCGACGATCACCTGGACACCCTTTTCCCAGGCACGCTGGGTGAGTTCGCCCAGGACCAGGAGTTCGGTGAGTTGCGCCCGGTCCGAGGCGTCGGCGGTGGCACCGGGACGCATGCCGTCACCCAGGGAGATGGTTACGTCATGGGCGGCGAGGATATCGAGAATCTCGTCATAATACTCGTAGAGCGGCGCTTCCCGGCCGCTGTTTTTCCGCAGCCAGGAGATGATAAAGGATCCGCCGCGGCTGGTGACGTCCAGAACCCGCCCCTGTTTTTCCATGGCCGTCAGCGCCGCCCGGGTGACGCCGGAGTGGATGGTCATGAAATCGACCCCCTGCTCGGCCTGACGCCGGATGGTGGCGAGGAAGTCCTCAATGGTCATTTCCGCGATATCACGGCGGGCCGTGGACATCTCAAAGGCGGTCTGGTAAATGGGCACCGTACCGACCATGACCGGGGAGGCGGCCAGAATTTTCTCACGGATCTGGATCTGACGGATCCCCAGGGAGAGGTCCATCACCGCATCCGCACCATGGCGGACGGCGGCATCCAGCTTTTCCAGCTCTTCCTCGACGTCGCAGTGGTAGGGAGAGGCGCCGATATTGGCATTCACCTTGGTACGCATACCCCTGCCGACCGCCCCCAGCCGCTCCAGGTCATGATTGGCATTGCGGGGAATCACAACCGTGCCGTCCGCAAGTCCGGCGCGTACCTCTTCCGGGGAAATCCCTTCATCGGCGGCCACCTTTTCCATTTCCGGGGTGATTATTCCCTTTTCTGCCTGCTGTTTCAAAGTCATATCATATCTCCGTCAGGCTCCTCGGCCTGCTGTTGTGATGCCTGTTGTTGTAATTTCTCCATTGCCCGCAGCGGATCATCTGCCCGGGTGACGGCCCGGATCACCGCGACATTATTATAGGTATCGCCATCCAGCCTTGCCACCCGCTCCGGCGTCAGACCGCCGATGGCGACAATGGGGTGGACGGAAAGCCGAAACGCCTCCGCAAGTTTCTCCGCACCGACGACCGGATCGGGTTTGGCCTTGGAGGTGGTTGGGTACAGGGGGCCGAAACCGATATAATCCACCGGCTCATCCGCCGCCGCTCTCACCTGATCGAGGTTATGGGTGGACAACCCCAGCAGCATGGTCGGGCCGATGAGTTCCCGCACCGCCGAGGCGGACAGATCCTCCTGGCCGATATGAACCCCGTCGGCAGCAGCCATGAGCGCGATGTCGGGCCGGTCGTTGACAATGAAAAGGGTCGAGGTGTTGCGGGTGATCTCCCGCATTCCGCGGGCCAGCTCTAGGTGGAGACGGTCGTCATCTCCCTTGTAGCGCAGCTGCACAGCGGGCAGCCCGGCCCTGACAGCCATTTCCGCCAGGGGCAGGTATCCGCCGGGTGGGTCGGTGAGCACCAGGTAGAGACCGCGCTCCAGGGTCCGTCTGCTCCATCGCCTCCTGAGTCGCCGCTCTATTTCGTATGCCTCGTAGCGCCATTTCTTGACCCTGACGCTTGCGCCATCGTCGTCCAGCTTGAGGAGTTCTTCAAGACAGCGCAAACCCTCCTGGATCCGTTTACAGTTGGCCCGCAACAGGTCGTTACAGGTACGGCGGTTAAACTCCAGAGCCCCCCGGGCGGCAAAACCCACATCGCTCCCGGAATCCCGGGAGTTAAGAAGGGCATCGTCGTCGATGAGGCGCCGCAGGTCATGACGCAGTGTCTTGAGACGCTGCTGCAGGGATTCATCCACCGCGATAAAGCGGCAGATATCCTCGACAACCCGCACCCCCTCGCACACCCGGTTCAGGTTGGCGTCAACAGCCCTGGCAACATCCGCCTTCATGAACGCAGTTCGGCTACCATATCCCGCGCCGCCTTTTCCCCCGAGAGCAGCATGCCGCCGAAGACCGGTCCCATTCTGTAGCCGCCGCAGACTGCATTGGCGGCCATGCCGCTGACAAAAAGTCCGGGATACACCTGCCGGGTGTTGGCCACGGTCTGCTGTTCACCCTGCTCGGCCTCCATGGATTTTTCACCGACAATGCCGCCGGTGGAGGTGTTGAGCCGGACGCCCATCTTTTTGACCAGAATGTGCACCACATTGGCATCATGGCCGGTGGCATCGAGCACACAGCCGGCGTGGATGGTTAAGGGATCAATGTGCAATCCCATGCTCCGCACCGGACCCCAGTTGATCACCAGGCCGGCAACCCGATCCTCCTTGATCACCACATCCTCCATGGCCACCAGGTTAAAGATCTTCAGGCCGGCTCCCATGGCCTTGTGAATAAGGGTGGCGGTCACCTGGACGGAATCCAGAGTGTAGTAGCCGGGTTCATATTCCACCGCCTCCAGGCCGAACTCATCCAGCACGCCCTTGCCCTCCTCCTGGACAACGATCTCGTTAAACATCATTCCCCCTCCCCAGACGCCGCCGCCGATGGAGAGCTTGGTTTCAAACATGGCGGTCTTCATCCCGGCCCGGGCCAGGTAATACCCGGCCACCAGCCCGGACGGACCACCGCCGACAATGGCGACATCCAACTCCAGGGCCTGTTTCAGTTTTCTGGTATAGGCATCGATGATGCCCCTGCTGATGGTTACCTCGTTGAGCATTGTTTTTCCTCCGCGTTGATTTCCCCGGGCGACCCGCCTGGATCGTTCCTTTCGCCCCGCCGGCCCCGTCAAACAGGAAAAAATATAAAAAAAGCCGTTTCCGGACCGGTGGACGGCAGGAAACGGCTTGTAGGCTACGCTTTGACTGGACTCCCTGCGCCGGAATTACCCGGATCAGGTTCAAAGGGTATAATCTCAGGCCCTTGACGGCCACCCCTGCTGTATTATGGCCGTTTCATACTCCCTTTCGACCATGGTGTCAATTGTTTTCAGGAATAGGGAAAAATATCAGTCGCCGCGGGGAAATAACCACAACGGGCAAGGAAAAAAGCAGGAAGGGGGTGGATCATTGCCTAATAAGCGCCCACGGCCCGGACGGACCTTATCAGCGTCATGCAATAGCCGGCCTATGCAGACATTCCGATTGTCTGCATCCGGAAACCATGGGCGCTTGAAATACCTATCGGCCAACGCTCCGCCCGGGTTTAGTTTTTTTCCGGAAACCGCTCTGTTTCCCCGCTGAAAAGAAGGCTACGGCCCTAAAAACCCTTTGCAAATCAAAGTTACTTTTGTAACAATGGGTCTTTTGGCATTTCCCTTTTTCCGTCAAAGAGTAAAAATCGCACCATTTCGGGAAAAAGAGATTGCCGTTACCCCTTTTTTTCTGTTACTTCATCAGCATATGACAACAACACAATCTCACCTGCTTGCGCTGAAGGATTTTACCCGAAAAGAGCTTGAGGAGCTGATCAATCGGGCCGGCACCCTGAAAGAAAAAGAGCGCCACCGCTCCCACCATTCCCGGCTGGCGGGCAGGATCATCAGCCTGCTCTTCGACAAGCCCTCAACCCGCACCCGGGTCTCCTTCGAGGCGGCCATGTACCGGCTGGGAGGCCAGGTCGTTTTCATGTCTTCCCAGGAGTCCCAGCTTTCCCGCGGCGAACCGCTCAAGGATATGGCCCGGGTCATGTCCCGCTACGTGGATGGTCTGGTCGTCCGGACCTTCGGGCAGGAGGTTGTGGAGGAACTGGCCCGGTATGCCGATGTGCCTGTTATCAATGCCCTCACCGACCTGTATCATCCCTGCCAGATCCTCAGTGATCTGCTGACGGTCATTGAAAAACGCAACCGTCTCCAAGGGCTGAAAATCGTCTGGCTGGGCGACGGCAACAACATGGCCAACACCTGGATCGAGGCGGCCATGATCATGGGCTTTCCCCTGACCCTGGCCTGCCCGGCGGGATATGATCCGGACAGCGGCGTACTGGCTGCCGCCGAAAAGCGGCAGGCGGATATCACCCTCCTGCGCGACCCGGTGGAGGCGGTTCGGGATGCCGACGTCATCAACGTTGATGTCTGGGCCTCCATGGGCCAGGAAAGCGAACAGGAGGAACGCCGGAAGATTTTCCTCCCCTATCAGTTAAACAAGAGCCTCCTACGACAGGCGGCGGACAACGCCCTGGTGCTGCACTGTTTGCCGGCCCACCGCGGCGAGGAGATCACCGACGAAATCCTCGAGAGCAGCCACTGTCCCGCCTTTGACCAGGCGGAAAACAAGATGCACATGCACATGGCCATCCTCGAACATTTTCTCGGAAAATAAAACAGATGAGTATTCAAAAAATTATTCTCGCCTATTCGGGCGGACTCGACACCTCGGTCATTCTCAAGTGGCTGAGCCGGGAGTACAACTGCCCCGTGGTGGCCTATGCCGCCGACCTGGGGCAGCGTGAAGACTGGGATGCGGTCCGCGACAAGGGGTTGGCCACCGGCGCCGAAAAGGTGATCATCTCGGACCTCAGGGAAGAATTTGTCCGCGACTTCATCTTCCCGGCCTTTCGCGCCAATGCCATCTACGAGGGCTCCTATCTGCTGGGCACCTCCCTGGCGCGGCCGTTGATCGCCAGGGAGCAGATGCGCATCGCCGCCGAAGAGGGGGCGGATGCCGTCAGCCACGGCGCCACCGGCAAGGGCAATGATCAGGTGCGCTTCGAACTCACCTATCTGGCCCTGGATCCGGCCATCACCATTATCGCCCCCTGGCGGATCTGGGACCTCAACTCCCGGGCGAAGCTTCTGGAATATGCCGGGAAACACGGCATCCCGGTGCCGGTAACCAGGGAAAAGCCGTACAGCTCCGACGAGAACCTTCTCCACATCAGTTTCGAGGGCGGCATCCTGGAAGATCCGTGGAACGAACCGGACGAGTCCATGTTCACCCTGACGGTCTCGCCCGAAAAAGCACCGGACACCCCCACCTATATCGAACTGGAGTTCGCCGGCGGCAACCCGGTGGCCATCGACGGTGAACGGCTGGAACCGTTGCCGCTTTTCACCCGGCTCAACGAGCTGGGAGGGGCCAACGGCATCGGTCGCCTGGACATGGTTGAAAACCGTTTCGTGGGCATGAAATCCCGCGGCGTCTACGAAACTCCCGGGGGCACCATTTTGCGCACCGCCCACCGCGACCTGGAAACCATCACCCTGGACCGGGAGGTAATGCGTATCCGCGACTCCCTGACGCCCACCTATTCCACCATGATCTACAACGGTTTCTGGTTTGCCCCGGAAATGGAACTGCTGCAGAAAACCATGGATGAGACCCAGAAAAGCGTCAACGGCACGGTGCGCTTGAAACTTTACAAGGGCAACTGCATACCGGTGGGTCGCAAATCCGACAACTCGCTGTACTCGGCCAGCTTCGCGACCTTTGAAGAAGACGAGGTGTACAACCAGGCAGATGCCGCCGGTTTCATCCGGCTCAACAGCCTTCGTCTCCGAATCCAGGCGATCAACCGCAAAAAGGCATGACGAAAAAAAGCGGCAGACACTCTCCGGAAAAGATGTGGGGCGGCCGGTTTTCCGAGGCCACGGCCTCGTCGGTGGAGGAGTTCACCGCATCGGTACACTTCGACGCCCGGCTCTACAAACAGGATATCGCCGGCAGCCGCGCCCATGCCCGCATGCTTGCCAGGCAGAAGCTCATCAGCGAGGCGGAGTGTACGGCGATCCTGGACGGCCTGGATGAGATCCAACGGGAAATCGAGGCCGGCACCTTCAGGTTCAGGACCGAGCTTGAAGATGTGCATATGAATATCGAAAAGGCCCTGTCCGAGCGGATCGGAGCGGCCGGCGCCAGGCTGCACACCGGCCGCAGCCGCAACGACCAGGTGGCCCTGGACCTGCGCCTTTACCTGCGGGATGAAGGCCGGGCAATCATCGCCCTGATCACAGCCCTGCAAAAGACCATCGTCCGGTCGGCCCGCACCCATCTCGGGGTGATCATGCCCGGCTACACCCATCTGCAACGGGCCCAGCCGGTGTTGCTCTCCCATCATCTGCTGGCCTATTACGAAATGCTCGGCCGCGACCGGGGCCGCATGGAGGATTGCCTGACCCGCCTCAACGTCCTGCCTCTGGGCACAGCGGCCATGGCCGGAACCGGGCTGCCCATCGACCGGAACTTTGTGGCGCAGGAACTTGATTTTCCAGCAATCACCGCCAACAGCATGGATACCTCCGGAGACCGCGACTTTGCCGTGGAGTTTCTCTCCTGCTGCGCCCTGCTGCAGATCCACCTCAGCCGTCTGGCCGAAGAGCTGGTACTCTGGTCCAGCAAGGAGTTCAACTTTGTGGAAATCGCCGACCGCTACTGCACCGGTTCAAGCATCATGCCGCAGAAAAAAAATCCCGACATTGCCGAACTGCTGCGCGGCAAAAGCGGCCGGGTGACCGGTAATCTCATGGCCCTGCTGATGATCCTCAAGGGATTGCCGCTCACCTATAACCGCGATCTGCAGGAGGACAAGGAACCGGTCTTCGACAGCGTCGATACGGTCAAGAGCTGCCTGGCGATCACCGACGAACTGCTGAACCATACCACCTTCAACCGCGACGCGATGCAGCAGGCGACCCGGGGCGGCTTCATGACCGCCACCGACCTGGCCGACTACCTGGTGCTGAAAAGGGTTCCCTTTCGCAAGGCCCACGCCATTGTCGGCGCCATTGTCGCCCATGCTCAGAAAAGAGGAGTGGAGCTCACCGACCTGAGCCTGGAGGAGCTGCGGAGTTTTTCGGAAAAAATAGATAAAGATGTGCACCGGGTTCTCTCCGTTGAGGGCTCGGTCAACAGTCGGATATCGGACGGCGGCACGGCTCCGGCAGCAGTGGAGAAAGCGCTGGCCGTTGCAGAACAACAACTGGGGATAGGAAGATGACGACGACATTACCGGATCGGACGGCGGAAATCGGCAAGGCATGGGCCCACGGCACTCTCCTGTTGCTGTTTCTCATCGCTCTTTTCGGCTGCGGGGTGAAGACCGAACCACTGCCGCCGCAGCAGGTCGTACCCAAACCCATCACCGACCTGGGCTACGAGCTGAGTGAAAAGGGAGTCACCCTCACCTGGAGCTATCCCACCGAAACGGTGAACGGCACCGACCTGGAAGAGATAGCCAGCTTCAGCCTCTACCGGGCGGTGGTGCCCATTGACGACTATTGCGAAACCTGCCCCATTCCCTTCGGCATGCCCATTGAGATTCCCGGCGGCGTCATACCCGACAGTGGCCGCAAGACGGCCCGCTACGAATCCACCCTGCTGCGTCCCGGCCATATTTTCTTTTTCAAGGTACGCAGCGGCACCGGCGCCTGGTCCCGCAGCGCCGATTCCAACATCGTCTCCTTTACCTGGCATATTCCGCCCAAGGCTCCGCAGGGCCTGACCGGCAAGGCAGGTGACGGCAAGATCACCCTGGCCTGGCAGCCGGTGACCCGGCTCATCGACGATACCCCCCTGGATGTTCCGGTTCGCTACCAGGTCTTCCGCAGCCGCGGCGGCGGTGATTTTGTCCCGGTGGGCAAGCCGGTCACCGATCCGGTCTTCGTTGATACCAGGGTGGCCAACGGCAAAAAATACTTTTACAAGGTGCAGGCGGTGAGCGTCCACAAGAAAAACCTGGTTACCGGCGGAAAGACCGAAGCAGTGGCCGTGATTCCGGTGGACAAAACCCCGCCGGCGCCGCCGCCGGAGGTGACCGCGGTGGAGACCAGCCGGGGCATCAAGCTCATCTGGGAAGGCTCCCGGGAAAAGGATCTCAAGGGATACCGCATCTATCGGCGGTTGGGACCCGGGAAAAAACCACGGAAGATCGGCGAAGTGGATGCCGCAACCACTGTTTTTGTCGATACCGGGATCCCGGCCGGGGCCACTGAAATCGTCTACTCGGTTACGGCTTTCGACAAGGCCGTACCGGCCAATGAAAGCGAACTTTCTCGCGGAGTCATGGTCAAGAGGTAAAGATAAGCGCTTGCAGCCAAGAGGTACATGATACCGCCTGGTTACATTCCCTGTGAACCTTTACGGGTAATAGCCGGGCGGTGAAAATCCGTCCGCAAGACCGGAAACAAGGTCGCAGACAGACACCGGGATCACAGCAATGCATCATTTCCAATATAAAAACGATATACTTTACTGCGAAGATGTGGCGGTGAGCGAGATTGTCAGCCGGGTGGGCAGCCCCTGCTATATCTACAGCAGCGCCACCCTGAAGCGCCACTTCAGGGCCTTTGACGAGGGCTTTGCCGGCATCGGTCACCTTACCTGTTTCGCGGTCAAATCCTGTTCCAATATCGCCATCCTCAATCTCTTTGCCGGTCTCGGCGGCGGTGCGGATATCGTCTCCGGCGGGGAACTCTTCCGGGCGCTGAAAGCCGGGGTGCCGGGCAATCGCATTCTCTACTCCGGGGTAGGCAAAAGCCGGAGGGAGATGCGCGAGGCATTATCGGCCGGCATCCTCATGTTCAACGTCGAATCGACCCAGGAGCTGGACCGGCTCAACGAAACGGCCAGATCGATGAACATGACGGCGCCGGTGGCCTTCCGGGTCAACCCCGATGTGGATCCCGAAACCCATGCCTACATCTCCACCGGCCTGGCCAAGAACAAATTCGGCATTGGCGTGGACGAGGCGCTGGGCGAGTATGAACGGGCCGCGGCCATGTCCCATATCGATGTGATCGGCGTCAGCTGCCATATCGGCTCGCAGCTCACCAAACTTGACCCATTTCTCGAAACCCTCCGCAAGCTCAAAAATTTTATCGCCCGGCTGGCGGAAAGAAACATCATCATCCGTCATCTGGACCTGGGGGGCGGCGTGGGAATCACCTACCGCGATGAGGAACCGCCCCACCCCCGCGACTATGCCCGTGCCATTCTGCAGGAGCTCGGCGATACCGATATCACCCTGTTCCTGGAACCGGGGCGCGTGCTGGTGGGCAACGGCGGCATTCTGGTCACCGAGGTGCAATACACCAAGCTGAACACCGGCGGCGATCAACACAAACGCTTTATCATTGTCGATGCCGCCATGAATGATATTACCCGGCCCAGCATGTACGGCGCCTATCATGCGATCCTGCCGGTGCGGCGCACCGACGGCGACGAACACGTGGTGGATATCGTCGGTCCCATCTGCGAATCCGGCGACTTTCTGGCCAAGGACAGAATGTTTCCGGAGGTGCGCCAGGGGGACCTGCTGGCGGTGATGAGCGCCGGGGCCTACGGTTTCACCATGGCCTCCAATTACAACTCCCGGCCGCGAACACCGGAAATCCTGGTGGATGGGGAAAACTTCACGGTGATCCGCGAGCGGGAAACCTATGAGGATCTGATCCGGGGCGAGCATATCCCCGCCTCCTGAAAGACAAGGAACGCGACCCGTGAAATTTCCCATCCCTTTCACCAAGATGAGCGGTGCCGGCAATGATTTCATCATCATCGACAACCGCGAGCAGCTTATCACCCATGGAGAGATGTCCCGATTCGCCCGACTGGTTTGCAGGCGGCGGCTCTCCGTGGGGGCCGACGGCCTGGTGCTGCTGGAAAATTCCCCTTCCGCCGATTTCCGCTGGCAATTTCTCAATGCCGACGGCTCCCTGGCCGAAATGTGCGGCAATGCCTCCCGCTGTGCGGCACGCTTTGCCCATCACCGGGGAATCGCCGGTCCTGAAATGGTCTTTGAAACCCTGGCGGGCAGGATCAGCGCCCGGGTCAACGGTATGGAGGTGGATGTACGGATGACCGATCCGTTGGATTTCCGCCTGAACATTCCCATCGAGGAGGCCGGCGACATCGATTGCTGCCACTTCGTCAACACCGGTGTACCGCATGTGGTGCTCTTCGTCGATGATCCAGCGGCCACGGATGTGGAGGCCACAGGTCGGCTGCTCCGTTACCACCGGGAATTCATGCCGGCGGGTACCAACGTCAACTTCGTCCACAGCCTGGCTGACGGTCGGCTTGCGGTACGCACCTATGAACGCGGCGTCGAGGCCGAAACCCTGGCCTGCGGCACCGGCTGCGTTGCCGCCGCCCTGGTGGGGAGTGCGCTGGGAATCGTCACCTCACCGGTGGAGACCCTGCCCATCAGCGGCGACCGGCTGACCATTCGTTTTGATCTGCGGGAAGGCCCTGCCGCGGAGAACGTCCATATGCAGGGACCGGCCCACGAGATATATCAGGGAGAGTTGACTACCGAGGCAATCATCGAAAACGCCGATACGTACAAAGTAAACTAGAGAGGCACAGTTATGATGGAAATCAAGGGAGCCATTGTTGCGATCGTCACGCCATTTCTCAACGGCAAGGTCGACGAACAGGGTTTGCAGGACCTCATTGAATTTCAGATTGAAAACGGGACCCATGGAATCGTTCCCTGCGGAACCACCGGCGAGTCCGCCACCCTTAACTTTGATGAACATAAACGGGTGATCGAGCTGACGGTAAAAACCGTCAACGGCAGGGTTCCGGTGATTGCCGGAACCGGTGCCAACAGCACCAGCGAGGCCATCGAGCTCACTGAAAGCGCCAAAAAATCCGGCGCCGATGCCGTGCTTTCGGTGGTCCCCTACTACAACAAACCGAGCCAGGAGGGGTTGTATGGGCATTTCAAGGCCATCACCGAAGCGGTGGACATCCCCATGGTGCTTTACAACGTGCCCAGCCGCACCGTCACCAATATGCTGCCTGCCACCGTTGCCAGGCTGGCCGAGCTGCCGGGAGTCATCGGTATCAAGGAGGCAAGCGGCAGCCTCAACCAGATCAGCGACGTCATCCGCCGCTGCCCCGACGACTTCATCGTCCTCTCCGGGGACGACTTCACCTCCATGGCCACGGTGCTCGTCGGCGGTCGGGGAGTCATCTCGGTGACTTCCAATGTGGAACCCCGGGGCATGGCCGAGATGATGGAGGCCGCCCTGGCAGGTGATCTGCAGAGGGCCAACGACATCCACTACCGTCTCTTCGGTCTCATGGGCGCCATGTTCTGTTATCCCAGCCCGGCCCCGGCAAAGCAGGCTCTGGAGATCATGGGTAAAATCCGATCCGGCGAGGTGCGCCCGCCCATGTCCTCAATGGATGAGGGCAGCCTGGCCACCCTGACGAAGGAAATGGCGGCTGTGGGACTCACATAGCGGGAGCAGTCACGGAAAAGAGATGGTAATGAATCGGAGTTCCATGAGAAATATGGAGATCCTGACGTTTTGCTAGAACAAACGGAGAAGAGAATATGACAAAGGTAATCGTTGCCGGAGCAGCGGGCCGCATGGGCCGACGGATCTGCTACATGGTCCATGAGCACGCCGGGCTGGAACTGGCCGCCGCGTTTGAAAACAGCGGCCATCCCGCCGTGGGCAGGGATGCGGGTGAAGTTGCCGGGTTCGGTACCACGGGCGTGGCCATTGCCGACAGCCTGGAAGGCGTCATCGACCAGGGCGAGGTGATCATCGACTTCACCTTTCACGAGGCCACCATGCAGTTCGTCCGGACCGCGGCCGAGCATCAGCGCGCCATGGTCATCGGCACCACCGGACTCACATCCGAAAATATCGAAACCATCGGCCGGTTGGCGACGGAAAACTTTCCCTGTGTGCAGGCGCCCAACATGGCCGTGGGTGTCAATGTCCTCTTCAAGCTGGTGGAAAAGGCAGCCGCGGTACTCGGCGGCCGTTATGATGTGGAGATCGTCGAGGCGCATCATCGCATGAAAAAAGATGCCCCCAGCGGCACGGCGCTGAAGCTGGGCGAAATGGCGGCCACGGCTTTGGGGAGGGATCTGCAAAAGGTGGGAGTTTTTGAACGAAACGGCGTTATCGGCGAGCGTTCCGATGAGGAAATCGGCATCCAGACTGTGCGGGCCGGCGATATCGTCGGCGAACACACAGTCTTTTTCGCCGGCGCCGGGGAAAGGCTGGAACTGACCCACCGGGCCCACAGCCGGGACAACTTTGCAGGCGGCGCAGCCACTGCCGCCGCCTGGGTGGCCGGCCAGCCCAACGGTCTTTACACCATGTTCGATGTCCTGGGCCTGAGCAACTTCTGATCTCCTGTCGGCTCACGGGCAACGCATCTTTGCTGAAAAGAACACTACATCCCTTTCATCAAACAGACGGAACAGTATCTCCATGAATATAGAAAAAGCAGATCGTCTCAAGCAACTGCCGCCCTATCTCTTTGCCGAACTGGATCGGAAAAAGGCCGAGGCCCGCGCCCGGGGCGTGGATGTAATCGACCTGGGAGTGGGTGATCCCGATCAGCCCACGCCGCCGCATATCATCAAGGCCCTGCAGGAAGCGGCCACTGATCCGCGTTACCATCGCTATCCCAGCTACACCGGCATGAATGACTTTCGCCAGGCTGTCATCCGCTGGTATGAAAAGCGGGTCAACATAGAGTTCGGCCTCGACGAGGTTGTCTCCCTCATCGGCTCCAAGGAGGGAATCGCTCACATTCCCCTGGCCTTTATCAATCCCGGCGACGTGGTGCTGGTCCCGAGTCCGGCCTATCCGGTCTATGCAATTGCCACACTCTTTGCCGGCGGCACCCCCTATGAAATGCCGCTTCTGAAGAAAAACTCCTTTTTGCCGGATCTGGACCTCATTCCCGCCGATATCCTTGACCGGGCCAAGATGATGTTTCTCAACTATCCCAACAATCCCACCGCGGCGTGCGCCACGGTCGATTTTTTCAACCGGGTCGTGGCCTTTGCCGAAAGGCACGGAATCATGGTATGCCATGATTACGCCTATTCGGAGATGACCTATGACGGTTACAGGGCACCGAGCTTTTTCGAGGCCGAAGGCGCCCGCGATGTGGGGGTGGAGTTTCACTCTTTGTCCAAGACGTACAACATGACCGGCTGGCGGATCGGCTGGTGCGTGGGCAACAGCGATATTATCGGCGGCCTGGGACAGATCAAGAGTAATATCGATTCCGGTATCTTCGAGGCGATTCAGGTGGCCGGCATCGAGGCCCTGGAGGGGGACCAGGAGTGCGTCCGGCAAATGCGGGAGCTTTATACCGAGCGCCGCGATGTGCTGGTTGCCGGTTTGCGGAAACTGGGCCTGAAGGTTGACCCGCCCAGGGCCACCTTTTATATATGGTTCGAGGTTCCTGCAGGCACGACATCGGCGGAGTATGCCGGTATGCTGCTGGAGCGGGCAGGTATCGTCGCCACCCCGGGCAACGGGTTCGGTGATCCGGGCGAAGGCTATGTGCGCATGGCCCTGACCGTCTCAAGCGACAGGTTGCGGGAAGCGGTGGAACGCATGGCGGACCTGGATTGAGATCTTATCTGCGCCGGTGACCGTAATGGAAAGCGGAGTTCCGGGGTGAGCCCTCCATGACGGTGATCGCCTATATCGGCCTTGGCTCCAATCTCGGCGATTCAGCTCAAACACTGCTGGACGCCTGGGGGGAAATCGGTGCCCTGCCGGGTGTGAAACAGTTGCTGCTTTCCAGCCCTTACCGCACCGCACCGCTGGCTATGAAGAGCGACAACTGGTTCGTCAATGGTGTGGGCAGTGTGGAAACATCGCTTTCCGCGGCGCGCCTGCTTGAGATGCTGCTGGCCATCGAAAAAAAACACGGCCGGACCAGGCCATCCGGCCGCACCGGCTACGGGGACCGGACCCTTGATCTGGATCTTCTGCTCCGGGGAGACGACCTGTCCACTGAAAAAACTCTCACCCTTCCCCACCCCGGCATCGCTGACCGGATGTTCGTCCTGGTCCCCCTGGCGGAAATCGCTCCCAGCCTGGTCCATCCCCTCACCGGCAAGACTGTGACCCGCATGCTGCAGGAACTGCGGGACCGAGAGCCCGGCCAGGAAATTTTTCGGATCTCCTGGCCGGAAAAATAGACAAGACAGCCTCCGGGGATATATAATTTCCCATGAATGGATTGAATGTCATACATCCTCTCCCGGATGCAGGAGGGCAACGATGAGTCCCATCAGGATGGCTATCCTTGCCCTTCTTTTTTATATCGGCTGGCGGCTGTTGCGCGGCATGGATGCGAAGAATAGAACGGATGCCCACGATCCCGATGCTCCCAGAAGCTATACCGAGGAAAAGGAAACCCAGGTCCGGGACGTATTGATGGAGGATCCCGTCTGCCACTCCCTGGTGCCGAGGAACCAGGCCATACGTTTCAAACACCGGGGCAGGATTTACTACTTCTGCAGTGAAAAATGTTGTGACGAGTTCACCGAGAAAATCCAGAGGAGGGATGTATGAAATTCTTTATTGACACGGCAAACATCGACGAAATCAAAAAGGCGCTGGATCTGGGCATGGTGGACGGGGTGACCACCAACCCCTCGCTCATCGCCCGGGAAGACCGGCCCTTTGAAGAGATCATCAAAAACATCGCCGCCCTGGTGGATGGCCCCATCAGCGCCGAGGTTGTGAGTCTCGATGCCGACGGCATGGTGGAAGAGGCGCGTCCGCTGGCCGCCATCCACGACAACATCGTTGTCAAGATTCCCATGATCGAGGAAGGGCTCAAGGCGGTCAAACGGTTAAGCGCCGAAGGTATCAAGACCAATGTCACCCTGGTCTTCTCCTCCACCCAGGCCCTGCTCGCCGCCAAAGCAGGAGCTACTTTTGTCAGCCCCTTTGTGGGCAGGCTGGATGACATCTCGCTCACCGGCATGGAGTTGGTGGGAGAAATCATGACCATCTACCGCAACTACGGTTTTCATACCGAGGTGATCGTCGCCAGCATCCGCAATCCCATGCATGTGGTCGAATCGGCCATGATCGGCGCTGATATCGCCACGATTCCGTACAAGGTAATCGCCCAGCTCGCCAAACATCCGCTGACCGATGTGGGTATGGAAAAATTCCTGGCGGATTGGGAAAAGAGAAAAAAATAACGCAATCCAGCTTTCATGAGACGACTGACGCCATCACTTCCACTCCTCCTGGTCCTTCTTCTCCAGCCATGGACGGCTCAGGGGGATATTTTCAGCTACGTGGATGAGAACGGGGTTCGGCGTTTCACCAATGCGCCGGTGAATCACCGCTACCAGCATTTTCTCTCCGCAACGGAGAGGGTGGGAATCGTCTCAACATCTTCCGCCGGGGCGACGGCGGCATCCTATGACATCTATATCAGGCGGGCGGCCAGGACCTACCGGGTGGATCCCCTGTTGATCAAGGCGGTCATTGAGACTGAATCAAATTTCAACCCCCGGGCCGTCTCCAAACGGGGCGCCCGGGGCCTCATGCAGCTCATGCCGGAGACAGCCGGTGAAGTGCGGGTGACGGATCCATTTGATCCCAGGCAGAATATTTACGGCGGCACCCGCTACCTGCGAAAGATGCTGAATATGTTCAAAGGCAACCTGGCCCTGAGCCTGGCCGCCTATAACGCCGGCCCGGCAAAGGTTACGCAACACGGCAAAATTCCGAACATCCCGGAAACAAAGCGCTACGTGAAAAAGGTGATGAGACTCTATCGAAAATACCGCCGGAAACAGCCGCCGCCATCCTTTGCCCGTCACTCGGCGCTACGCCGCACCGCGACCGCCCTACGCTGATTCCGGCATAAAAAAGCCGGGAAGCATCCGGCCCTTTCTACTTGACAGCAAAAGAGAAAGTACTGTAAAAGCTATTGGTGTCGATGGCATATCATCCCAAAACAGCCACCGACCCTTCTTGCCCAGCAGACACGATACTCAACCCAACCCCAATGCCGGAGTGGTGAAACTGGTAGACGCACTGGACTCAAAATCCAGCGGGCCCTGCGCCCATGTCGGTTCGACTCCGACCTCCGGCACCAGTCAAGCTCCCCCAAGTCGTTCTGACACCGGGGCAATTGAACCGCACGTATCTGTT